>QWQF01000120.1 GCA_003669125.1 Planctomycetota bacterium
CAATCCCGCGACTTTCTGTACGTCGGCAATGTGGTGGACGCCAACTTGCTCGCCGCCCGGGCCGCGAATGTCAGCGGCCAGGTATTCAACGTCGGCAGCGGTCAATCGCTAAGCGTCAGGGATCTGTTGCAACAGATCTGCGAGCGTCTCAACGTCCGCTTCGATCCGATCTTTGCCCCGCCGCGAGCCGGTGACATCCAGGATTCGTGGGCCGACATTTCCGCCGCACAACGAGAACTCGGCTATCGTCCGCAGGTCAGCCTAGCCGACGGACTGCAACGCACGATCGACGATTCCGCGAAAAGACTCCTGTGATGCTCCCCCAGCCCGCCGCCGCCAAACAGGTCTTTTGCCGCCGTCAGAAGACCTCCCGGACGCCGATCCGCCGTCCGTGTTCACCGCGAACCGCTCTTCGCACGCTCGGAGCCCTCCGGTAAAAACCCGCCCCTTTCCAATCACTCGATCGAACTCAGCCTTTCATGCGTCTCGCGTTGTTCGAGGATCAGGCGGCGAGCAGTTCCGGTGACGTGAGCCTGCCGACGACTTCGCACGCATCGCAGACAAGCGGCCCACGAACACTCACGCCTTTGGAGTGCGAAGCTCAACCTGCAAGGCGCCGAGCATCTTGGTGATCTGCGCTTCCTTGCGATTGATGTTGATGATGTTTTCGAGCACGAACGCACGCGGCTCGCTGGTCGGGTGCAGAATCAACCGGCCGGATCGCAGCAACATGTACTCGAAGACGTCGTTGATCTCTTTGCTGATCCGCAAGTTTGGAGCAGAGAAGCGTTCGAGGTCGCTCATGAATCCGTGATGGTGCAGCAGTTCGTTCGGCCGGACTTCCCAGTAGTCGAACCGCACCAGCAGCCAGACGACCATGTACAGCACGCTCAACAGAAACGAGAACAAGAAGTAGAACGGTGCATTGGCTCGCGGCTTCAACAATTCGAAGAACGACTTAAATGGGCCGATCAAATCGGGGCGATTGGTCAGCAGCAGCACCAGCCCCATCACGACCGCCGAAAAGCCAAAGAAGAGGGTCAACGAGGTCGTGCGTGGAAAGTCGAATGACAGCACGACCAAGTTGGTGGCCGCGAGCATCAGGAACACCAGCGAGACGATTTCTTCAACGCGTCCTGACTTGCCTTGGGCGTCGGCTCCCAAGCCCCACATCAACAGGCCGCTGAGAAACGCGAAGATCAGTGTCGGATACAAAAAGATGATCTTCGGGTACGAGACGAGGTAGATCGAACTCGGTGCCGCTTCGGCGTCGCTGTTGGGAGGTGCCGTCGCGATCACGGGCGGGACAGGGGGCGTGGCCGGGGCATTCGCAGGAGTGTCGGTGCTCATGAAGTCGGTCTTCCAGAAAGGAATCGGTTGTCGGGACGAGTTTCCACCGCGAGCGATTCGCGGCTGATCGTGAAACCTTGAGCCGTCAGCGACCGCAGCAATCTATCGAGCCGATCCGGCAACGTGTAGCGAGTTCCCAATCGACGCGGGAATTACTCCGCGTCTCGGTGCGATCGTAACAGCATCCAGAACTCGTCGAGCCGCAGAATCGCGGCCAGCAGGGCGTAACTGGCGATCGCCGCCAGGATCGTGACGCCGAGTTGCAGCAGGCGGCCCGACGAGTTCACCGCTCCCGCCGCCAGCCATTGCAACACCCACGAGGCCACCACCGTCATGCCGACCGTTCCGAGAACCGCTCGCCCTGCGCTGCTCGCCAGCGACCACCACGGCAACCGGCCGACGCGGCTTTGGATGAACAGCAAGCACAGCCCGAACTGCAAGATGCCGCACAGCGATGTGCTCAAGGCGAGACCTCGGCCGCCGATCACGAAGATCAATCCGAAGTTCAACACGACGTTCACCACCACGACCGACAGGCCAATCTTCAATGGCGTGATGCGATCGCCGATCGCGTAGTAGCCGCGTTGCACGATCAACAGACCGCAGAAGGCCCACACGCCAAGGCCGTAGGCGGCAATCATCTCGGCGATCTGCCGAGCATTCGCGCCGGTGACATGCCCGCGCTGAAAGAGCACGACCGCCAGCGGCTCGGCCAGCAGCCACAAGCCGGCGCTCGCCGGCAGTCCGATGACGAAAACCAGTCGCAGTCCGAGTGACAGATCATCGCGCAGACGTTGCCAATCGCCGCGCTCGGCATGTCGTGTCAGCACGGGAAAGATCACCGTCCCCAATGCGACTCCCAGGATGCCCAGCGGAAACTGATACAGCCGCTGTCCGAGATTCAACGCCGAGGCCGTTCCAAATTCGAGTGGTCGCCAGTCGGGCAACAGAACCTCCTGCACCTCCTGCGGTCGAGACATCACGAGCGCGATCAGTGTGTCGCAAAACGTGTTGACCTGAGTGATCGACAAGCCAATGACCACCGGAGCCATCAGCCGCAGCAGCTCCCGTATTCGATTGCGCATCGCAATCCAGTTGCCGCGAGGCCGAAAGCCCAGTCGCCACAACTGCGGCCACGGAGCAGCCAACTGCAAGAAGCCGGTCAGCACCACAAAGCCCGCCAACCAATGTGCCTGGACTTCCGCCGTCAGGTCGAATCGCTGCAACACCCAAATCGCCGCGAGCGAACTGACGTTGAACAACACCGGCAACAGCGCGGGCCACGCGAAGCGGCCGAGCGCGTTCAACACGGCTCCCATCTGCGCGGTCAGGCAGATCAACGGCAAGTACGGCAGCATCAACGCCGTGAGCACCAGCCACAGCCGCAACTCGGCACTCAGTGGTGCGAGCCAAATCGTCGCGGCGAGCACCAACTCGGCAACTGCCACCAGAGCCGTCAGCCACAATCCCAACCAGACGAAAACCGAACTGGCCAACTGCATCGCCGCATCACGGCCGTGTTGTTCTTGCTCGCGCACGAACAGCGGAGTGAACGCGGCACTCAAAGCCCCTTCGCCGAACAACGCCCGCGCGAGATTCGGAATCCGGAACGCTCCCACGAACGCATCCGACACGGGGCTAAGTCCCCACAAGCCCGCGATCGCCATCTCGCGAACAAAGCCGAGAACTCGGCTGAGCAACGTGCACAGACTGACAACCCTCAGCCCAGAAAACAGACCGCCATTCTGTGTGGTCGGCTCGTCACGATCCGTCATGCTGGAGCACTCCGCTCAGGTGACGAGCGGACGGAACCGAGCGTCGTTGATCCGCAGATCCGAGAGCACCACTCGTACCCGCGACGTCGGCCAGTCGCATCCGTGCGCACAATTGAAAATCTCCAGGTTTTCGAATACATCCCAAAACCGAACGACCACTTGTCATTCGAGTTCATCGCGTGGGTCCATCGCGCGGTTGAAGTGCTCGTCCGGGAACTCCTCGAAGAACAGACGGCCGGTCAGATGCAACCAATGACACTAGCGGTAGAACTTCTTGAAGTGCCGCTTGTCCCAATCCTTGATCGCGGCGCGTCCCAAATCGAAGCCGCGTTTTTGACTTTCGATCCACTTGTGACACCATGCTTGGTCATAGACGCTTGCCGAAGTCGGCGTGTAGTCACGACACGTGCCCCATCCCTCCTGTCAGGACGTGCCGCCACAACGCACCGGCTCACTGACCGCATGCGACGAGCACGTCCGCAATCGTTCAGAATCGAAACCGAGAAGCGGGGCGGTTATACCGGCCGCCAGTGGGGGTCTCAAGCAGAGCCTTTGCTCAAACCGTGCGTTGCAGAATGTCCGGTCGCAAGATCGGTGCGCCTTTGACATCGACCTTGGACATCGGCCATTGCTCGGTGGGAGTCAGCACTTCCAGTCCGTTGGGACCGATCAGCATCGTGTCACCGATGTTGGCGGGGCCGACCGACGGATGCCAGAACATCGCCATGCCCGCTCGCAACACAAAGTCGCTGTTCGGTGTCACGCAAACTTCACTCGGCTGGTAGCCGATGACTTCCGCTTGATCGGCAAACTCCCACTCCTCCGCGTGCCCGAACTTCTCGTAGATGCGAGCCACTCGCTTCCAGGTTTCGCGGATCGTCCAGTTGGCTTGCGAGAAGTACATCCCCGTCGCCTGCGTCACCAGCGCGATGAGAAATGATGCACGCAACTCATCGGGAACTTCGCCAAAGCAGACGGTGCGAGTCACTCCCACGCACAAGCCATCACGACGTCCGACCGCGGTCAGCGAGCAGAAGCGTTCGACCGGTTCGCTGCTGGGAATCCAATGCCGAAAGCGATTCGAGATGCCGTCGGCACAGACCTGAATGCGCTCCGGAAACACTTTGTGTTTGAGCAGTCGATGCGCCAACTGCGCCGCGATCTCCGCCTCGGTGATGCCGTGCTCGAAATGGCGAGCGGTCGCCTCGACGGCATGCGCGACGTGCAGGCCCAGTTCGCGCAGTCGTTCGCACTCCAGCGAGTTCAACGGCAATCGCAGATCGAGCAACTTCGCGGAGACATCGGTTGTTCGGCCGACGCCTGTGTCGCTGCCAACTTGTCGGCCGCGACAAACGTCGTTCACCAAGACCGAGTGCGGCTCATGCCACGGCCGCTCCTTGAGCTGGAATCCGTGACCGGCCAATGCACTCTCAAAGAGCTGCGCCGATTCCACGTTGCTCGTCAGAACGACGCGAGCTTCCGGAAGCAAAAACAGTGACGCGGTCGTCTCCGAAGAACCGTGACGCGTGAAATCCGCTCCGCTGGTGAACCAGGCCAAGTTGGCCGGCCGCTGCAACAGCAGAGCGGCGAGGCGGTTCTCTTTCAGAAACTGAGCGACCCGCTCGTGCTTCAGGTCGATGTCGTTGGCTCGCTCGGGGCTGATGACCGGCAGTTCGCCGGACGACTGAAACGGAGGGTGTTCGACCAAGTTTGCCATGACGACTTCCCGCGCGGAACGCTTCGGGACGATGGGACACGGGCAGAAAGATAGCCGTGAAATTCTGCTGCTGAAAGGATTTTCGCTCGCGATCACGGATGGACCGTACCAAGTCTGCCGATTTTGCCGGAAGCCGCTGGGGTGGGAGGGCGGAAGTAGGAAAGAGAAACACGAACTTCATTCCGACTTCCGCCTTCCGAATTCATCGCCGGCACAACCCGGACAATCCGTAAAGTTTCCCAAGCCTTCAAGTCGATGGAAGTAGCAAGCCGCCGAAGGTTTTGTTCGGCGGGGACTCTGTGAGCATTCTGCGAATCCCTGTTGGATCACTCAGAACCGCTCACTCCCTCGCCTTGAGGAACGCCATGAAGACCGCTTTGCGATTCTGTTTGGGACTGCTGCTGACGATCAGCGCGGTTGGCTGTCACACCTGTCAGACAAGCTGCCAATCCAGCTCTGACACGGGCTACAACACGGACTGTGGACATCGTTCGTGTCTGCACAAACTCAAAGACAAATTCCGCGGTGGCAACTGCAACAACTGCGGTGGCCAATCGAACTGCGGATGCGAGCAAGAACCCGCGTGCGCCTGCGGGCATCATCGCAGGCATAAAAAGTCCAAAGTCCACTCCGAAGCCGCGATGTACGGCTACGACAAGTCGGTGGTCTACACCGGCGATGATTGGCAAGGGATTCCACAACCCGCGATGGGCATGATGCCGATGGCTGGCGGATGCAGTGGCTGCGCGGGGGGTGCTCCGATGATGTCGATGCCCTCGACCGGCTGTGCTGGTTGCGGCGGCAGCGGCGTCGCTCCGGCTCCCGGAGGAGGGGGCTGTGCCTCGTGCAGTGGAACCGGCAGTGTCCCGCAACCAGCTCCCGGTGGATGCGCCGGCTGTGGCGGAAATCACTCGACCCCCTCGACCGTGCCGTCGGCTCCTCCAGTCGGTGGTGGCTGTGCGAGCTGTGGAACTGGCGTGACGACCGATTCGTTCTACAACCCGATGGGTCCGAACCATCAGAACCCGGCACCTGCTCCGCCGGCGGAAACGGCTCCCGCTCCGACGCCCGAAGCGGCCCCCGGCAACAACGCGGCGGGTTCGGGCGATCAAATCCAAAAGATTCACTGGGTGCCTCGGCAACTGTGAGCGTGTGACGGCGACGATCTTCGACGCCGATCTGAACACTGCGGACAGCACCCGAAAGTCACGACACACCGGCCACTCGCCGGTGTGTTTTCTTTTGCACCGATTGAAAAGCGGTTACGTTCGTTCTCCGAATGCGGTGTTGAACCGGGTCGTGCCTCTCAAATCGGAAATCGCGGATCGTTCACCATGACTTCCTCAACGGAGATTGATCGTCTCGCCCCACGCATTCGCCCCGCCGGCTCAATCGCCGGCTATCAGACTTGGTCAGACCTGCTGTTCGTGCATTGGCGAATTCCCGCCGCCGAGCTTCGTCCGCTGCTGCCAGCAGAAGTCGCCATCGACGAGTTCGACGGTTCGGCCTGGATCGGTTTGGTGCTGTTTCACATGTCGGGCGTGCGGCCGTGGTGGTTTCCCGCGTTGCCAGGAGTCTCCAACTTTCACGAGACAAACGTCCGCACCTACGTCACCTGCCGCGGCGAGCCAGGCGTGTGGTTCTTCAGTTTGGACGCGGCGAATTCTTTGGCCGTGCGAGTCGCTCGCTGGCGTTGGCGGCTGAGATATTTCTTCGCGGAGATGTCGATCGCGCGACGTGACACGCAGATCGAGTACCGCAGTCGGCGCTTGCTGCCTCCGCTCGGTCAGACCGATGTCGTCGCCGAGATCGGCGATTGGTGGCCGGACGGCGGGCCAGACGGGGAAGCTCGGCCTGGAACATTGGAGTTCTTCTTGGCTGAGCGATATCTGCTCTTCACCGAATTGGCACCGGGGCGAATCGCTCGCGGACAAGTGCATCATCGGCCGTATCCGTTGCAGACCGCGACGCTGCACCGCTGCGAGCAATCGTTGCTGTCGGCCGCCGGCATCAACGTCACGACTCCACCGGCTCACGTCCTCTTCAGTCCCGGCGTGAGCGTGGACATCTTCCCGCTTCGCGAGATCGGTTAGCCAGTCTTTCCAGCCTGATCCGCGTCGGCAAACGCTGATCGGGTCAGCCTGGAAAGGCTGACCTACGTTGGCTCCGAAACCAGTCGTTCGAGCATCTCAACCAGCGCTTCCAAGCCGGCGAGCGTGATCGTGTGCGGGCCGTCGAACTCGATGAAGTTCACCTTCGTTCCGGCTTCGATCAGCAGTTCACGCAGAGCGGTCGCGGCGGCGAACGGCAGGATCGGGTCTTGACGCCCGTGACTCTGCACAACCGGGAGACCCTTCAGGCGAATCACGTTCGTCCGCCACTGAGCTTCGCTGACCAGCGTGCTGGACCACAGGCACAGCCCGCCGGGAGGCTCGGACCAATTGATCGCGGCCTCGACGGCGAGCATCGAACCTTGTGAGAAGCCTCCGAGCACGAAACGGCCGTGCGGCAGATTTGTCTTTTTCTGCACGTCGTTCAGCACTCCAAGCAGCGCGTCGCGAGCTTCGTCGATCCCTTCGGGACGACGGTCGCGCAGGATGCGCAGGTTGCCGTGCTCGATTGCTCCGATCAGTTCGTTCATGTCGATGTGCCACCACGCTCGGCCGCCGAGCATGCCGAGGTGATCCAGACTCAGCGGCGCGGCGGGGAAGATCACTTCCACCGAATCCGCCAGCGCGGGACACAACGCGAACAGCTCGTCAGCGATCGACACCAAGTCGTGTCCCGGCGCACCAAAACCGTGACACAGCACCACCACCAACTTGGGGGGCACGCCCTCCGGAAGCCGGCTGATGATGCGGCAGGTTAAGCCGCCTAGAGTCTCGCGTCGCATTGCCATTTGAGAAACCTTTCGTGGGTCGC
>QWQF01000191.1 GCA_003669125.1 Planctomycetota bacterium
AACGACGAGCAGGGCCGCCTGACCTACAAAGGCAAGGTCGTTCGCATCTATCCGAAGCAGCGCATGAAAAAGATCTTCCAAGAACGAACACGCTATTCGGCCGGTAGTGCGGCGAAGAAACAGTAGTCGAGTCACCGAATGACTCATCTACACTCAGCCGAACTGCCTTGCTGCTTCGACCGCGAGTTCATCGCAGCGTTCGTTCTCGGCGTGACCGCTGTGTCCTTTGACGACCGTGAAGCGAACTCGATGCTTGGCGAGCAGCGCATCCAGACGCTGCCAGAGTTCGAGATTTTTGACCTCCGCCCAACGACTTCCTTCGCGGCGGCGCCAACCATTCTTCTTCCAATTTGGCATCCAACTCGTGCAGCCGTCAGCGACATACTTGCTGTCGGTGATGACCTCGACCACGGTCGGACGTGTCAGCGATTCCAAACCAGAGATGACTCCCATCAACTCCATTTGGTTGTTGGTGGTCGGGGCTGCTCCGCCAGAGAGTTCTTTTTCTTTGCCGGTCGCCGGATGCCGAAGAATGCAGGCCCAGCCTCCAGGACCGGGGTTGCCGCTACATGCGCCATCGGTAAACAGCTGCACTTCGGCGGTGGAATCGTTCGGCATGGGTCGTCATCAAGCTGGCGGCTTAGCGTTCGCGGAAGATGATGCGACCGCGGTTGAGGTCATACGGCGAGACCTCGACCTTTACTTTGTCCCCTGGCACGATGCGGATGAAGTGCTTCCGCATCTTGCCGGCAACGTGAGCCATGACGAGATGGCCATTCTCCAGCTTGACGCGGAATTGGGTGTTGGCCAAAGCCTCCACCACAACGCCTTCAACTTCGATTGCCTCTTCTTTGGCCATACTTGGGGAATCTCGCGCGAGAGCTAACGAACATTTTGGGACAAACCCGTGTTTAGAAGAGCGGCATTCTGGCGTTCACGGAGGCGGTTTGCCAGCCACAGCATTCACAGTTCTGAGGTCTCCGACGAACTGTTTCACCGCACGATGGGATGATTGATGACGACCTGTTTGATTGGCCTTGGCGGCAATTTGGGGAACGTGCCGCAGACAATTGTCGGGGCCTTGCAGTCGCTGTCGCAGTCACCCGGAGTGCGAGTTGACCGCTGGAGTTCGCTCTACCAAACGACTCCAGTGGGATCGGCTGCTGGCTCGGAATTCACCAACGCGGTCGCTCAATTGGAGACAACGCTCTCCGCACGAGAGCTGTTGAGCTGCCTGTTGGCCGTCGAAAACCAATTTGGTCGCGAACGCCACATCGAATGGGGACCACGCACGCTCGACCTGGATTTGCTGTTCTTCGGCGACGAAGTCATCAACGACCCGCCCGTATTGCAGGTTCCGCATTCGGGTTGCTGGTATCGACGGTTCGTGCTCGACCCGCTGTTTGAGTTACTCCCGACGTTCGTGCATCCGGAGAAGCGACAAACAATCGCCGAACTGCGAGATCGACTGTTGGTCCGGCCGTTTCGAGTGGAGATCTTGGACCTTGCCCGCTCGGTCGATCCCGTGCTGCGATCATTGCAAACGCAGTTTCCCGAGTCGGAACTGCGAGCGATCCGGCAACCGGACGAAATCAGCCACGACGATCAGGGCTTATTCGTGCGGCTTGATTCCGGGCCGCTCCCGCCTTGGGCCGCGCCGTTGAAGACCCGAGTCGGCTGGCTCGACGTCAGTACCCGGATGGGTGATCGGCAGCAAAAGCTGATCAATATTCTGCGCTCTGTCGGCTTGTAGCGAACGTTCTCGACACGACCTCACGCTGCTAGAGTCCGCCTCATTCGTGCGCGACTTTGCTCCGCCGACCGAGATCAGTGAGGCACTTCATAGGAGGACGTGTGTCATGGCGATGAAGAATTTCAAATCGAAGATCAGCGTAGCGCTGGTTTGTGTTTCGATGGCGTTCGGGGGGATTCTCTCGGCCTCAGCCGCCGAACCGAAGCAGGTCACCTCGATTGAGGGGATCACCGAGTATCAGCTCGAAAACGGTCTCAAGGTGCTGCTCTTCCCCGATGCGTCGAAGCCGACCGTCACCGTGAATCTGACGATCTTTGTTGGTTCGCGGCACGAAGGGTACGGCGAAGCGGGCATGGCTCACCTGCTCGAGCACATGGTTTTCAAAGGGACGCCGACGTTCGCGGACATCCCCAAGGCGCTCAAAGATCGCGGGGCCGAGTACAACGGCACGACGTGGCTCGACCGCACGAATTACTTTGAGACCCTGCCGGCCAGCGACGAAAATCTCGAATTCGCGATCAAGCTGGAAGCCGACCGCATGGTCAACAGCTTCATCAAGGCCGAGGACCTCGCGTCCGAGATGACCGTCGTCCGCAACGAATTCGAAAGCGGCGAGAACCGCGCCCAATCCGTGCTGATGCAGCGAATGCTGTCGGCCGCGTTCGAGTGGCACAATTACGGCAAGTCCACGATCGGCAACCGAGCCGACATTGAGCGTGTCCCCGTCGCCAACTTGAAACGCTTTTACAAAAAGTTTTACCAGCCCGACAACGCGATGCTCGTCGTCGCCGGGAAGTTTGAACCGGAGTCGGCCCTCAAGCTCGCCACGAAGTATTTCGGCCCGATGCCCAAGCCAGAACGCCAGCTCGAAAACACCTACACCGAAGAACCCGCTCAAGACGGCGAGCGGATCGTGACCCTGCGACGAGTCGGCGACGTCGCCGTGGTCGGCGGCGTGTTTCACATCCCGTCGGGACCGCATCCGGAGTTCGCGGCGGTCGATGTCTTGGAATCAATCCTCACACAGGCTCCCTCCGGAAAGCTCTACAAGGCACTGGTCGAAACCAAGAAAGCTGCGAGCGTGACCGGCGGCGCGTTCGCGCTGCACGATCCCGGTGTGCTGCTGTTGATGGCCGAGGTCGCGAAGGGGAACGACCCTCAAGTCGTGCTCGAAGCGATGCTGGATGCGATCGACAAAGTTGCGCTCGATGGAGTTACTGACGACGACGTCGCGCGAGCGAAACAAAGTCTGCTCAAACAACGCGAACTGCAAGCCGCCGACAGCGCGGGGCTGGCGGTTCAGTTGTCGGAATGGGCCTCGCAAGGAGACTGGCGGCTGTACTTCGTCTACCGCGACCGCTTGGAGCAAGTCACGAAGTCCGACGTGCAAAAGGTCGCGTCGTCGTACCTGCGGCAGAACAACCGCACGGTCGGCATGTACCTGCCGGCCAAAACCCCGGAACGAATCAGCGTCCCGCCGACCCCCGCGTTGGCGGAAATGATCGGCGACTACAAAGGCCGCGAAGATGTCGCCGCCGGCGAAGCGTTCGACGTCGATCCACTGAAGATCGAAGCCCGCACCGAACGAGTCACTCTGCCGACCGGCCTGAAGGCCGCGTTCCTGCCCAAAAAGACTCGCGGCGAAGCGGTCACGCTGCGGTTGACGCTGCGATTCGGCAGCGAAGAGTCGCTCACCAACAAAGCCAAAGCCGCCGAGTTGCTGCCGAAGCTGATGGCTCGCGGCACGAAGAAGTTGTCGCGGCAAGAACTGACCGACGCCCTCGACAAGCAATTCACCGAACTGGGCGCGACCGCGTCGCTGCGTCAGCCCGGCGTCGTAACCTTCACGCTCAAGACGAAGAAGAAAAACCTCCCCGCTGCGCTCGACCTCTTGCGACAAGTCCTCCGCGAACCGGCACTCGCCGAGAAGGAACTTGAGACGCTGAAGAACGCGCAGCTTGCTGGCCTCGAAAAGCAGAAAACCGATCCGACCGCATTGGCTCAGTCGGCCGTTTCAAAGCAGCTCAACCCGTATGCCGGCAGCGATCCGCGCTACATTCCATCGGCTCCCGAAGAAGTCGAGATGCTGCAAGGCACCTCGCTGGAGACGATCCGCGAGTTGTACGAAACGATGCTCGGCGCAAAAAACGGCGAGCTGACCGTCATCGGTGACTTCGACGCCGAAGCCACGAAGCAGCAGATCGCCAAACTCTTCGACGGCTGGCAACCAAAAGTCGAATACAAGCGCATCGTGCGAAAGTCGGACATCAAAGTGAAAGGCAACACGCAGTCGCTCGCAACGCCCGACAAGGCCAGCGCGACGTACTTCGCGGGACTCGTCTTCCCGCTGAAGGACGATCATCCTGACTTCGCCGCGCTGAATCTTGGCAACTTCATCCTCGGTCACGGCTCGCTGTCGTCACGACTCGGCAACCGCGTGCGTGAGAAAGACGGACTCAGCTACGGAGTCGGCAGCGGCCTGCAAGTCCCCGCCGTCGATGATCGGACGCTGTTCTACGTCTACGCCATCTGCAACCCGGCCAACATGCCGAAGGTCGAGAAGGCGATCCGCGAGGAACTCGATCTGATGCTCAAAGAGGGTGTGACCGCCGAAGAGCTCGACGCTGCCAAGCAAGGTTTTCTTCAGGGCGAGCAGGTCGGTCGCACCGAAGACGCGCAGCTCGCCGCGATCATCGAAGAGTCGCTCGAAGCGGGACGCTCGCTGAAGTACCAAGCCGATCTCGAAGCCCGAGTGCAGAAAGTCACACCCGCCGACGTCGTCAAAGCCTGCCGCAAATATCTCGACCCAACCAAACTGGTGATCGTCGAAGCGGGGGACTTCCGAGCGAAAGACGGTGACAAGAAGTGACCCTGCCGGAAAGAACGAAAAAGACCGCAATGAGAAGCCTCACGCCAGAAAATGAGCGTGGTCCGCCTTGACGTTTTTTGGTGTTCTTTGCCGCCAACAAACGGCCTCGCTACATTCCGCGCATGGTCGGTGGGTTGCCCAAGCCTTGTTGGTGAGCTGCTTTGACGGCGGCTCAACAACGCCACGGGGATACCCCGCGGTTGTTTGCTTGTGTTGATTTCGTTGCCGTACCGGCACCGCGAGAGGAGTTTTTCTCGCACGTCGGTACGCTACTGGACCCGTTGAGCAACCCGCCGATCACGTTTGAATTCAGAGCCATATCGCGACACGACCTGGATGAATCTTCTTGTCCGAATTCTGAAGTGGCTCTTCGGCAGTGGCCGCTCAGGCGGTGCGACGTCGGCAGGGCAAGTGTCGGACGTCGGACAGCGCACACCCAAACGCCGAGTTCGGTTGACGAGTCGTCGCCGCCGAAAGCCATCTGCGATCGAGCGGCCATTTCCGAAACCGGTGACGTCCAAGACGTCGCCCTATTTGTTTTCGTCGTTCACTCCAACGGGGAGATTATGGGGCAGGTGCCACTACTTGGATCTCAGCCTCGACGGTGACGACTCGCTGCTGGCGTCGTACCACCTGCCGGTTTTCCACACGCCGCAAAGATTGGCCGATTGGCTCGGCATCCGAGTTGGCGAACTCGCGTGGCTCGTGCATCGCAGCACTTCGGATCGGCGGCCGGCGGACGAGCAGCGGTCGCACTACGTTTATCGTTGGGTCAAGAAACGTTCGGCGAGTTTGGAGGCCGGATCGCCAAACAGTCGGCCGGTGCAGACGCAGTGGCGGTTGATCGAGGCTCCGAAGCAGACGCTCAAGGCGGCGCAGCGGAAGATTCTCAGTGAGATCCTCGAAAAGATTCCGGCGCATCACGCGGCGCACGGGTTTGTGCGGGGCCGGTCGATTGTCTCGAACGCACGGCCGCATGTCGGACAGGCGGTGGTCATCAAGCTCGACTTGCAGAATTTTTACGCGAACGTGACCTACAGCCGAGTCGTCGCGATCTTCCGTTCGATGGGCTACTGCCGTGAGGCGGCGATTTGGTTGGGGCGGCTGACGACCTCCGCCGTGCCGTGGTCGCTGGCGGTGCCAGATGGCGACGAGGCCATGAAGTCGCTGTATGTCCGCCGGCACTTGCCGCAAGGAGCACCGACGTCGCCTGCCCTCGCAAACTTGTCCGCGTTCGGCTTGGACGTGCGGCTGTCCGGGCTGTTGAAGAAATTCGGCGGCAACTACACGCGCTACGCCGACGACCTGACGCTGTCGGGATCGGACGATTTTCGATTTTCGCTCCGCTGTGTGATCCCGCTGACCGAGCAGATCGTCCGCTCGGAACGCTTTCGATTGAATCACCGCAAGCGAAAAGTCGTGCGGCGCGGACATCGGCAGCTTGTCACCGGTGTCGTCGTCAACGCGAAGCCGAACATCCGGCGTGACGAGTTCGATCGGCTGAAAGCGATCCTGTACAATTGCGTGAAACTCGGCCCGTCGTCGCAAAACCGCGACGCTCACGCCGACTTTTCCGCGCATCTGCGTGGTCGAATCGCATTCGTCCGGCAACTCAATCCCGCGCGAGCCGAGAAACTGTGGCGGCTGTTCGAGAACATCCGCTGGGACGGTTTTCCGCCGGCTCAAGGCTCGCGTTGAAGCACCAGCATGTTCGCTCGGCGTCGAACCGAAATTAGACCGGGCAGGTCAATCGCGGCGGGCTGATCGGATTCGACGAAGTCCACCAAGCGTTCCCAGTGCGAGAACGTCATGGCTTGGCGAGGCCAATTCACACGCTGCCACAGCCGAACAAAGACTTCTCGCGTCAGCGACCGCGATACCTTCACCAGCACTTCGCGTTGCAGTCGCACAACGTGCTCCGACTGATCCAGCAACGCGGCATCGAGCAACGTGTCAGCGGCGATGCGACTGGCCTCTTCGCAACCCGCTGCTTGTTCGGCCAGTTGGCAGAGATGCTCTCGCACGCGCGGATTGAAGTCCTGCTCCAACCGGGGCAACAACTCGTGTCGCAGACGATTGCGAGTCAGCGAGACATCTTGATTGGTCGCGTCCTGACGGAAGTCTTGGCCGAGTTCGACCAGGAATTGTTCGACCCCCGTTCGCCAGGTCACGAGCATCGGTCGGATGAGTCGCGTCGAATCGCTGAGACTACGTGACCATTCCATGCCGCGCAGTCCGGTTAGGCCGGTGCCACGCAGGATGTGATGCAGCACGGTCTCCGCCTGATCGTCCGCCGTGTGCGCGACAGCGACAACATCGCACGCGCGACGAACCGCGGTTGTTCGCAAGAAGTCGTACCGCGCATCGCGAGCGGTCTCTTCAATTCCTCGTCGAGTTTGTTCGGCAAGTGCACGAACCGGCGCAATCTCGATGTCGCACGGAACATCGCACCGCCGACACAACGCTTCCACCCAATCGGCGTCGGCATCGGCGTCGGCACCGCGCAACTGGTGGTTCAGATGTGCGGCTCGCAGAGTTAGCTGCAGTGGCTCTCGAAGTTGCAGGAGTCCTCGCAACAACGCGACGCTGTCCGCGCCGCCGGAGACCGCGACCAACACGCTGGCTCCAAGGATGTCGCACCGGTGCAGGCCACGCTGAAGCTGTGACACAAATGCCGGAATCTCTTGCTCCGTTGGCCGTGTGGTCGATGAAACAAACGGCATCACGGCAATCGGCTTTCGACAATCAGCGATCGGCCGAAATCAGAATGCCGATTGCCGACAGCCGTTGTTTCACTTTTTGAAGCGATCACACCAATTCCTTAATCAGGCCGCGTTCTTCCAGCACGAAACGCGGTCGGCCGGAATTGTCGTTGAACGTGTGATTCGACTCGATGCCGAGATGGCGATAAACCATCGCGAGCACATTCTCCGGGCGATACGGCCGATCCTTCGGGACCGAACCAGTTGAATCGGACGAGCCAATAACCTGGCCGACCTTCAAGCCGCCGCCAGCGAGCACGGAACTCATGACTTGGCCCCAGTGATCGCGGCCAGCTCCCTTGTTGACACGCGGAGTGCGGCCGAACTCGCCCATGCAAACGACGAGCACGTCTTTGTCGAGTCCTCGATCATGCAGATCGGTGATGAGGGCGGCGACCGCTTGATCGAAGCCGGGGCCTTTCTTTTTCATTGCGTCGGCGATGTTGCCGTGATCGTCCCAGCCACCGAGCGTGCTGGCTCGCACGGTGACGACCGTGATGCCGTGCTCGACCAACCGTCGAGCCAACAGCATATTTTGGCCGAGCGAGTTCATGCCGTACCGAGTTCGCGTTTCGGGGGACTCTTTCGAGATGTCGAAGGCCGTGCGTGCGCGCTCGCCAGTGACGAGATCGAACGCCTCACGAGTAAATTGCTCGATCGAATCGGCAACTCCTTCGCGGTCGATCAGTTGTCGAGTCTCGCCGAAGCCGGTGAGCAACGCGCGGCGATCGCTGAGCCGTTCATTCGTCAATCCACCGAGCAGCGTAAGGTTCGCGACCTCAAACGCTTTGTCGTCGGCCGATTTCACCGTCTCGAACGGATTGAAGCCTTTGCCGAGCCATGCGCCTCGGCCGAAGCGCATGCTGGTCGGAATCGACACAAACGCCGGCACGCCGGACTCATTCGCCCCGCGCAGCTTCGTGGTGATCGAGCCGAAGCAGGGCATTTCGTTTTCGCGATTCTGATTGTCTCGCAGGTAGTAGCCGGTCTGTGTCAGATGGCTGCTGGTCCCGTGGCTGCCGTTCGTGTGGTGCATCGACCGAATGACCGCCAGCTTGTCGATGATCCGCGCCTGCTCGGCCATGAACTCAGAAAACTGCACGCCCGGAATCGCCGTGTCGATCGCGTTCAGCGGCCCGCGATACTCCGCCGGAGCCAGTGGCTTCGGGTCGTACGTCTCATGCTGCGTCGGCCCACCGGCCATTTCGACGTAAATCACAGCGGTCTTCCGCGATGCCAAACCGGCGGATGCACGCAGTTGCAGCAGTCCCGGCAATGACAATCCGAACGCGCCGGTCAAGCCAGCCTGAAGAACGGAACGACGAGAGTGCGACATGGCAACTCCAAAGACCTAGACCAGTTCACGCATCGGCTGAACGCCGTCATCAACAAGGTTCTGCGGGACTCCCGATCCGTCGAAGATGCGGACTCGGCCAACGTCGAGGCCGGCGGATTTGTAGAGCGTGGCGAAGATCTCTTGGAACTTGACCGGGCGTTCGACGGCGTGCTCGCCCTTGCGGTTCGTCCGGCCGATGACTTGGCCGGTCTTCATGCCGCCGCCCGCGAGCATCGCACACGACACCTGCGGCCAGTGATCGCGTGAGTTGTTGTTGTTGATTTTCGGGGTGCGGCCGAACTCACCCCAGACGACGATCGAGACGTCGTTGTTCAGGCCGCGCTCGTGCAGATCGGTGACGAGCGCCGACAAGCCTTGATCGAGCAGCGGGAATTCTTCACGCGACATCGGGAAGTTCATCCCATCGCCGCCGTGCCAATCCCAGCGGCTGTAGTTGAGCGAGACGTAGCGTGCGCCGGCCTCGACCAGTCGCCGAGCCACACAGAAGTTCTCGATCATACGCGGCGCGCCGTCGCGCATGAATTTCTCGTCGCTCTTGCCGTACCGAGCCAGCACGCTCGGATCTTCTTTCGAGAGGTCGAGAGCCTCGGCCAGCTTCGAGGTCGTGAGGATGCCGAGCGCTTGCTGCGTGTAGACATCGACGCTTTCCATCACTCCTTTGCCGTCGGCCGCGCGGACGAAGCCGTCGAAGGCTTTCATGAGTTGATTGCGGTCTTGCAGCCGCTCCAGCGAGATGCCTTGCAGCACCATTCCTTCCGGCGAACTGCGAGCTTTGCTGCCGAGCAAATTGAACGGCGTGTGCGAGACTCCCAGGAAGCCGCCGTCGGCCGGCTCGCCCCAAGTGCGATTGCCGACCGTGTACATCAGCGCGACGTTCGGCGGGACGGCTCCGTTCGTCGGGCCTTGCAGTTTGGAAATCCACGACCCGGCGGCCGGCCAACCTCCCGGCGGCTTGCGATCCGATTTGCGATGCCCAGTCATGCACTGATAGCCGTCGTGCAATCCGTCCGCGTCCGAGATCGACCGTACCGGCACGAACTTGTCCATCATCTGAGCCATACGCGGAAAAAGTTCGCAGATTTCGATCCCCGGCACGTTCGTCGCGATCGGCCGGAACTCGCCTCGAATCTCCGCCGGAGCGTCTGGCTTCGGATCCCACAAATCAATGTGCGACGGTCCGCCCGGCAGGTAGATGTTGATGATCGCTTTGTGAGACGAACCTGTGCGTGCGTCGGCTTCGGCTTCGGCTTGCAGGACGCTCGGCAAAGCGAGACCGCCCATCGCGAAGCCGCCAATCGTCAGGAACGATCGGCGAGACATCCGGTCGCAAAAACTCGTCCCTTGAGTTGCATCGCTGTGGCGCTCACGTCCAAGAATCGTCAGCATGGGCAGGTTCCATCGTGGAGTTTGTTTGGCGAGAATGATCGCGGAGACGCATCTCTCAAATCGACCGTAACTGATGCGTGAGTTGAGATTTGACGGTCCAAATACGGTTGTGTCAACAAGGAAGCCGCAGGCTCACAGCGACCGTATTGATGCGGTTGAGCCCCAACCCGATCAACCAGGACACTCACGCCAACCCCAGCACCTTCTTCATCCGGGCTGTGATGTCGGCCAATTCTTTCTCGCCGCCGCCGCCGACTTCGCTGGTGGCCCAGCCGTCGTAGCCGATTTCGCCGAGGGCTTTCAGAACTTCCGGCCAGTCTTCGTCACCCTCGCCGATTTTGCACCAACTGTTTTTGTGGCTGTAGCCTTTGAAGTCGAACTTCACCAGCCGCTTGCCGAGCTTCCGAATCCACTCGGCGGACGACACGCCGTACTTGAGCATGTTACTGCAATCGAAGTACGCGCCGGCCCACGGGCTGTTGAGATCGTCCACGAACGAGATCAGGTGCTCCGGCTTGGTGATGAAATTGTTCCAGACGGTCTCAATGCCGATTTTGACTTTGTGCTTCTCGGCCAACGGCAGTGCCTTTTTGATTTCGGCTTGCGAGCGTTCGTAGCACTGCTCGAAGGTGACGTCATCCTTCACGACGCCGGGGACGAGCAGCACGGTGTCGCAGCCGAAGAACGCGGCGTCCTCGATGGCCCCGTTCAGAGCGGCCAACCCTTTGGCTCGGACGTCGGCGTCGGAACTCGACAGCGTGTCGCGCCAGTGGACGCTGTCGATGACGCCGTGAATCACGATCCCGGTTTTCGCGGCGGCGGCTTTGGCCTCGGCCTTGTTCAACCCGCTGGGGCTGTCCACCTCGACCCCGGCCAAGCCGAGCTTCTTGATGAGGTTGAACTTGTCCTCAATCGAGCCGGCGTGCTTGATCATCCCGTACTTGACCGCGATCCGCAGCTTCGGCTTCTTTGTCTGGTCGGCCCGAGCGAATTGCATCGGCAAAGCCGCAGCAGCCGACGCGGCGAGAGTGGATTTGAGAAAGTCACGACGGGGCACGAATGCAGACATGAGACGCTCCTCAAGTTTGTAGTCCCGCCTTCAGGCGGAACGCGGTCACCGCCTGAAGGCGGAACTACGAACACGGCGGCGATGCTACCGCTCGCGGAAATGACTCGCAACGAACGTCCAGTTCATCGAACGTCGGCTTGCGCGATGGCATTGGTCATCTCACGTCCGGCGTTCGGATCACGGGAATTCGATCCCGATCCGTTCGATCGAATGGCCATCGTCGTCGCTCGTCGACACCGTCGTCTGGATGCCAGTTTTGTGCCGAGACTCGACTAGCTGCGACTCCGGCAGCGTACCGTTGGCAAGCTGGCTGGACTTGATGCGACCGAGGGCGTGACCACCGAGCACGCTGGCGACGTACGTGCCGGAGCCTGAGAAGACGCTGCCCAGTGCGCCGCCGACGTACGTGCCATACGCCGGATACAAAATCTCGTAAGCGTCCTTCTGAGTTTGCTCGTCGGATTCGGTCAGCAGATAGCCGAGCGCGTCGTTGGTGGCTTTGGCTTCGTGATACAGAGGCACTCCGGGTATCAGATAAACGGCGGCGTAGGTTCCCTTCCACTCGCGCTGCGCGAAATCTTTCGAGTGTCCCGCTTCGTGAACTGCGACGGCGGGGACGTCGGAATAAATATGGATCGTGTTCGTGAACGGGTTGAAGTGATCGCCGCCGAAGAGTCGACCGGGAATGATCGTCTCCCCAAGGACACTGAGCGCGCCGAGCGTGTAGCGCCAGCCCGCTCCGACGGCATCATTCGCGGCCAGTCGCCTCCAGTCATCGCCGGGGTGATACTGATTCAGTCGCACCTTGACCGACGAGAGTTCGTTCTTCACGAAGTAATCCGCGACGGCGGCTTCGGTCTGCGGGCCGATGCGATGATTGTCGATGCGGCGATCCCACAGAATGATCTTGTCGGGAATGCCCCACACCCAACCGAACGTATCCACGACCTTGTTTGGCCGACCCCGCTCGATCGGCTGGCTGGCAGTGGACGCTTCCAACACCGGCGATGTGCGATACCACTGAGCCGCTCCGAACCGATACGGCGTCGTCGCACAACCGCTGAAGCCACAGAGTGCGATGACGGCCAACAGTGACGCACGCCATGCCAAAGACGACCGTTTCAAAGCCGAAGACTTGGGCATGAGGCAACTCCGCGACGAGAGAGAATCAAAGCCAGGGAAGGAAAAAACGGAGCGACTGCCGTGTCGATTCGGGATCGCGCGAGCGGCTGCCGTTTGGAAGGGGGCGGGGTTCTAGCCCAGCCGATTCGATTCCGGCAATCCGATTCCGCTCACTCGTCGATCAAGCCAACTTGCAGCGAAAATCGTGGAACAACGGCCGGATTCACGATGGATTGCGGGCGAATTCCCAGCAGCACATCGGCGGCGTTGCGTGCTCCTCGAACCTTGGATTCGCGGCTCGATTCCACCGAACTGCCGGCACAATGGGGCGTGAGGATCACGTTGTCCAAATTGAGCAGCGGGTGCGCGGCGGGCGTTCCGGGCATGGCAAAGACATCGATCCCCTCGAACACATCGAGCGCGGCTCCGGCGATCTCCCGTCGCTGAAGCAACGTGACCAGCGCGGCTTCGTCGACGATTGCCCCGCGAGCCGTGTTGATCAGCACGGCGGTCGGTTTCATTTGGATCAGTCGCTCGCGAGAGAGCAAGTGATGCGTCTCCTCGCACAGCGGCAGATGGATCGACACGAAGTCGCTCTTGCTGAGCAAGTGGTCGAGCGAGACGAGTTCGACTTGAAGTGACTTCGCGATGTCTCGGTACTTCGTCGGATCGCGAACCCAAGCCAGCAAGCGCAGGCTGAACGCGGCGGCTCGTTGAGCAACCGCTCGCGCACTGGTGCCGAAGCCGATCAGGCCGAGCGTCTGGCCGGCCAATCGATGCACTCCGGGATGATGCCGCGCGGACCAACTGTGCGTCCGCATCGCCTCCATCATGAACGGCAATCGGCGAGCAAACGCCAGCAGCAACGCCAGCGTGTGCTCCGCTTGTTCGTTGAGGCAGAAGTCAGGCACGTTGGTGACGACGATGCCTCGGCGAGTCGCTTCTGCGACGTCGATCTTGTCCGTGCCAGCTCCTAATCGAGCGATCACACGGCAGCGAGACAGCCGCTCGATCACCGATCCCGGCACTCGCGATGACACAACCAGCAGCGCGTCGCAGTCTTCCGCCGCCGCGAGAATTTCGTGCGACTCTTGCCCTTCGATCTCGACGAACTCCGCGCCGGCCCGCGTTAATTCGGCGCGTTCCGCGTCTTCGACCGGATAGGTGGTCGCGTTGAGTCGGACGGCTTTGAACATGGGTTACTTCTTCGTGAACTCCGTCAACCAGCGATCGTCCCACAACGACGGAAACGAATTCTTGCGATACGGATGCTGGGCACAAACTTGCTCGTTGAGTTCCAGGCCGAGGCCCGGTTGGTCAGGGAGAGTGAATTCACCCTGACGAATCGGATTCCAGCCGTGAACGAGGTCGTTGCGCCACGGGACGTCGTACTCGGCGAAGTTCTCTTGGACAGCGACTTGTGGCGTGGACCAACCGAAATGTAACGCAGCGCACAACGCGACCGGGCCGATCGAGCAGTGTGGAGCGATTCGCAAATCTTGAGTCTGACAAATCGCGGCGATCTTCTTGCCGATGCCGAGTCCGCCGCAGTGAGCCAAATCCATCTGCACGACGTCGCAGGCGCGAAGCGACGCGAGACGAGCGAACTCTTCCAGCATGTAAAGCCGCTCGCCGGCCGCAATCGGGAACGGCAACGCTTGCTTGACCTCGTGCAGCAGGTCGAGACTGTGCGGCGTCACCGGCTCCTCGTACCACGCAGGGCGATAGGGGATCAGGCGGCGGCCCATCTCGATCGCGCAGCCGACGGACAATCGGCCGTGGACTTCGATCATCAAGTCGATCTCATCGCCAACCGCTTCACGCACGGCGGCGACGATTTGTTCGGCGTCGGACATCTGCTCGCGAGTCATGTCCTTCCAGGCAGTGCCGAACGGATCGAACTTCATCCCGCGATAACCACGAGCAACGACCTCTCTCGCTTTGTCCGCGTAGTCGGCCGGCGTGTGAGCGCCGCCGTACCATCCGTTGGCGTAGGCAGGTAGCCGCTCGCGTGCTTGGCCGCCGAGCAGCTTGTAGACTGGCTGACCGCAGGCTTTACCGATCAAGTCCCAGCACGCAATCTCGACGCTGCTGATCGCCGTCAGCACGGTCGAGCCTCCTTGATACTGATCCCGAATCAAATCCCCGAATACTTTTTCGATGTCAAACGGATCGATACCGAGCACGCGATCCTCGACCCATTCGTGAAGCAGCGTCTGCACGGTGGCCTCTTGCCACTCCAGCGTCGCTTCGCCGAGTCCGGTCAGCCCGGTGTCGGTTGTCAGTCGCACGAACAGGTAGTTCCGCAACCCGCCATTCACTAGAAACGATTCAAGCTTTGTGATCTTCATGAGTACGTCAGCCTTTCCAGGCTGACACGATACGACGCTTGATCACGATTCCAAGTCAACCGCTCATCGGGTCCGCCTGGAAAGGCTGACCTACGGGACCGCACATGACAAACCCACCAACCGTTCCCGCCGGCGCACTGGCTCCTTGGGAAATTGACAACTTGCCGGAGCCACCGCGTTCGGGGCGGAAGTTGTGGCTCGGACTGATCGGGCCGGGAGTCGTGCTCGCCGGGACAAGCATCGGCACGGGCGAGTGGCTGTTCGGTCCGGCGGTGTCGGCGCAGTACGGAGCGTCGCTGTTCTGGCTGGCGATGATCAGCATCGTGTTGCAGGGTTTCGCCAACCTGATGTTTATGCGGTACGCGATCTACTGTGGCGAACCAGTGAACGTAGGCATCTTGCGAACGTGGCCGGGACCGACGACGTGGATCGTGTTCTTCGCGGTTCTCGATCTGACGGCGATCTTTCCGTACAACGCTTCGAACGCCGCCGTGCCACTGGCGGCAGCAATTCTCGGACGGCTGCCGCACGCGGGAGACACGCTGCTCGTGCGCGGGCTGGGCATCTCGATCTTTCTGCTGGCGTTTGTGCCGCTGATTTTTGGTGGCACAATTTATCGGATGCTCGAAAAGATCATGGCGGCAAAGCTGGTCGTCGTGCTCGGCTATTTGTCGATCATCGCCGTGACGATGGTCTCCGCACCGGTCGTTTGGGATGTCGTCACGGGTTTTGTCGGATTCGGAACCGTCCCGCTGCGACCGGAGACTCTGATCGTCGGCCGACACTTCAGCGTGCGTCAGGTCGTCGGCGATACGGAGTACCTCGCGCGGGGAACGTGGGAGCGAAAAGACAATTCGGTGACCGGTGAACTGCTCGTCACGCGAAAAGGAAAGCGCGCGAAATTCAATCTCGCGAACACGGACAAGCTCGATGAGCAAGCGGTTGAAGTCCGCGAGCAGACCCTGAGCCGGACGAAAGAATTCGCGGGGACTCAGCGGTTCATCATCGAGGTCCGTGACGGAAACGAGACGCTGGTCGCCAAAGGTGACGTCGTCGATCATCACCAATTCCAGGCGACTCAGTTGGAGGTGTGGTCGAACGCGGCCGAGCGTGAATCAAGTTCGCCAACGCAGACCTTCACAAAGGACGAATACTCTTCGCTGAACGATGTGCCCGAACCGCAGCGTTCTCGGCTGGCGAATCACTTGCAGCACGAAGGGCTGGCCTATGTGAACGTCTTCAAGTACGTCGGCGAGCATGGCAATCTGCCCCCGCTGGACTGGGCGGTGATCGTGGCGTTCATTGCGATTGCCGGAGCGGGCGGCCTGACGAACACGATGTTTTCGAATTACGCTCGCGACAAAGGCTGGGGCATGGGCTGCCACGTCGGAGCGATTCCCAGCGCGTTCGGTGGCATGAAGATCTCGCTCTCGCACACCGGCAAGGTCTTCCCGCCGGACGCCGAGAATCGCTCGAAGTGGCGCGGCTGGATGACGCACATTCGCCGCGATCAGGCGATCTGGATGTTCGCGTCGGTCATCGGCATGGCTCTGCCGTGCATGATGTCGCTGGAGTTCATCCGCAACGCGAGCGTCGTCGGCGACCGCGTCTCGGCAATGTCGGCCGAAGGGATCGCCGAGCGGTATCCGTCGTACGCGTCGCTGTTCTGGTTCCTGACGCTGATCTGCGGCTTCCTGGTGCTGGCTCCGGGACAAGTCAGCGTCGGCGATCAGATTGCTCGCCGCTGGACCGACATGATTTGGAACGCGAGTGCTCGCGTGCGGCAACTCGGTGAGGTGCGATTCATCTACTACGGCATCCTCGGCATGTACGCCGTCGGCGGGTTGATCATCCTGATTCTGTTTCCCGCCGTGCAAATCGCTCGCATCTCTGCCGTGCTGCAAAACATCGCGCTCGGTTCGGTCTCGCTGATTTCGATCTATGTGAACCGGACGCTGTTGCCGAAAGAGGTCCAACCCAGCTGGTTCCATCAGCTCGGCGTGCTGGTCTGCGGCGCGTTCTTCTTGAGCATCAGCATCGCTCTGTTCTTCATTTGAAGTGGTCGCCAATCCAACAAACTACCACGCCGCACAAGCGAGTGGCGGAATCCCCAGTCGCTTGAACACCTTGGGTTCAAACTGAGGCCATTCGGAATGGACGACCTCGTTCCCAAGTGTGAGAGTTCGATCAAGCGATCGCGGGGTGACGGGCGTTTCCAAATTCGGCGTTTGCGGGACCGCTTCGCGACGGCAAGTCTGTCCGGTTGTGACGGCACCCGGTTGAGCGGATATATTCCGCATCCGAGACTCGGAACTCGGAATCGAAGACAGGAGACAACCAGTGGCGAAGGCATGGGGCGGGCGATTTCAACAGGCGACGGACGCTCGCGTGGAACAGTTCACGGAGTCGATCAGTTTCGACTCGCGATTGGCGGACGCCGACATCACCGGCTCGCAGGCGCATGCGCGGATGCTGGCGAAGGTCGGGCTGCTGACGGCGACGGAAGCGGACCAGATCGTGACCGAACTGGAAGATATTCGGGGCGTGATCGCTCGCGGCGAGTTGCCGTTCCGCACGGAACTCGAAGACATCCACATGCACATCGAAAGCGAGCTGATTCGCCGGCTGGGTGACGTCGGTCGCAAACTGCACACCGGCCGCAGCCGCAACGATCAAGTCGCGACCGATCTGAAACTCTGGACGCGCGACGCGATCGGGCGAATCGACGAATTGCTCGTCAATCTGCAACGAGCGTTCGTCGGACGTTGCGACCGAGACCTCGACGTCGTCCTGCCCGGCTACACGCACTTGCAGCGGGCGATGCCGGTGCTCGCACCGCACTTCTGGTTGGCGTGGGTCGAGAAGTTCGAACGCGACCGACAGCGACTGGCCGACTGCCTCACGCGAGTCAACGTCTCACCACTGGGAGCGGCCGCGCTGGCGGGCACGTCGCTGCCGATCGACCGACACGAGACCGCGCGACTGCTGGGCTTCACCGAGCCGGCTCGAAACAGTCTGGATGTGTCGAGCGACCGGGACTTCGTGATCGAATTCGTCTTCGATCTGTCGCTGATCGCGACGCATCTGTCGTCGTGGGCCGAAGAGTGGATCATCTGGTTCTCGACGGAATTCGGCATTCTCAAGCTGCCCGATGCATTCACGACCGGCTCGTCGATCATGCCGCAGAAGCGGAACCCGGACGTGCTGGAGCTGATCCGAGGCAAGTCGGCTCGCGTGATGGCCTCGCTGACGCAGTTGCAGTTTCTGACGAAGGGTCTGCCGCTGGCGTACAACCGCGACTTGCAGGAAGACAAGCTCGCGTTGTTCGCCGCGTTCGACACGACCGCTGCATGCCTGGAACTGGCCGAACCGCTGGCCGCTCAAGCCGAACTGCAACGCGATCGTATCGCCGCCCGGCTGGAAGAAGGTTTTCTCGACGCGACGATGCTGATGGAATACCTGATCGGCAAAGGCGTCCCGATGCGGACTGCTCACGAGACGGTCGGCAAGTTGGTTGCTTTGTGCGATTCGCGAAAGTGCCGGCTGTCGGATCTGCCGCTGACCGATCTGCAATCGGCATGCGACCGGATCACTGCCGACGTCAGCCAAGTTCTCGGGACAGCCAATGCGGTTGCGGCGCTGCGCAGCTTTGGCTCTGGCGGACATCAGCCGGTGCTCGCACAAATCACGTTCTGGAAAGAAAAGCTGACGTGAACGGACTCACGAGCGATGACTCTCGGCCTGAGCCGCAGCCACGCGGACAGCGCGTTCGGCGGCTGACTCACAACTTGCGAGTCAGCCAGGCGGACGCCGCGGCGTTCGGCGTGATGGTCGGCCTCGGCGAGACGTATTTGCCACTGTTCGTGCTGACGGTCGGGCTGAGCGAGGTGATGTCGGGGCTGGTAGTCAGCGTGCCGGTGTTGCTGGGCGGCTTGTTGCAGATGGTCTCGCCGTGGGCGGTCGGTCTGTTGAAGTCGCACAAGCGTTGGGTCGTGTTTTGTTCGATGCTGCAAGCGGTCAGCTTTGTGCCGTTGATCTGGGCGTCGATCGTGGGACACATTCCGCCGTGGGCGGCGCTGGCGGCGGCTTCGGTGTTTTGGGCCGGAGGGCTGGGGACCGGACCGGCTTGGAATGTCTGGATCGGGACGCTCGTGCCGCGCACGATCCGAGCGCACTTCTTCGCCAAGCGAACGCGCTTGCAGCAGCTCACCGTCTTAGCCGGATTTCTGGGCGGAGGCTTCGCTCTGCGATACGGCGAGCAGCATGACTGTGTGCTGACGGTATTCGCCGTGCTGTTCGCGATCGCGTGCGTGTGCCGCGTGTTGTCGGCGTTGTTCCTGGCGGCGCAGCACGAACCGGAGCCGCTGCCGCTCGATCGCCGCCGAGTGCCGGTGCTCGCACAACTGCGGTCGTATCGGCACAGCGCCGGTGGTCGCTTGCTGTTTTACATCATCGTGGTGCAGTTCGGAGTGTGGATCACCGGGCCGTTCTTCGCTCCGTACATGCGGGAGAAGTTGAAATTTTCGTACAGCGATTACGCGGTGCTGATCGCGTTCTCGTTCGTCTTCAAGATTTTAGCGCTGCCAATGTGCGGCCGGCTGGCGAAACGCTGGGGAGCGCGGCGATTGCTGACGCTCGGCGGCATCGGCATCGTGCCGATGGCCGGGATGTGGAGCATTTCGGACAACTATGCGTGGCTGTGCCTCACGCAAATCACCGCCGGCGTCTGCTGGGCCGCGTATGAGTTGGCGTTCTTCCTGCTCTTCTTCGAGTCGATCCCGGCGGACGAACGAGTCAGCGTGCTGACGCTCTTCAATCTGCTCAACAGCGCCGCACTCGCTGCCGGCGCGTTGCTCGGCGGAGCGATTCTGCATTTCGCTGGGGAGGCTCAGTGGGCGTATCAAGCCTTGTTCGCGCTCTCGTCGGTCTGGCGAGCGCTCGCGCTCATTTTCCTGTGGCGAGTGCCGCACATCGAGGTCACCGGGGATGCGGTCGGTATGCAAATCGAAGAGCTGCGTCCGACCGGCGAAGCCCTCGATGGCCCGATCCTGTCGAGTCTGCCGGATGAGACTCGCCGCTAATTTGCGGTGCTGGTTGAAAACCTGCGCGGCGACGCTTCAAATCACTCGCCTCACACGGGACGGACCATGCAGACGTTGATTGAAGCGAACGAGATTCAGAAAGTTGTCACGACCTTGGGGCATCAGATCGCCACCGAGTATCGGGATCAGCCGCTGACGGTGCTCGGAGTACTCACCGGCAGCATCGTCTTCCTGGCCGATCTCATTCGCACCATCGACTTGCCGCTGCGAGTCGGGTTGATCCAAGCCTCCAGTTATCGCGGGGCGACGACACAACCAGCGGAACTGCGAATCAATGATTCGCTGGTGCCGGACATTCGCGACCGGTCGGTGCTGCTGGTGGACGACATTTTCGACACCGGTCACACGATGGCGACGCTGCTGGAGACGATTCGCCGCAGCTCGCCGCGCAGCGTTCATTCGGCCGTGCTGCTCTGGAAGACCGGCAAGGCGAAGGTCTCGATTCAACCCGATTACCACTGCTTTCAAATCCCAGATCGTTTCGTCGTGGGCTACGGTCTCGACTACAACGACGACTATCGGCACCTGCCGTACATCGCGGCGCTGGAGCCGAAGGACTTGTGATTTGAACTCTCCAATGCCTGGCCTACAGCCACATCTCCATGCCCGATGATCCCACTCGAACGAACTGTTGCCACGTCCTCCCTCATCAGCCAAGCCGGCGCATGACTCCGTCAAGGCGGCCGCTTCCGCCAGTCTGAGTCCGACATCTGCGGTGAAAAGTCGTGCTTCGCTGACGGTGCTCGTCGCAGATTCCAGCCTCACTGCGCGAGTCCTCATCCGCAACACGCTGACGAGCCTCGGCTTCACCAAGGCCACCGACTTCTCGGAGGTACGAAAGCGATGAACGCTCTGGCCGCTCAAGCGTTCGATCTGATCGTCACCGGGCTGAACCTGTCGGGCGTCGATGGCCAGAAACTGATCGAACACGTTCGCCAAACGCCAAAGTTCGCGCCGTGCTCGATCTGCTTTTCCCGTCCGCGCGATCTGGAGTGTCGTTCAAACTACTCCACCGGAGCCGCATCGCGGAACGTGTAGACATCCAGCGGCGCGAGCTTGGCCGGTACTGGATTCCGGACGTTGGGCAGCAGGAACGGGATGGCGTAGCAGCCGACTTTTCCGGTGGACATCTCGGCGACGTAAATCACACTCGCCGCTGCCTGCGATCCAGGCTTGGCACGAATCTGGGCCAGCCCCGAAGTCATCGCGTACGCCGGCTTGGAGCCTTTGACTTGCAGGTCAGAACCCACGTCGGCCGCGAAAAACTGCACGAACCCAGTCCCTTGCTTGCCCAAACAGGCTCCCGTCAGCCGGCCCGTCAGAAAATCGAGCACGAAGACCGCTTCCAAATTTTCCGAAACGTAGACGGTACACATGCCGAACTTTTCGTTGCGGTCAGAAGTCGCGGCGGTCAACGGGCGATTCGGCCACAACGCCGCGATCCCCAAACCCACGACCACTCCAGCGGTCAGCCAGAGCCAACTGGGAACACGGCGACGAGAAGACGAGGCCATCAACGGCTGAGGGACGAGAGGTTCCACGAGAGATCTCCGTGAAGTTCAAAGGGCCAAGCGAAATGGGTTCGAGCACGCTGCTCACAGCGGCCGTTTCGAGTCGGTCGCAATCTATCGAGCCTGTTTGCCAGCGACTAGGCCAGCCCGTGCCGACACGAACTCGTCTTCCGGCGTTTGTCGCGATTGGACTACCCTCCAAAACGAAGAATCGAGGTCGGCTCTCTGTCCGCGAAAATGAGTTTCGCGAGGCCCGCGCCGTCCACCGATTGGAGAAGGAAATCTCATGCGGACGATCGCCGTGATGAATCAAAAAGGGGGCGTCGGCAAGACGACCACCAGCGTCAATCTGGCCGCGGGCCTGGCGACTCGCGGACGCAAGGTGTGTCTGATTGATCTCGATCCGCAAGGTCACGCTTCGATGCACTTGGGGGTCGAGCCAACCGGCTCGGTACCGACGATCTATCAGGTCTTCGCGGGGGACAAGACTCTGTCCGAAGTCCGGCAGATGGTCGCGCCGAACCTGTGGGTCGTTCCAGCCAACGTCGAACTGGCCGCCCTCGAGATGGAACTTGCCAACGTCGCCGACCGCGAACTGATCCTGCGTGAAATGCTGCAACAGCTCGCGAAAACGCAACCGGTGGATTACGTCATCATTGATTGCCCGCCGTCACTCGGCGTACTGACCATCAACGCGCTGACGGCGGTCAAGGAAGTCTTCATCCCGTTGCAGCCGCACTTTTTCGCGCTGCAAGGATTGTCGAAGTTGCTGGAGACGACGGCTCGCGTGACGCGACGATTGAACCGCGAACTCAAAGTCAGCGGCGTTGTGATCTGCCTCTTCGAGACCGGCACGCGACTGGCCAGCGACGTGATCGCCGACCTGACGAACTTCCTGCGAGCAAGTGACTCGAACACTCCGTGGGCGAACGCTCGTATCTTCCAGACGAAAGTTCGCCGCAACATCAAGCTCGCGGAAGCGCCGAGCTTCGGCCAATCGATCTTCGACTACGAGCCGAAATCCGCCGGCGCGCAGGATTACCTGTCGGTCATCGAAGAAGTCATCGCGATGGAAGCTACTGGCTCCGTCCCGCAAGCCGCGTGATCCGCTGCGAAGACCGTCGGCGAACAGCGTTGATTGATTTTTGCTCGCGGCAGCCGTGTAATTCCGCCGCACATTCCGGCGGAAGACCGACCGCCGATTCTTCAACTCGCTGAAATTCCGCAGGAGATTGGCAACATGGAAACCACAAACGGCGCTCTCAACCGCAAACTTCGGATGGCTTTGGTCGGCGGGGGCCAAGGAGCCTTCATCGGCCGAGTTCACGCGACCGCCGCGATCCTCGACAACCGCGCCGAACTCGTCGCCGGCGCACTCTCGTCGAATGCTGAGAAGGCCAAAGCCTCCGCTCCGGCCTACGACATCAAGCCCGACCGCGCGTACGGTTCGATCGAGGAGTTGGTCGAGAAAGAATCGAAACTCCCGGCCGACAAACGCATCGACTTCGTCACCGTCGCAACTCCGAATCACACGCACTTCCCGATCGCCAAGGCCGCACTCGAAGGGGGCTTCAACGTCATCTGCGACAAGCCGATGACGTTCGATCTGGCCGAGGCGGAACAGCTTGCCGCACTCGTCGCGAAGTCCGGAGCCGTCTTCGCGGTCTCGCACAATTACACCGGCTACCCGCTGGTGCGGATGGCTCGGCAGATGATTCTCAGCGGCGAACTGGGCGAGATTCAGGCGGTTCGCTCGTGCTACATCCAAGGCTGGCTGCGGACGCGACTGGAGGCGAGCGACCAGAAGCAAGCCGCGTGGCGAACCGATCCCGGCAAGTCCGGCGCGGCGGGTTGCTTCGGCGACATCGCGACGCACGCCTACAACCTCGGCCGCTACATGACCGGCCTGCTGCCCGAATCGGTCTCGTGCAATTTGAAAACTTTCGAGCCTGGGCGGAAGCTCGACGATTACGGCCACGCGGTCGTTCGCTTTGAGAATGGCGGACTCGGCACCGTCACCGCCAGTCAGATTTCTCACGGCCGTGAGAACGACTTGTTCATCGAGATCGACGGCACGAAGGGGGCGATTCAATGGCGGCAAGAGGAGCCCAACGTGCTCACCTTGCGACGCAACGGACAACCGCACGCGATCTACACACGCGACCCGAATGCGCCGTACATGAACGACGCGGGCAAGGCCGCATGTCGATTGCCCTCCGGACACCCCGAAGCGTTCTTCGAGGCATTCGCCAACATTTATCGTTCGACCTACGACGCGATCATCGCTCGCGCGACTGGTGCCACTTGGGAGAAGGTCAACACGATCTACCCGAATGTGAACGACGGCGTCGAAGGGATGTACTTCATCCAGCAATGCGTCGCCAGCAGTCACGAGAACGGAGCTTGGCTGCCGCTCAAGCACAAGCTGGCTCGGAAGTAACCGCTTCAAAATCGACACGCGAGAAGCCGGGCTTCTTCGTTGCGACGCACTCACCAACGACGACAAATCATGGCACCGACATTTGCGGAACTGGTTGCTTCTCGACAGCAATGGCTGGCGGAAGTTCTCAAGCCGTGGTGCCTTGCCGCGCCGTGGAAAGAATTGTTTCAGGCCGAGCAAGACTGGACGAACATCGCCGGGCAAGTCGATCCGCAAGGGACGCTGTGGGTTTGGGCCTGGAGTCGCTTTCCAACGCTCGTCTGCGAGGGCTTGCCGGGCATTGAAGAAACGCATCTCGTGCGTGTGACGACTCGCGACGGGCGAACCTTCGACGGGTATCCCGATAATCGCGAAAGCCGACACGGCAAGTTGCGGTTGCTCTGCGAGACATCACCGGGCAGCGGGCGACACGAACTTTCCGAAGCCCTCTCGATCGACGACATGGTTACGGTGGTTCGTTCGTAGGCCAAGCTTTCCAGCCTGACCTACTTCATCCGCACGCCGATCGCCGAGCCGATGGCAACTTCCGGCCACAGCTTGCCGGCGGGACGGATGCGAACGGTGATCCACGAGTCGGCGTCGTCGTTGCGGTTGTGAGCTTGCGGGCAGATGAACTCGACACGGCCGGTGCGATTCTCTCCCGCGAAGTCCAGACGGAGCGTTTGGCCGACTTGCAGTTTGATGACTTCACGGGACGGGACATCCACTTCGACGAACGGCCGCTCACGGTCATAAATCGTGACCAGAGCTTCGCCGACTCCCACCGGATCGGCAACATGCTTGGAGTACGATCCGACAATGCCATGTCCCGGTGAAGTGACCGACATCGCCAACTTTTGCTTGTTGAGCACTTCGAGTTGCTCGGCCACTTGAGCGAGCTTCGCTTCCGCGACATCGACGCCGGCCGCCTTGCGGATCATCTCTGGCAGGTCTTTTCGGAGCTTCTCCAACTCGGCGATGTGATGCTCGCAAAACTCCGACTGAACTTTGTTGACCTCGGCCAAGTTGCGAGCTAACTCTTGCCGCATGACCGCACTGAATCGCATTTCATCGGGAATAGCGACTGGCTCGGCAGGAATCGAATTGAAGATCCGCTCCGGCTGACTGAGCAAATCCGGAGTCGCTGCAAGCCAGCGTCCGCTTCCCGATTCCTTGGCGAGGTTCCGCAGCGTGACATGCTCAAACTTCGCGGCGTAACTCTCGCGGAGATATTTGGCCGCCTCTAACCGCGTGCGGAGTAGGTCGTCGTCAACGTCTTTGCGTTGCAGGCTAATTTCCACTTCCGCCTTGGCTCGGCATTGTTCGAGGCCCGCTTGCAGCGACGTGACTTCACGCAACTTCGTGGAGATTTCGCGGTTGAGCGACTCATCGGTTAATTGGATCAGCGATTGTCGCGGCTTGACGGCCTCGCCCGACTTCGCTTGCACAGATTCAACTCGACCGGAATGCGGTGCGTACACGACTGATTGCTCGGCGCGGAGGAATCCGATCAGGCGGACTTCTCCGGCGCGAGCGAGCAAAACCGTCGTCCCAAGTCCGGCGAACAACGCGACAACCGCCAGCGGCAACAATCGCAGAAGGGACAATCCGGAACTCGGGGAGCTCGTCTCCGAATTCGCAGGG
>QWQF01000211.1 GCA_003669125.1 Planctomycetota bacterium
ACGATCCCCATCAATTTTGTATGACCAGTCATCTCCCATCTCTGTGAACCAACGAGCCAATCATGGGCTGATGGCCGACCACTGAGGGGCGGTGATTTTTCAAAAGTGAAATCAGGGTAAAGAGGCGAAACAGGTAGCCTCTGGTTCTCGTGGTGGTTTGACATTGGAGGCGTCACGGCTATCCTACTCTGCATAAATTGCGTATTCGGAAGATTTTATCTGATCGTCAACGTTGCGTAACATCTAGCGTCCAGGGAGTGTCGGACGCGAATCGTCTTGGGCGGCTGAGCCATGAGGGCTTTGCTCGTTCACCTCGATGGAAGGCCACGAGGCTGAGCCATCATAGTACAAGAAAAGGGAGACATCATGAGTCGTTCTATGAAGTTGGTTGTGTTGAGCGCGACCCTGGCCGTCCTGGCCGCATTCAGCGGTGCCGCTGAAGCCAAGGACTGCTGCAAGCCCGTGAAGGTCAAGTGCTGCAAGGCCCCGAAGGTCAAGTGCTGCAAGGCTGAGAAGCCGACCTGCTGTGCTAAAGCCGCTCCGGCCCCGTGCCAAGTCAAAACGGTGAGCTGCTGCAAGCCGGCCGCGACCTGCTGCGCCGCCAAGACCTCTTGCTGCTCGGCTCCGGCCGCCGCTGCTCCGGCTGTGAAGGAAGTTCCGCCGCCGCCGAAGGAAGAAGCCGCTCCGGCTCCGAAGGCGTAATTGCCTCTGGGATAAGACGACGTGCTAATCAAGAAATCGAGTTGACCTCCTGCGGGTCAACTCGATTTCTTTTTGCGCCTTTGTTTAATGAATGCTTGGCATTGTCAGGCTCGCAGACTGGCTTGACGCTCCTTGGAGCCACTCGCACAATCGCCACACGCAGTTTGTGAATGTTTTCAGGGTACGAGTCGTGCAGTTGTCACGAGCCGCCTTATCACACAAGCCGAGCCCCGTATGTCACGAAGCCTTCCGTCGAACTCAGTGCCCGGACTTGATCGTCGCACGTTTCTGACGAGCTTGGCCGGTGCGTCGTTCTTTGCGATCGGGTGTGGCGTGGAGACCTACGACTATCGGCTCAGGCAGACCAAGGAGTATTTCGAGTATCTCGAAAAGGTGAACTTGGCGCTTGGCTCGAAGGTGGTTCCCTTTGATGGAGTTGAGCTTCGCGTCCCCAAGCCTTTCACGCAAATACTTCCGCCGCCTCCGCCCAAAGACGGAGAACCCGAAGCACAACCGCTTGATCCGAACGAAGACCCGACCCGATTGGGCGACCATCCCAACGTGCGTCTTGAAGGCGTGTTGGCCACCTGGCGGGCAAAGGTCGATTTGGAACCTTCAGGCGAAGGAAAGGCTTACTTGCACTTGCTCAGCAACCTGCCGCGATGGGTCGAGAAGCAAACCAACAACGACATCGAACCGCTGCACTACCGCACTGATGTGACGAACGTGCTGGCCAACGCTTACAGTGTTCAGTCGGAGACGACAGATGCCCCATGGCCTTGGATAAGAATTGGCAGTCGGGATGACGAACGACATCGTACGTTCTCGCCCTATGTCGGTAAGAAAACGGTTGATTACATTGACATCCCCCCGGTGGATCAGCCGATCAACGCCGTATTTTATTGGATGGAAGTCAGAGATGTGCATGTCGGACTGTTGTTGATCTTCCCGCGCGCGACCGATTCGCGATTGAAGTTGGAAGATCGACTGAAGCACACGCTGGAAACGCTCAAAGTCCCGTCTCAGCCGCCACAAAAGAAAGCCGGCAAGCCGACGGTGGGCGGATTCTGAGCCACGCGTCATCTCTCGATGCGACACGTTGGGAGCCTTCGTCGCAACTGCTCTGCAGCCTGCGAGGAAACGGACGTCTTAGTGAGATAGATTTCACGCAACTGAGTTAAGCGTGTCAAAGAGGTGATGCCGCTGTCAGTCACTCGGCAATTGATGAGCGAGATGTGCCGAAGTTCCGACTGGGACGCCACCGCTTTCAATCCCTTGTCGCTGACACGCGTGAAGCTCAGGTCGAGCAATCGCAGTCGAGTTCGCGTCGAGGCCAATTCGTGGAGTCCGCGATCCGAGATGTCTGATCCGGAAACGTCCAGGCCGACTAGCCTCACTTTTGCCAACAACGACTTCAGGCCGTCGTCGCTGAGTGGCAAGCCGCGCAGTTCGACCGTCAACTCCTTCAACGGCTCCAATGTCGCCAGGATGTCCGAGTCGATCACCCCGTCTCGATCCAGATGCTCTGCCTTCAGACGGACGAGCAGGCCAACGGTTTCCGATTCGAGCACCGTGAATCGCTTCACGACCGCGCCGCGCCGCACGAGTTCGCGAATCGCCGCAGTTGTTCGGGGGGTGTCTTCAACGCGACGAACAGCTTCGTCCGCCACAGCCGCAGAAAACGCGGTCGCTCCTAGAATCACCGTGACAAACATCTGCCAGGATCGCATCAGAGCACCTCGTCGAAGGCCACTCACTCCAGCCGAAACTTGTGGCGAGCATAATGAATCGCCTCGATGAGCGCGTCCACCTCGGCCTCGGTGTTGTAGAACGCGAAGCTCGCGCGAGCCGTCGCCGGGACGTCCAGCCAATCGTGCAGCGGCATCGTGCAGTGATGGCCAGCTCGGATCGCGACTCCCTTTTGATCCAGCAGATCGGCCAAGTCGTGCGGATGCACTTTCTCGACAGTGAAGCTGACGATCGAACCGCGGCGTTCGAGAGACGGACCGTAAATGGTGACTCCTGGAGTTTGCGGCAACAGTCGCATCGCCCTGGCGAGTAGTTTCGTTTCTTGGGTGTGAATCGCGTCGAAGCCGAGCGACTGCACATAATCGATTGCCGCACCCAGTCCGATCGCTTCGGCAATCGGGATCGTGCCCGCTTCAAATTTCGACGGCAGTTCACCCCACGTCGACGATTCGAGATGCACTTCGTTGATCATGTTGCCGCCGCACAGGAACGGGTCCATTGCTTCGAGGAATTGGCGGCGGCCGTACAGCACGCCAATGCCGGTCGGGCCGAAGAGCTTGTGTCCGGAGAAGGCCAGAAAGTCGATCTGCGGGTCGCGGACGTCTGTCGGCAGATGCGGCACACTTTGAGCCCCATCGACCAAAATCACAGCGCCGACTTGATGTGCCCGCGCGGCCAATTCACGAATCGGATTTGTCGTACCGAGCACGTTCGACATTCCAGTGACCGCAACCAGCTTGGTTCGCGACGTGATGAGTCGATCAAAATGCGTCGCATCCAGTTGGCCGTCTGTGGTCAACGGGAGATATCGCAGCTTCGCGCCGGTCGCCTTCGCAGTCTGTTGCCACGGGACGAGGTTGGCGTGGTGCTCCATCTCGTTGAGCAGGATTTCATCCCCGGGCTTGAGGAACTTGCGACCCCAGGCTTGAGCGACCAGATTGATCGACATCGTCGTGCCGGATGTGAAGATGATCTCCGCAGAGTCCTCGGCGTTGATGAACCGTCGGACTTTTTCGCGAGCCGCTTCCAATTCAACGGTCACGCGGTCGCCGAGTTGATGGATGCCGCGATGCACGTTCGCGTTGCAGGTCTCGTAGACTTCGCGAACCTTGTCGATGACCGCCTGCGGCTTCTGCGCGGTGGCTCCGTTGTCGAGGTACGCGAGCGCGGCTCCGTTCGGTAGCGGCCTCGCGAGGATCGGAAAATCTCGTCGCACGGTGTCCATGTCGAACGGGCGGCGCGACGGAATTTCGAGCGGCGTGTTCATTCGTAATTCCTAGCCGGACGTTGCGACAACTGGCTGATTGCTCTCGTCTGACGGCGAAGGAGTCTGCGCCGCAGTTGCGTGGTCCCGTGCGTACATCATCGTCTTGAGCACTTTGAATCCCAGTAACCCGCAGCGTTGCCGAGTGGCCGTCAATGGCACCTTCAGCAGACGCAGCATGTCCGGAGCTTGAAAGGACTGAAGTTCGATCAGCGTTTTTCCTTCGACGTGTTGGCAGAGAATCGAAGCGGCCGCTTGGCTGATCGCACAACCCTTGCCGTTAAAAAAGGCTTCTTGGACTGTTCCGGAATCATCCAGCTTCAGTTCCATTCGAATCTGATCGCCACAGAGCGGATTTTTCTCACTGTGCGCGCACGTCGGACACTCGATGTGCCCTTTGTGGTACGGGCATTCGTAATGGTCGAGGATGTAATCGTCGTACAGTTCTTCGTTCACTTGGGCACCGATTGCGATTGCTTGGATTCAGCAGGTGGAAGGCTCGGGGAGTTAATTTCGACAATTGCGCCTGTCAAAATAGCAACGGCCTGTTGGCGTTCAAGCCCTCCGCATCGTGATTGCTGGCAAATCGTCAGGTCTGCGTTAGGATTCCTCGCCGTCGGCCGAGCGATTGTGCTCAGTCGGCGTGAATCAAAATTCCTAGAACCACAGGCTCAACCGCCGGTGGGGCGAGTTTGCGAAGCGTTCGAGCTGGATGGCGACAAGCCACGACTCGTGCGTGTCACTTCAACGGTCCAATCAGGTGTCATCGTGTTGTTCACTGACGACGGGACATTGCTGACGTTCATCGGATGGGGTTTGGTTTGGCTGTGTGGTTTGGCGGTCATCGCTGGGCCTCTGGCTGTTGCCGTCCGTCGATTTCTGACGTCAGAAGTCTGGTCTCTCTTCACGCTGCTGCTAGAGATGACGGATGAGCAATTGCTGCCAGGACAGTTGGTCCCGGTGCGTTGTCCGATCCGAGTTGCATCTGTCAGCATCTGCTCTCAGCCGCCTGATCAGCGCTGGCCTCATGCCGGTGCGGGTTTGCGTGGCTGGTCCTCCGAGAACCGTTGATTTGGCGATTCGAAATTTTCGATCGCAAGTTGCTCCACGGGAAGTTGTTCGATCGTGTTTGTCGGCTGAAGAAATTTTTTCGTCCGATTTGCATACGAATGGCTCGACGTTCCGCGTTGGTAAGATGGCGCCGAATGTCAACGTCGGTTGAAACTGTGGTTTCGCAGAAGTGGTAAAGGCTGCGCAGCCATGACCGAAGCGATTGTGGGTTTGGTGGCACTCGTGTTGGGCGGTGCCGTTGGTTTCTTCTTCGAGCGGATGCGGCGCGGAGCCGCGTACCAAGATCGCGACGCGATCATCGCTCAGGCTCAGCGAGACGCTGACAACCTCAAGCGGACCGAAGAAATCGTTGCGAAGGAGATCGTCCTCAAACGCCGCGAAGAGCTGGATCGCGAAATCAACAAGACGCGTGATGGGCTGCGGGATGTTGAACGCCAGTTGGACAAGCGAGAACAATCGCTCAAGGACCAGCAAGAAGACATCGGCAAGAAGGATCGATTGCTGCAAGCCAATCAGACAAAGGTTGCCGAGCGATTGAAGGTCCTTGAAGCACGCGACAAAGAACTCGAGCGGATGCTGCGCGACGAACAGGAGCAGCTCTACAAGATCAGCGGTCTCGACAAAGAGACTGCGAAGAATCAACTGCTCGACCGACTGGATCGTGAACTGAAAAACGAGACCGGCGCGTTGATTCTCAAACACGAGGCCGAGCTTCGCGATCAGTCGGAAGTGAAGGCTCGCGAGATTATCGGCATGGCGGTGCAGCGTTGTGCATCGCAGCACACTTCCGAGTTAGCGGTCAGCACCGTTGATATCCCCAGCGACGAAATGAAAGGCCGGATCATTGGCCGCGAAGGACGCAACATCCGCGCGTTCGAGAAGGCGGCCGGCGTCGATGTGATCGTCGATGACACGCCCGGCGTGGTTGTGGTCTCCGCGTTCGACAAAGTCCGCCGCGAGATCGCTCGGCAGTCGCTGGTGAAATTGATCGAAGACGGCCGCATCCATCCGACTCGCATCGAAGAGGTCGTCGCCGAGACGACCAAAGAGATGGACGGTTTCGTCCGCAAGCAGGGACAGGCAGCGTGTCAGGAAGTCGGTGTGATGGGTTTGCACGACAAGCTGATCGACTTGATGGGTCGGCTGCACTTCCGCACGAGCTACAGTCAAAACGTGCTGCGGCACTCGATCGAAGTTTCGCATCTGACCGGTTTGCTCGCCGAGCAATTCGGACTCGACGGGAACATCGCGCGTCGCTGCGGGTTCCTGCACGATATCGGCAAGGCGGCTGATCACGAGATGGAGGGCGGACATCCCGCTGTCGGTGCTGAACTGCTCAAGCGCTACGGAGAAAAGGGAGAGGTCGTCCATGCGGCGCTCGGCCATCACGACGACATTCGTCCTGAGTACATCTACACGGTGCTCGTCGCCGCCGCTGATGCCATCAGTGCGTCGCGGCCGGGTGCTCGGCGCGAAAGCCTTGACCGCTACGTCAAACGACTGGAAGAACTCGAAGCGGTCGCCTTCGGCTTTCCCGGCGTCGAGCAAGCCTTTGCGGTCCAAGCCGGTCGCGAGGTCCGCATCATTGTCGATTCCGGCCGAGTCAACGATCGCGAGGCCGCCAAGATGGCGCGCGACATCGCCACCGCCATCGAACAAGCTCTCACCTATCCCGGTGAGATCAAAGTCACGGTCCTGCGAGAAACCAAAGCGATCGAGATCGCGCGATAACGATCAGGAGTCATTGCTCATGTCGAATTGTCTTCGTCCCCTTGCGCTTTTTGCGTTTCTTCTGACGTCACTCGTGGTATCAAGTGGTTCAGCAGGGGCAGACGATGCGACGAACGGTCGCGCGAAGAAGTTCATTGACGCTCACGTCGCGAAGATGAGGCCGCTCGACAAGGAGGCCGGCATCGCCTGGTGGGATGCAAACACGTCCGGCAAAGACGAGGACTTTCAGCGAAAGGAAGTTGCTCAGAACAAGATCGACGCGGCGTTGGCCGATCCGGTCGTGTTCCGCGAACTCAAGGCGGTCAAGGAGTCGGGCAAGGTCAGCGACAAGCTGTTGGCTCGGCAGATTGACGTGCTATATTTGCTGTATCTGGAGAAGCAGGTCGATCCGCTGCTGCTGCGCGAAATGGTCGCGAAGGCCAACGCCGTTGAGAAAGGCTTCAACGTCTTTCGAGCCGAGGTGGACGGCAAGAAGTTCTCCGAGAACGACGTGCGAAAAGTCCTGAAGGAGTCGAAGTCGTCGGACGAACGCCGCAAACTTTGGGAAGGGAGCAAGCGTGTCGGCGCGAACGTCGAGAAGGATTTGATCGCGCTGGCGAAACTGCGAAATCAAGCCGCCGGTCAACTCGGATTCACGAACTATCACCAGATGATGCTGCACCTCAACGAGCAGGAGCAGGGCCACATTCTGAAGCTGTTCGATGAACTCGACGCCCTCACTCGCGAGCCGTTTGCGAAGGCCAAGGCCGAGATCGATGAGCGGTTGGCGGTGAACTGCGGCGTCAAAGTCGCCGATTTGCGGCCGTGGCATTATCACGATCCATTCTTTCAGGAGTCGCCGACGGTGTTCGGCACCGACCTCGACGCGATTTACAAAGACGCCGACATCTTGAAACTCTGCCGCGACTTTTACACCGGCATCGGCTTGCCGATTGATGACGTGCTGAAACGCAGCGATCTGTTCGAGAAAGCCGGCAAGTCACCGCACGCCTTCTGCACCGACATCGATCGCGAGGGGGACGTTCGCGTGCTTGCGAACATCGTCCCGTCGGAACGCTGGATGGACACGATGTTGCACGAACTCGGCCACTCGGTTTATTCCAGCAAGAATATCCCGGAGTCCGTGCCGTACATCCTGCGCGGAGCATCGCACATCCTCACCACCGAGGGGGTCGCCATGCAGATGGGCCGGCTCGCGAAAAGCGGTGCGTGGCA
>QWQF01000129.1 GCA_003669125.1 Planctomycetota bacterium
CTTGGACCTTCGGCGCGGCGCGGTTGATCTCGTCGGCCAGCAGCAGGTTCGTGAACACCGGCCCTTTGTGGATGCGAAATTGATGCGACGCTTGGTCGAGCATCTCAGAACCGAGCACATCCGACGGCAGCATGTCGATCGTGAACTGCACGCGGCCGAAGGCGATGCCAATCGTCTTCGCCACGGCATTCACCAGCAACGTCTTGGCAAGACCGGGGACTCCTTCCAGCAACAGATGGCCGCCTGTGAGGAGCGCGATCAAGATGCGTTCGACGACGATGTCTTGGCCAACAACGACGCCGGCGACGCGCGTGCGAATGTCTCGGATCAGGGAAGTTTTCAGAACAGTCATCGGGCAAACACCTTTGTCACAAAATCATGGAGCACAGAATCAGGAACCGCAGAATTATGATTTTGTGAAATATGATTCTGTGATACTGAGCCAACGGCGTGTGAGCGCATTCAAGTCGTGGTTCGGAGCGGCAGTGCTGTTACGAGCAAACGTGTGTTGCTCGAGCGTGTGGATGTCGGATGTCAGCGTGAGGCGTTGTTCGTCATTGAGCGGCACGGCGCGGCTCGACTGGATGCGATGCAGCAGGGCAATGACCGAGAACGGTGTGACTTCGCGCGGGAACGTGAACAGCGGCGGCGCGTTGGACGAGTCGGCTGGTTTCCGTCGCAGAGCCAGGAACGTGAGCAGTCCGACGGCCAGCAGACCGATCGAGCCGCCGATCCAGAGTCGGTAATTGATCTCGGCCACCTTCGCGACTTCCGCACCTTCAACGAGCGTGATCTTGGCCGCGGCCTCGACTGGGTCGAGATCTTGATAACGCTGATACGTCACTTGTGTGTCAGCCGAGTTCGCCAACGGAAACTCGAACTCGACGCGCGATGACGCGCCACGCAAGAGTGGGGTCGGGTCGAGATCGACCGTCCAACTGCGTTCCGAAATCGGGTACAGCCCGTCCGGCCCGTTGTGCAATTCACTCACGAGCAGACCTTCTTTGTCGGTCACTTCCTTCACGGTGAGTTGATAACCGGACAATTGCAACAACTGGTCGAGCTCCGGCACTAAACCGTGAGCGGTCGCCACGACGTCGATCTTCAAGCGTTGATCGGCGAGTTCGCGACTATCGACGATCTGCGTCAGCGAGACGTTTGCCGCCGGGCGTTGAGCGGGAGCTTCGGCGTTCATCTCGATCAAGATCGGGTTCGAGGGGACGGGGATGACGACTTTCCCCTCGCGGTCGAAGAAGTCGAGTTCAATTTCCAGCGTGGGGACACGATCGACGGTTTTGTCTTTCGTCGCCAGCAGCAAGTAGGCCAGCGGCGTCTCTTGCCAACGGGTGTTGGCGGGGGATTCGACATCGCGAGCGCCGCTCGCCGGGTCGGCAAACGTGATGGAGCGAATCTCGAAGAACTCGGCGAGGGCGACTTTCAGGGCCTCTTCAAATCGGTCGCGGTAGAGCGGCTTTTCGATGATCGTCTTGCCCGACACGATGCGAGGCACTTCGTTCATCAGGTACTTCCCGAAGCCGCCGCTCTCGCGCGCCACATCCGTCGTGTGAGCCAAGCTGACGAACACGCCGAACACGCCCGGCGTGTGAATGCGGTCGCTGCCGTCCAGCCGCGTTTGCAAACGAATTTCTTTCAGAAGCGAGTCGTAGTATTTGATTTTCTCTTCGGCCGGGTAGATCGTCGGCTGGCGACCGGTGATGTGGACGGCGCTGCTGAGGTAACGGTACTTCATCTCCGGCGCGATGCGATTGGCGGTGATGTTGTCGGCGACCATCGTCGAGAACAATTGGATGTGCGCCGCACTCGCACCGCCCGGCAGATCGAGCAACGCTTTGCGAATCTTGTCGATCTCGTCGCGAGTCACCCCTTTGCGCAGGTTGACGCCGCCGTCGTGCGTGATGCCGAGCAAGCCGTAGAACCACGCTCGATACGGCAGCAAGTCGAACTCATTCCGCTTGAGCTTGGGGACGAGCGCCGCGTAGGCGTCGGCTCCGGCGCGAAAACGGGATAACGCTTGCTGGCTGTGCTTGAGGTAGCTGGCGAATCGATCGCCGCTGTCGTCGGTCGCGACGCTTTGGAAGTACGCGAATTCCGACCAGTCGGCCAGCAGCGAACCGACCGTGCAATTCATCCGCCAATCGTCCGCGTGCAACGCGAGCCATTGTTCGGCGGTGCGAGTGGCCTCGTCGTAACCGCGATTGACCAGCACGAACACGTCAGACGCCGTGCGCTTCGTCGCGGCATCACGCTGCACGGCGAGATCGCGCCACTGCGACGCCAGCTTGTTCCGCGTCCGGTCGGTCAGAGACAGCATCAGGCTGGGGGAGATTTGATCGAGCGCTCCGAAGACTTCGACGAGGTGCGCCTGCGTGTAGATCTCGGCCCGGCTGTGACAGAAATCGAACGCTCGGACCAACTGCGTTTCGTCGAGCAGCTTTCGCGTCGGCTCATCCAGCGACGCCAGCAATTCGCCGAGCTGTTGGAGGCTCGCCTCTTGTTGTGCCCGCGTGAGCACAACGACTTGATTGTCGACTCGGTATTGCCTGAGCACTTCCTGAGAGAGGTTGGGATCGTGCCGCGTTGCCCAGGTTTCCAGATACGAGTTCGCCAACTTGGCAGCGACCGGACTGTCGGTGCTGACCAGCTCGCGCACGATCGGCAACGCACGATCCACGTTCTCCGACAACAGGATGATCCGAGCCAGTGTCACTCGGACCATCGAGTTCAGCGGCGATTGCAGAGCGGTCATCCACGCTCCGTCCGGAGCGTGCGGAATCAAGGTTTCCAATGGCACATGCGGATTCTTGTCGCGACTGGCGGGAGTCCTGAGCCACAGCGGATACACCTTCAAGCTGTTGTTGGCCTCCACCAGCCAGTTGTTCGCGCTGAGATTGGCGAGCGTTCGCCACGGCTCGTCGTCGAGCTTCGTCGTCTTCCCCAGCGCGGCGATGGCTCGCTGCTGTAATTCGATCTGCATGGTTCGCGCGGTGTAATCGACTTCACGTCCGGCCGCGGCGGTCTTTTTGCCGATCATGCCGAAGATCAGCCGCGTCACATCGGGATGTTTTTCATTCAGATCGGCGACGATGGTCTGTAACTGCTTCTCGACCACCAGCGGCTCAGCGGTGAGCAACAGCTCATGCAGTTCCTCCAGCGCGGTGTTGCGAGCGGCCATTTCGGACTTCGGATCGCGCAGTGTTGCGAGCAGTTGGTCCCACGAACGTTTTGCGGGAGTTGCCGGGACGTCGGATTGAGGTGGCTCGACCGCGCCGGGACAAAGGTCACGCTCGGGCAAGCCGAATGTTTTTGCTTCGGCATGCAACTCCGCCCCGGCCAGTATCCGCGCGGCCATGCGACGGCGATCCGCGTCGGCCCCACCCAGCCGGTTGGTCCCGCGGTGCAATTGTGCCAGCAACTCGTTGTGAGATTCCGAATCCTTGACGGCAAGCTTTAACAGATTGCTCAAGGGGCCGAGCTGTCGCTCTTCCAATTCGCTCGGTGACGCATCGGCCAATGCGATGACATCCTGCGGCAGCATTGTGGACTTGGGATTCGCGTAGCTCAGGTCCGAACAAATCTTGATGTGCAGCCGCCGGCCACCTTCCGGCTCAAACTGCTTCAGAAACTCGTGGATCTCTTTCCAATTGCCCGACTGCACCCAAGACAACAGCAGAGTCGATTCATCCGCCGTCTCGTCGGGAACGGCCGTCACCGCACGAAAGGCCTCTTCCGTTTGACGTGAAAATTTGATCTTGGCGAAGGTCTCGACGTCCTTCCGCACGCCAACTTCAGAAGCGATTTGCGACTTGGACTTTCCCTCTTGATTGGCGGACGCGATCGAAGTCAGGCTGAGCGCGGCAATGACCGCGACACCGATCAACGTCATTCGCAGGCTGACCGCGACACGGCTGCGGATTCGAGATCCAAAAGTCGTGATGTGAACGATGAGATTTGAAAGTTGAGATTCTCCTCTTCCTCTTCGCAGAGGACGCGAAGTGGAAAGACGTAGTACAAAAGCCAACGAGCCATCGGGGCAAGCCCAGTGGGTTTTGTGGAATCATGATGGTTGGGATTACGAACCTAAATCGAATTCATCCGGCGGTGGCGGTCGTTTGTTGGGGGGAGCTTCCGGTCGGGGTCGAGCGTCGGCTTTGGTCGGTGGTCCGCCACCGTTGGCAGCAGCATTTGGGGGCGGAGGTTTCGTTGTTGCGAGCCCCGCCGTGGTTGTGGCTCCGCCGGCCGGAGCGGCAAACGCATCCTGCGGCAGATTGAAGGACTTGATCACGACTTCGAGATTGCGGCGATCGAGTGAGTTGCGGCGGCCGGTCGTGTGCTCGGCGAGGAACCGAAAGTTCTGTCGTGCGAGTTCCCAGTGCTTCTTCCAGACCGCTTCCTCCGCCGACTTCAATCGGAGAGCGACCATCGCTTGGTAATGCACTCGGCCCAACAAGTCGCGAGCGTCTTCCGCCAAGGCGGAATTTGCTCCGTGGTCTCGCTCGATGTCCTCGATCAGCACGTTCAGGCTGTCGAGCGTTTCTGCCAAGCGGCCCAGTTGGAAGCGCGACCGGATCTGAGCCAGCCGCAGTTGATCGCGACGCAGGGCCAAGTCTGGAGGCGGCTCATCGGACTCCGGCAGCGCGGCGAGTGTCTCGCCGTAACGATCGATCGCCTCGTCGAAGTGTCCGTCTTGTTCCAGTTTTTGCGCGTCGGCCAAATGCGTCTGCGCTTGCCGATACGCGAACGCGGCCTGCCCGGGGCCGAAGTGATAGCTCACCAGCGCGACGGGAATCAGTAGCCAAGCGAGGATCAGCCATTTTTTCATGAATTGGTCTCCGTAGCCACGCTCGCCAGAGTGCGGGCGGCTCGCGTTCTGGCGAACGCGGCGACCTCAAGATCGGGGCTGGCCGCTTGAGTGATCGGCAACTCGCGTTCGGCATTCCACGCGCTGCCGAAGTATTGCAACGCGACGGGAATCAACGTCAGCAACACCGCTCCGATCGTGAGCGCGATGCGAGCCAAATCTTTGATCTGCCATCCCGCGCTCGCCGGCGGAGGAGGCACGCGAGCCAACTCGGCCAACGCCTTGCTGGGAAGATGCTGCGTGTTGACGTTGTGATACGAGCCGTGCAACTCGGCGGCCAAGCGACGCAGGATGCCCGCCTCCTGTCTCGAATCGTGATTGCCGACCAACGTGCCAATGATGGGATCGCCGACGGCCAGAATTTCCAGATCGCGAATCGAGCGTGGCAGCTTTGGGATCTGGCTGAAATCAACCGTGTCGCCTTCCGTGCAGAGAAACATTGTCGTGCTCTTGGGCGGCCAATCGCGAGCCAACTCGCTGGCCACTCGCACCCCTTCGAGCAGTCGAGTCTCACCCGGCTCAAACGACCAGACCAGCGGCATGCTGTCGAGAATGTTCCGCACGACATTGATGTCGGTTGCATCGACCACCACCGCTCGCGCTGAGGTGAAGAACACGACCACACTGAAACGCGTGCGGCTCAAAGCAATGCGGGACATGATCCCCTCGACCACTTCCAACACCCGATCGCGCCGCCGCAGCTTCTGATCGGCTCCGGCATCGACGACGTTCATGCTGGGGGAGACATCCAACACCAACAGGACTCGTTGCACATCCGCCGGGTCGGTTTTTACGGCGTCGCTGGCCCCCGTGTCGCCCAACAACTGCGGCTCAAGCGTGGCCAGCACGACCAATCCCCAACAGGCCAGCGACAGACTGACAACTCGCAACGTCGGCACGGCCCGAGTCCAATTGCGCGGCTGCCCTGACGGACCGAATGCTAATCGGGCGACGGATTGGCTGCGGCGGTGATGCCAATGCGTGGCCAGCGCCGTCAGCAGCGCGACGACGAGGGCAGCAGCAATCGCGTAATCGTTCGAGGCCATGAAGTTCGGCAGATTGGCTGGCGGCGGGAGCGGAACCGCACCAAGCTGTGTTGTGGGGACTTGCTTCTAACAGGCCGAATTCCTCGGGGGTAGGGACGCGTGCGAAGCTTTTTGCCGAGTCGAGGTGTTGGCGAGATTGGCGGTGGCTGTTGAAAATCAATTCCGCCTTCTACCCCCAAAAGCCTTTGAGCTGCTCCTGATCCGGGACCATCAGCGGGAACTGTTTACTGAAGGGGTGGCCTTGGATGCCGGCGAATTCGCGCAGAGCCAAGTGAATGTGCTCGGGGCGGACGCGAACCCCCCGCTCTTTGTCGATGTCGAGCGTCTTCGGGTTGATTGGGACGAGCAACTGTTTCTCATCGGTGGCTCCGATCACATGATTGCCAGCGATGCCAGTGCCGAGAAACATGATCGAGCCGATCGACCAGTGATCCTTGCCGTTGCCGTTGTTGTAGGTTGGCGTGCGGCCCATTTCGCTTTGGATGATGACGACGAGCTTCTCGCGGATCTTCAACTCTTCGGCTCGACGGATCACGTAGTCGATGCCGGCGAGGAATTCGGGGATCAACTTCATTTGATCGGGGTTGTTGTTGTGGCTGTCGAACTGGCCGATCGACAAATTGGCCGAGACGCAGACGCCGGCCTTGAACGAGGCGAGTGCGATGTCGGCTTGCTGGCCCAGTCGCTCTTTCGACTGTTCCGTGGGGATGAATGGGACGACGCGCTGCAACGCCTTCGAATTGACCTGCGCCGAATAGAGCATGCTCTGGCTCCGTTCGACGCGCGGCAGGCGAGCCTCCGACACGCGTGCTTGGAATTGTTCTTCCAGTGCTCGTTCGATGCGGTCGGAGACGAACGGATCGTGATACGGAGCCCGCTCGTTCCCCTCGACCGAGTCCGCCTTCGCCAGCAAATTCAGCGACTGGAGATACGGGACTCGCGACATCGGCACGAGGTTGCCCGTCGCCGAGTAGTTGCCAAACGTCAGAAATGCGAGCGGGGCTTCAGCACCGAAACAAGCGGCGACGAGGGCCGGGAACGTCGGATAGGCGAGGCTGTCGAGCTTGCCGGTCGCCATGTATCGGGCGCACGGTGAGTGATTGTTCACCGAGAAGTCGAGTCCGTTGAGCGTGCGCAGTTCCGAACCGTACTTGGCGAAGAAGTCTTCGTTACTCATCCCCTTTTCGATGTGCTTGGCGATCGGAGCGAAGCGGTGATTGCCGGCGGTGAGGATGTCTTCTTCTTTGTAGAGCCGATTGATTCCCTCGACTCCTTTGGGGTCCATCAAGTACGTCGTGTCCCAGCCGCCGCTCGCGTTGAAGACGACATAGAACGGACCAGCGTAGCCGGCGGAATCAGCAGCGGGCTCTTTGGCTCGCAACAGCGACGACATCCCGATCGGTGTGGCAAAGCCGAGGCCCGCGAGACTGCACAGTTTCAGAAAGTTTCGGCGCGACATTGCGGTTGCCTTTTGTAGCCACGCTCGCCAAGAGCGAGGGCTTTCGCGAATTCACCCACTCTCTTGGCGGGCGTGGCTTCGGGACTATTCGTAAAGAAAATCGTGTTGGTGTAATAAGTAAGTCAGCACTCCGCGCCACGCGCGGAGGGTGTAGTGGGGATCGTCGGCTCGGAATTCTTCGCGGCCGCCGCAGAAATAGGTTTCACGCGGTTCGAAGCGGCCTTGAGCTTTGGCGTCGGTGAGGATGCCGGAGAACAACTGAAAGGTTCGCTCGATCTCCGGATGATCGGGCGCGCGGTCGTGGCCGAGCAGTCGCTGATGCAGGAGCACGAGCGCCTGTCGAA
>QWQF01000267.1 GCA_003669125.1 Planctomycetota bacterium
GGTCGAACCGCACCTACAAGGACTACGACGACCTCTTCGAGGTTGCAGAATCCACCTGGTGCAAAAACTGCCTCAACCCAGAACTCATCAAGTCCGTTTGCGCCAAACCCTACACCCAAACGCGCAGTTAATTGTTGGGATCCGTATTAGAGATCCGAATAAAGCTCAGAGGGATACCCGCTCAAGATCACCTTGCCCGTGCAGCTCTTGAGCACGTCCGTCAATTCGCAATGACCGTCTTCCGACATTTCAACGCCGTAGACTTCACGGCTTGATTCGTTACGGGTTGTGGGCAAGTAGGGCGGGTCGCAGTAGTGCAGCGTGTCCGGGCTGTTCCATGTCTTGATCACATCCGTGGCTGGCCGGCCGCAGCGGAGCTGATTTCTTGGGGGGGGGGGAGGGCAGGGGCCTGCGATCAAACAACCCCACTTGCGACTGATGAAAAAATTAGATTTGATCGGGAGCGAGTTCAGGCGAGGGTGAAGGCTCAGTTGAGATCAAATTAAGCCCAATCATGCGGTGGTTTTTCGATAGGGTTGCCTGATTAACATGAGAGGGGTTCGATTCCACACGGATCTTTTCCAAACCCCTTTTGGTCTGATTGTCTGATAGCAGGGGCATTTTTGTCTGATAAGCCCCAAGCCGTCGATGTCGTGTTGCGATGGGTCGAATGTTGCAACTCGTTAAATAGCAGTGGTTTGATCTGCTATTTTCGGAGACGACGAAAAAATGTAGCGATTGGCCCCCCGCCTCCACTTCAAGGAACCCGTTGACACCTGAGTCAGCGGGTTTTTTGTTGGACACGAGATCAATCTCGTTTGGCCAGCGGCAGTCCCGCAAGGCGTTGCTCGGCCGTCTTGGACCATTCGGTGTTGGGATAATCCTTGCGGACTTTCTCCAGCAGCCGAGCGGCTTGTTCGGGTTGTTTCATTTCGAGAAACACGCGAGAGGCTTCCAGCAGCGCGACGGCGCTCCATTCTGGATAGTCGTAGGTGAACGGGACGACCAAGAGTGCGTTGGCCGCTTCGGGCAGACGCTTTTGTTCCAGGCGGCAGAGGGCCAATTGGTACTGCGACTTGGCGGCGATCTCGGCCGCCGTTTCCTTGATGACTTCCTGATAGGCGTTGACCGCGTTGTCGAACTGCTTTTGATTTTGCCACGCCCAGCCGATGCCGTAGCGAGCCTCCTGCCGCCAGACACTCTGCGGGAAGCGTTGCAGCAGGACTTCGTGCGTCTGCCGGCTTTGATCCCAGTTCGCAGCCAGCGCGAAGGCGTGCCCCAGTCGTAGCAGCACGCGGTCGCTCAGGCCGGTGACGTTTTGCAACGGGCCTTGATCGCGGAACGGCAGCCACAGTTCGATCGCCTTCGGCCAGGCTTTCAGTTGCATCTGGCATTCACCGGCGCGAGCGCGAGCCTCCGGAGCCAGCGGACTTTTCGGGTCTGCAGCCACGGCGGCGAACTGCGCAAAGGCATTCGCCTGATCGTTCTTCGCAACGAGACAGACGCCGAGCCGCAGATGCAATCGTTCTTCGACATCGGGCGCGGGTTCCAGGTTGAGAGCCTCGTTCAGCAGCGCGATGGCCAGATCGATCTCTTCGCGTCGAGCGTGCATCTCGGCCAGTTCGAGCCGCGATGTGATTGCGAGCGGCGAGTCTCCCTTCGCGGCGATCACGGCTTTGTACTGATCGTGGCTGAGCTTTTCAGACGGCTGCAGCGGAATCGCCGTGATCGGGAACTGCGGAATGCGCGCGTTGACGACACCGACCAAACCAGCCGGTTGCTTCGCGGCATCGTCCTTTTGTTTCTTGATTGCGTCCTCGATCAGCTTGGCGCGGGCAGCATCGACTTCGACATCGCCGACCCACTGATAGCACCACGCACCCTCGTAAAGCATTCGCTGATGAATCTCCGAACCGACCGCCTTCGGCCCCAGCGCTCCGGCCTGAGCGATGAAATACGCGCCGGTCTCCGAGAGTTGCTTGATGCACTCCGCCACTTGCTGGTTGGCAGCGGTGAGTTCCTCCGGCTTGGCGTCTTTTTTCAGCAACAGTTGTCGCGCGGCGGCCAGTTTCGGAGCGAACTCTTCGCGGCGACATTGACCGGCACGCCACGCAGCGTCAGCGGCTTCGGGACTGGCCGCATACTTCTGCTTCAAGCTTTCAAACTGCGTGCGTGCTTCGCCGAGCTTGGCGACGTCCAGTTTCGCGGGGTCTTTGTAGGTCAACTCTTTGATCGCCAGTGCGTGATGGTAGTGCAGCAGCGGAGCCCAAGCGGCTCGCGTCGGATCGGCGACCAGCGCGGCTTCGTAGTTGGTTCGAGCTTCCTGCAACGCGGCGGCGGCTTCGGTCGGTTTGTTTTGGGCTCGGAACAGCGCGGCTTGTCTCAGGTACGCGAGCGGTGCGACCGAGGATTGCTTGAACGGATCGGCTTTGAAGCGATTGAGTTCGTTGATCGCGCCGTTGACGTCGTTCATCTCGACCAAGCAGTTCGCTCGTTCGAGTGCCGCCGTCGGAGCAGACGGACTTGTCGGGTACTGTTGGTTGATCCGTTCAAACGCTTGCCGAGCGGCGGTCAATCGTTCGGTTCGCTCCTTGGGTTCGGCGATCTGCGAGGCGACTCGTTGATAACAGTAGCCGAGCTTCAGCAACGCATCGGGCATTTGCGGCGCGGCCTTGGCCGGATCGTTGCCTTGCCCGCTGACGAAACTCTCCAGCGACTTGATGGCCGCCGACAGCACTTCCAGTTGTCGGCCAGCCGCGAGCGCGTCGCTGGTGTCGGTCGGCATCGTGCGGAGCAAGCAGTCGGCCAAGTAATACGGCACGACAGCCATCTCGGCCGATTGATCGGCTTGCGGAATCGCGGTCAGAGTCTTCAACGCCGCCGGGTAATCGCCGAGCCGATACTGGCTTAGCCCCAAGCGTCCGCGAGACAGCGAGGCGTAGGTGAACTCCGGGTACTTTTCGAGGACGACTTGGTAGCGCTTGATCGCTTCGCCGAACCACTTCGGGATGTCTGGGTTTTTGCTGGCCGGATTGTTCGGTTCGATGGCGGCCGCGCGGACGTAGGCGTTCTCGGCCGAGCGGAACAACACCGCCGGCAGCAGCGTGCTCTTCGGATACGTCTGAGCGAATTGCGTGCAGACTTGATCGGACAGATCGAACTGAGCCGCGAAGTGCAGCGCGGTCGCGCGGCGTTGCAGGAATTGTTCGCCACGTTCGGGAGCGTGATTATCTTTGAACGCGGTTTCGTAGGTCGCTGCGGCTTGCGGGTACTGCTTGGCCAACTGCTGATAGTCGCCGAGATCGAGCAACACTTCCGCTCGCCGCAGTTTCGCCTCCGGGTCGTTCGCGATCTGCTGATTCGCCTTGTCGGCCGACTGAGTCAGACTGGCGATCGCCGTCGTGAGGGCTTGAGTATACGGCAGCGGTTGCGTCGGATCGGCGGCTCCGAACTGCGCACGTCCCAGCCAGAGCAACGCGCGGTCGTTCAATTGCGGATGCGCGGTGAGCGGTTGCAACAACACGATCGCCGGTGCGAACCCGCGCAGTTCGACCTGACACATGCCGGCGCGGAGTTGAGCTTCCGGCAACAGTGGCGACTGCGGGTATTTTGCGGCGAACTCGGTGAAGCGAGTGAGTGCATCGCCGGTCTTCTTCTGCTCGTACAAAAGGACGCCCCAATAAAAGTGTGCGCGGCTGACGTAGTCGGGCGGCGACTTGATCAACGCTTCCAGTCGAGCTTTCTCCTCCGGCTGATTCGCGAAGGCCGCTTGGTTTTGCAGAGCCTTCTGCGAATCGATCTTCTGCTTGTCGTAGCCCTTCGCGACTGCGTCGTAGAGGGCGGTCGCCTCTTCCCGTTCGTCGGCGATGTGATGCACACGAGCGAGCAGATACCGCGTATGAACTCCGAAGACCGGATCGGCGAACGGCACAAGTTGGCTCAACGAACGACCGGCGGTGATGAAGTCTTTCAACAGGAAGCTGGCGTGGCCGTGCAGGTACAACATCTGTGGCCGGTACTTGCTCTTGGCGAGCGTCGCGTCGGCCAGCAGCGGAGTCAGCAGGTCACTGGCCTCTTTGTTCTTCTCGATTCGCAGCAGCATCTCGGCCTGATCGCAGCGAGCACGATTGGCCCATTCCAGATCGACAGCCAACTCGTTCGCGGCGGGCGGCGGAGTGGTCTTGGCTTTGGCGAGGAACGACGTGATTGCTTCCTCGAAGCGTTGATTCGCCTGCGTGAATTGGTCCTTCGCCGTGTTGCGATGCTGAACCGCCTCATTCGGCTTCGCGATCGCCTGAGTCAGTGCGTCGTGCCCCTGACCGCGATAGGCTAACGCGAGGTAGTACAACATCAGCGCTCGGTCGGCAAACTCCTGCACGCCAACGACTGGGTTGAGCATTTCGATCGCGACTTTGAAGTCTTTCTGCGGCTGCTCCATCACGCTCAACGCCAAGCCGTACCGAGCCAGCATGGCGTCCTTTTGATTGCCGTGCGTCTTCAGGTACTCGCGGTAGCGCTCGACGGCGACGGGGAATTGCTTCTCGTTGAACGCCTTGTTGGCGGCGTTGATGACTTGGGCCGCCAGTTCTTCCGGCTTGAGTGTCGTGTTCTGGGCCGAGCACGGGGCCTCGCGAAAAGCCGCGCCGATCAGCGTGAATCCCAGAAGTACGATTCGACAACCGCGTGCGGACCAAGCCAATCGAGTGCAGAGCATCGCAAGTCTCCGAGGTCGAAATTCGTCGTGTCGAGCGATCGGCGGGCGAAGTAGTGCGCGACTCCCGACCGATCAGTCACGGCTGATGCAAACAACGAGCAGTATTGGAAGGCCGGAATTGCCGAGTCAATCAACTGTGTCACCGAAAAACGAATTGGAATTATTTATCCGTAGTCCAGCGTTTCCATCGGCAGGAAGTTTTCGAAACTCAGACTGCCTGCGGATGAAGCACAAAAGACGAACGCTGCACCGACTTGATTTGCGGCCGAGCGTTTTGGAGCCTTCGCCCTCGCGGACGCTGCGGGTGAGCTTGGCCAGACAACGAGACCACGAAACAGGAGACTCAACATGCCACGGAAGAAATGGGCCACGGTCGGTTTGGTGGCGGTGCTCGCCGCACTGCTGCTGACTCACCAAGCGGTCGCGTTCATCCAAAAGCTGTTTCCGTTGCAGGAGTTCATCGACGACAGCGACTTCCTCTTCACGGCCAAGGTCGAGCGAGTCGATCCCGACAAGCCGTCGGCGGTGCTGGTGCTGGGCGAGCATCTCAAAGGCAAAGCTCCATTCACACGCATTCCGATCAACCTGACGGGCGACAAGCAGAAGCACACGCCGCAACTGCTCAAGCGGCTCGCTCCCGATCTGCCGCTGATCGTCGGCGTCAAAAAGCAGGACGGCGGCAAATTCATGATGCTGGCCTTCACCAACGGAACGTGGTTCCAAGTGCTCGGCCAAACCGACGGCGACCAAACCCGTTGGGCGTTCACGCACTGCGAGATTTATCTGCGTCGCACGTTCAAAGGCACGACCGACGAATTGAAGCAGACCGTAACTGACGTGCTCGCGGGCAAAGCGAAAGCTCCGCCACCGAATCCCAAAGAGCCGGCCGGCTTCGGCCCGGTCCTGGAGATGTCTGCGGGCAAAAAGCCCTGACGGACGGTTTCTCGTTCTCTCAAACTAGGCGACTCGCAGCCAGCGCTTCAGGCCGGGGACGCACAACAACGTCAGCGCGAGATAGCCGATCATCCACGGCGGCAGTCCGATCGTGTCGGTCTTCAGGTCCATTCCCAAGGGACAGTAGCGCCGCAGGAGCACTTCGGTTCGGCTCAGTCTCACGTTCTGGTGAAGCTGCTGAGGCGGAAGGTACGTTCGCCGTCCGATGGAGACGCGCTGCTTGGCCGATTCACCGTGATGCCGAATCGTGAGAGTCAGTTCGTCGTTCGCCGAGGTGGGCCGCAGCGTCCACTCGGCCAAGCCGGCGGGAGGTAATTGCTGATCGGGTTGAATAATCTGAATCGGCGACGATTGCAGTTCGGCGCCGTCGATGGGGACGAGATGCGTCACCTCATCCACGGACGAGATGGGGAAGTACGCGCGGACGACCAATGCCTCGCCGACGCGCGGCGGCAGGTAATCCAACCGCTCGACCGCCCACATCGCCAAAGCGGCGACCGGCACAAGCACGACCGCCAAGACCTTCATGTCCTCCACGAGTTGCATTTGTTTGATCAACGCCACGGTGTTCCGCAGCCGCAACCGTCGCGGATTGTCGCCAGCTTGTTTGGCCTCGCGATTCAACCGTTTAAGTTGCCGCAAGTCGTCCGAGCAGCGTCGCAGCAAGTCTTGGTTCGTGATCCAGTGCCGAACGAGCGTCATCAGCAGCGCGGTCAGAACCGAGAACACCAGCAACGTCGCATCGCGCGGCAACAGCAGCAGCCAGTCGAGCGGGCCGTCGAGCAGTCGCACCATCCAGTCGCTGAATTGAGTCATCGTATCCATCGGTGTGTCACCTGGTCCCCAACACGATCAGGCCGTGATTGGCATCGAGTTCCATCGACGCGCCGTCGGAAATCAGTTGCGTGGCCGCTTCAAGCACGACGGCCGGAATGCCGAACTCGCGGGCGATGATCGCTCCGTGAGACAACACTCCGCCCCGCTCAACGATCAGCCCTTTGGCGTGGACGAACAACGGCGTCCAACCGGGGTCGGTGCTGGGACAAACCAAAATCGCATCGTCGCCGAGATCCGTCACCTCGCGCGGATCGAAGACGATGCGAGCGATCCCGCGTGTGGTGCCGGACGCAATCGGTCGGCACTCGAACCGCGTGTGATCGGCGTTCGTGGACAGGGGCCGTGGACGACCGAAGTCGTCGAGTTGCCGCGAGTCGATCACGTCTGGCAGCGACAGTTTCTGCGACGATTGCCAGCGCAGTTTGTGCTGCGTGATCCACGTGGCCCAATCGGTCGGATTCGCCTCGAACTGCGTCAGTGCGAATTCGTCGAGAAAGAAAACCTCGCGGCCCAAGTCCCAGCGGCGGCCGAGTTCGATCAGCACCGCTCGCAGCGTTTCGTAGCCGCGCATCAGATGAAACTTGCCGGCCTCGCGATACGGCAACAGTTCTTGAGCTTGTCGCAGGTCGAGAACGATCCGCTCACGGAACGACGAGCCTCCTGCCTGCGCGAGCCGGTTCAGCAGCGAGGCTTCGGCTCGTTGCCGAGACTCAACCTGAGCGGCATGACGTTCGCGCGGAGACGGCCCCGACGAACGGCGAAACCGTTCGACCATTCGCGTTACGAAATCGAGGTCTTCGCGCCACCGAGGTTGCGACAACTCCATCTCGTTGGCCGCGCGGTGACCAAAGCGACTCAGGAATGCAGCGAGTGACTGTCGGCCAGCCGCGACTTCGAACAGCGCGATGTTTTGCTCGACGGTGATGTCGTTCGCCAAGCCGGTCGTGAGTTGGCCGGCGAGTTGTTCACCTTCCTCCTGCCCGAAGAGTTGAGCGAGCAGCATCCGCAACCGCTCATGAGCCAAGCCGCCAAAGAAGCCCGGCAACAGCGACTCGGCCGCGAATTCGCCGAGCACGAAATCTCGCCGCCGCTGCAATTCGGCCAACAATTCGGGCGTCGCGAGTTTCGACAAATCGACACGGTTCACGGTTTTTAAAAATGCTTCGAGCTTCGGGACGGCGACGGTTTCAAATCGATCGCCGGCGTTTCGCTCGAGCGATTTTATTCGCCGAGCACTCCGAATCACGCCGAACAACATGCCCGGCCAGCAAAAGAAAAACAATGAGTCCGCTCGGTCGAGATTGAACCGTGTCGGCGGCCGATCAATCGCCGTCCGGTCACGCAGGACTTCGTCGAGGTCGTAATCAAACGGCAAACGCCCAAAGTGAAACTCGGCCGCGCGCCGCGGATCGACGTACACACGCCCCGCGATCAATTCCAAGAAGCCGTAGCCCGGCCGACGCTCCTGCGGCCGATGCCCCAGCAGCCGATACATCTGCCCGTAACCACCCGCCGCGCTCATGAACCAGCGGACCAAGTCCCACGTCAACGGTGTCGGAGTGAGCAACGTCTCAGACAAATTGTGAACGACCCACACGGCTGGCTCGTCCTTGGCAAGTCCGCGCAGCCGCGCGATCTCCTCCAGTCGGCCGCGTTCGATGTCTGCGACGATTTCCAAGCCGCGAATCTTTCTCGTCTGCATCAGAGCGACGCATCCGTCGGCGATCCCCCATTCGATGTCCGACGGAGTTTGAAAGTGCGACTCGACGCGCCGGCCCAGTTCGGCGAGTTCCAAGACTTGTGCGTCGGTCAGAGCCGGTTCGTCCCCCGGCCGCGCTCCGGGAATGACGCGCTTCGTTGCCAGCGTCGCCGCGTCGAGCACATAAATGTCCGGTGTCACCGCCCCGGAGACGACCGCTTCGCCCAAGCCCCACGACGCTTCGATCAGCATTTCGTTCGCCGCCGGATTGTTCGGGTTCGCCGTGAACAGCACGCCGGATCGCTCGGACGCAAACATCGCTTGCACGTTGACCGCCGTGCCGACGACACCGCGCACGTCGTGATGCTGCCGATAGGCTCGCGCGCGGTCGCTGTGCCACGAAGCGAAGACCGCGTTGATCGCCTGATAGAGTGCGTCCCACGGTTCGACATCCGGATCGCTGCCGCAGTTCAGGATCGTGTCCATCATCCCCGGCATCGACATCGCCGCGCCGGAACGCACCGCCACGAACAACGGTCTTGGTGCTCGGCCAAACGAGCGGCCGGTGACCTCCTCCAGCCAACTCATCGCCGAGCGAACTTGATCGGCCAGTCCCGCCGGCCATTCGCCGCCGTGTTGCTCGGCCCACTCGCAGCACGCGGCCGAGATTGTGAAGCCCGGCGGCACCGGCAATCCCGCACGACTCATCGCTGCAAGACTCGCCCCTTTGCCACCCAGCAGATCGGTGCGCGCCGGATCGCAGTCAGACTTGCCGAGTCCGAAGCGAAAAACCACAGAGTCGGTCTCGCGATCACTCATGGCGAGTCGGCTCCGAGGCAGACGACCGCGTTTTGTGACGAGACAAAATAGACTCGGCCTTGGTAGACCACGGGCGGCCAGGACGGAGTCGGAATCTCCTGCGGAAGTTTCAGCCAGTCGTACGATTCTTCCGTCGCTGGTCGGCGGGATTGGAAGGCTCCGTCAATGATGCTGTGCAGCCTGTACTCATCGCTGTGTGGGAGAACGACATGCCGTCCCTCGACGAACAACCCTCCCGTGGTAAACCAGTCGAGCGAGACTTGCCACAAGAAGGTTCCCGTTGGTGCGTCGAGCGCGGCGAGATGCTTGTCTGTAGCGGCAAACACGAGGTTGTTCGCAATCGTTGGCGCACCTTGCACCCGCCCGCCTGTGAAGGTCGTCCTCCACAGTGACACTCCGTTGGTGAGATCGAAGCTTTCGAGTTGTTCAGGGCCGCTCCACACGACGACTTGTTTCGCGTCGATGGCCGGCCCCACGGACGACTCCGCAAGCGTCTGGGTCCAAAGGGTGCTCCCGTCGTCTGCTGACAGGCAATACAACATGCCGCCTCGATCAATCCCGTTGTGATTTTCGATCACACACACCCGTTGACCGCTGCCAACGGGCGCGACGCCGATCGAACCGGCCAGTGGATGCAGTTCGAAAGTGCGTGCCCATAGCAACCGTGTTTCCGGCGAGGCCGCTTTGTCCACCGACAACTTGAGGAGTTGAGCCCTGCCTTCTCGACGCCCTCCCGCATAGATCGCTCCGTCAAACAGCATCAGTGACGCGGAAACACCAACGGGTTTGTCGCTCTCGGACGGATACTGCCAAGCAAGCGAGAGCGACGGCGGAGTCGGCTCGTCATCCACTCGGCCGCCTCGTTCGCCGCGCGACCAGAGCGGCGATTCGGGAACTCCCGGCTGGCCGAGACAGCGCAGTCCTTGCTGCGCCGTCCCGACGTAAACATGTCCGTGAGCGACGACTGGCGAGCTGACAAAAGTGTCGCCGCCACCAAGCGACGCATCCCACACCGGCTTGAGCGTCAGCGCATCCAAACAAAACAGTCGGCCGGTCGAGGTCGTCGCGTAAAGATGTTTCTGCCCCAGTGCCGGCGAACAAACCAGCGGCTCGCGCAGATCCTGTTTGCCAAGCAGTTGGCCGCTGAGCGACACGCGGTACAAGTGCCCGTCGCGCGAACCGAAATACAACGAGTCGTCGCCACGCACGACGTTCCCCAAGATGGCATCCCGCGCCGCAAACTTCCAATCGACGTGCTGCGTCGCAAGGTCGATGCACCAGACCTCACCCGCCGGCTGCAACCGTTTCCGAGCGGCGGCGAGTTGCTGCTCCGTGGCACCGTCGTCTTTGAGAATTTGCAGCTTCATCTCCAACAGGTCGGCCGCCGACTGCACGTAGTTGCCGTTGCCGGTCGCGACGTACAACTTGCCGTCGGCGACTGTCGGCGGAGCAAACACCGGATACGGCGTCTTGATGCGCCAGCGCTGCGTGCCGGCCGTCGCGTCCACCGCGCAGATCGCGAAACCGCCGTCGCCCAAACCGAAGTAGACGACTCCGTCGCTGACTGCCGGTGACGATTCGCAGTCCGGGTACTTCTCACCGTTCAAGTGCCAGAGGACTCGTGGCTGACCATCGGCGGTCGGTTCGAGAGCCAAGCAATAAAAGCCGTCGGCACCGGCTCCGATGAAGACTTTTCCGTCGGCGATGGCGGCGGTCGCTTCGACGTGACTCTTCGTCCGAAACTCCCATTTCTTGTTTCCGAGCGGATCCAAGCAAGTCACCCGTGCGTCTTGCACCTGATGCAGTCCTTCGCCGCAGACGACACAGCCATCGGCGACGACTGGCGATGAAAATGTTGCTCGATAATCGGTCGGCGCGTATCGCCAGACCTCGCGGCCGGAATCGGCCTCAACACAGACGATCGCTCCGCGTCCCTCCGGCGAGAACGGTCCCATGCCGGTGGCCGTGGCAAAGAAGACTCGCGAACCCGATACCGCCGGCGACGAGAAGACCGTCTCATCCCGATCGTTCTTCCAAACCGCCGCGCTGGTTGTGGGATCGAGTTCACCCGGCCCGCGCCCCAGTCGTAACGGGCCACCTCCTGAGGTGCTCCAGTTGGTTCCGTCGGTCGCCGCCGACTCGCTGGTCGAGCGGCGAGTCTCGAACAGTTTGGCGAACACTCCGTAATGCCAGCCAACCAATACGCTGGCGACGCAGCCGAGGAACAATTTCTGTCGCCAACAAAAGCGGATCAGCTTGACGAAGCCCCTCGGTTTGAACGCCGCGAACAACATGCTTCCCATGCCCAACAGAATCGCTGGCAACAAGGCCAACAGCGTTTGCAGTGGCCCGACCAAAACCGGGATGACGGCTAACGTCGGCAACGTGAGAAGGAATGTCGTCATGAATGGCACCGAGACTCGTCGCCAATCTCGCCAGAGATATGGAGGCGACGCCTGTCAGAATTCCAAGCTCTGGTGAGCTTGGCTACGAAGCGGCAACAGTAAGAATATCATTTCGCGAATTCCAATCGGACACTTCCCAATTGCGTGCCGCGGCCTCTTCGCGGATGTCCATTCGCCTCTTGTTTGCGAAAGGCGAACCGTCTAAGTTGTTTCGTCTCGCCGGACTCGTTTCGAGCGAAAAGTCCCGCCCAATGTTGTCGCCCACCTGCTTTCTCATTCTCGGACACGACTCATGTCTGCGAGCCGACGAACGACGAGTTCCGCTGGCCTCACGCACTTGCTGGGAGTCGGCTTTTGGCTGGCTCTGGCCGCAGGTTTTACGTCGGTCGCTTTCGCGGACGAGCTTCCCGCACGCATCGACGCGCTGATCGCGACGGCGGCGAAAGACGCGCCGCTGGGAGCGACCTGCGATGAGGCCACATTCGTCCGTCGAGTTTATCTCGATCTGGCCGGACGCATTCCCTCGTGGCGAGAAGCGACCGCGTTCCTCGACAGCAAAGAGGCCAACAAGCGGCAACAGCTCATCGACACGTTGCTGGCCAGCAGCGACTACCCGCGCCGGATGCAGGATTTGTTTCACGCAATGCTGATGGAGCGGCGCGGCGACAATCCCGAATGGACCAAGTTCTTGCAGGCCTCGTTCGAGGCCAACAAACCGTGGGATCAATTGGTGCGGGAGATTCTCGATCCCGATCCGAGCAACGAAGCGATTCGCGGGGCGGCGTTCTTTCACACCAAGCGATTGGACAAAGTCGGCCAGCAAGAGACCGACTATCCGGGACTGACTCGTGACGTCGGGCGGTTGTTTCTCGGCATGGATCTGCAATGTGCTCAGTGCCACAATCACCTTTTCATCGAGAGCTACAAGCAGGTTGATTTTCAGGGGCTGTACACGGTCTACCAAAACACGTTCATCCGCAACGACCTGAAGTTCCCAGCCATCGGAGAGAAAGTCCTGACCAAAAAGGCGGACTTCAGTTCGGTGTTCGACAAGGTCTCGCTGACCACCGGCCCACGCGTTCCCGGTGGCAAGGAGATCGAGATTCCCTCGTTCGACAAGAACGAAGAGTACCTCGTCCCGCCCGACAAGAAGACCAACTTTCCCGGCGCGCCTCGTTTCCGAGCGATGCAGTTCATCGCGACGGAGTTGCCGACGGCCGGGAACAAAGCGTTCGCTGACAACATCGCGAATCGGCTGTGGTTCGTGATGATGGGTCGCGGGCTGGTCAATCCGCTCGATCAACAGCACGCGACGAATCGTCCGTCGCATCCCGAGTTGCTGGATCTCCTCAGCCAAGAGATTGTCGCTCAGAAGTTCGACATGAAGTGGATGCTGCGCCAACTGGTGCTCACGCAGACCTATCAACGCACAGCTGTGCTGCCCGCCGGAACCGCGCCTCCCAAACCAGAGACCTACCGCATTGCCAACGAGAAACGATTGTCGGCCGAGCAGCTCATGAACAGCGTACAGGTCGCAACCGGCTCACGCGACAAGCCGCGCGAGGCCGACGCAGAGAAGCTCCGAGTCGCGTTCGTCAAAGCGTTCGGCAACGTGCCGCAAGACCCAGAGGTTGAGTTCTCGCCGTCGCTGAAGTCGTCGCTGTTTGTGCTCAACGATCCGGCGGTTCTCGATTGTCTCGCACCACAGCCGGGCAACTTGGCCGATCGGTTGCTGAAGATCTCGGACTCGGCTGTGCTGGCCGACGAGTTGTATCTCTCCGTGTTGACTCGCAAACCGACCGACGAAGAACGCACCGCTGTGACCGAATACTTGGCCAAGAATCTTGAACGCCGCCCAGCAGCCATCGCAAATCTCTCATGGGCGTTGTTGGCCTCCACCGAGTTCTGCTTGAATCATTGATGGTCTTCATCGTCCTGCCAAATGCGGTTGGCCGAACGATGAAACACAAAAGGCGAGACGATGAAACACAATCCGCTTTGCAAACCGTGGGAACATCGGCTGTCGCGACGTCAGTGGTTGGGCGGCGCGGCGGGTGCGGCGGCCGGCACGTTTGGGCTGGGCAACATCACGACGTCGGCGTTCGCGGTGGACTTGAAGAAGAAATACAAGCAAGTTCTCTTCATCTGGCTCGACGGAGGAATCAGTCAATTGGAGAGCTGGGATCCAAAACCGAACACCGAATTCGGTGGCCCGTTTCGCACGATCGCGACGTCGGTCCCCGGCGTTCATTTCAGCGAGTTGCTGCCGCACACGGCCCAGCAGATGCAGCATCTGGCCGTCGTTCGCAGTTTGTGTACTCAGGACGACGCACACTCGTCCGGCGTCGAACGCATTCAACGAGGCGATCCGAAGAACCGCGGCGTCGTGTATCCGTACTTCAGCGCGGCGGTCACGAAGCTGTTGGGGCCGAACGACAGCGGGCTGCCGCCATCCGCGTGGATCAAGCCGATGAGCGGCGGGTTCATTTACAAGGACGCCGGGTTCCTCGGCCCCAAGTACGGATCGCTGGCGTTCGGCGACGGCAAGCCGCCGGAGAATCTGCTGCAACACTCGTCCGTCTCCAATCAGGATTTGCTCGAACGCAGCCAGTTGCGAACGCTCGCCGACAAGCGTTACTCGCAGACACATCGCGACGGGGCCACTGAGGCGAATTCGTTCGTCTACGACATGGGCCTGGAACTGATGAAGCGGCAAGACATGTTCGACATGTCGAAGAGCTCACCGCGCGATGTTGAGCGTTATGGCACCCACGATCTCGGCCGGCATCTGCTACTGGCTCGGCGGATGCTGGAAGCGGGCGTGACGTTCGTGAAGGTCAACTCGTATGGCTGGGACACGCACGGCGACAACTTTAACGGCAGCCTGAGCCTCGTGCGGAAGTTCGATCAGCCGTTCGCCGCGATCATCGAGGATCTGTCCGCCGCGGGGATGCTCGACAACGTGCTGGTCATCGCGATGAGCGAGTTCGGCCGCACGCCGCGAGTCAACGGCCATCTCGGCCGCGATCACTGGCCGGAGGCGTGGTCGCTGGTGATGGCTGGTTGCGGAGTGAAGCGCGGCATTGTGGTCGGCTCGACCAACGACAACGGCAGCTACGTCAACAGCGAGCCGTACGACATCGGTCACATGTTCCACACTTGGTTCAACGCTCTGGGCATCGACTCGCAGAAGACTGAGTACAACAACAACAGCCAACCGCTGCCGATCGCGCACGAAGGCTGTCACCCCGTCAAAGAACTCTTGGCTTGAGAAGTCCAATGCCGAACGAACCCCCGAAACCTCTGCCGCCAAAACCTTTCACGGTTATCAAGACCGAGCGGCAGATCTCGTCGATCCGCTTCAGCCCCGACGGAAAGTTTCTGTTTGCCGCTGGTCGTGACGGAAAGATTCATCGTTGGGATTTCAGCCAGCCGCAGGCTCCGGTTGAGGAATCGGCTGACACTCAGAAGCAGAACAGCAAAGTTCCGGAGCCGGTCGTTCCCGAACTGCCGCCACTCAGCGGTCACGATGGCTGGGTCTCGCAGATTGCTTTCCACCCGAAGAGTCCGCATCTATTTTCCGCCGACACCTGGGGCCGGCTGATCGGTTGGTCGCTTGTCGGCGCGACACCGCAGTCCGTGTGGAATGTGCCGAACGCGCACGATGGCTGGATTCGTCAGGTCGCGCTCAGTGCTGATGGCGAGCAGCTCGCGACGTGCGGTCTCGACAAGATGATCCGCCTGTGGTCCACGGCCGATGGCAAGAAGCTGCAAGAGATCGTCGGTCAAGGCGAAGACGTCTTCTCGCTGGCCTTTCATCCCGACGGGAAGTCGCTGGTGGCTGGCGATCTCAAGGGGATCGTCAAACACTGGAACTTGGCCGACGGCAAAGTGGTGCGTGAGTTCGACGCCCAGATTCTCTACATGCTGTCGTTTATTCAGGACGTTGGCGGCGTGCGTGTGCTAGCGTTTGATGCCGAGGGCAAGACTCTCGCCGTTGCCGGAGCAAAACCGGCCAGCGGTGGATTTGTCGAAGCATTGCCGCACGTCAAATTCTTCAATTGGTCCGACGGTGCCGAGATTCAGACGCTGAACATCGGCGAAAAAACCGAAGGCTTCGTCCACGAACTCGCGTTTCATCCCGACGGCTATTGGGTCGGCGTGTGCAGCGGCCAGCCGGGGCGAGGACGCTTCTTCTTCCACCGCGTCGGCGAACCGCAGCCGTTCTTCACCGCCGACAAGCAGATGCCGAATTGCCACTCGGCCGCGCTGCATCCCACCGGCGAACGCCTCGCGGTGATTTCCAATGCCGGCACCTCCGGTCAGATGAAATCCAAGGCTCGCGAGGGCATCTATCCCGGCAACTCGTCGCCCATTCACATTTTCGATCTGCCCAAAGTGACGGTGTGACAGCCACTCGTCGGCTCACGTTACTTTGCCTTCACGTCGTAGGCGGCGAGCGACTCTTGATCGCGGATGTACATTCGGCCGCCGGTCACGATCAGGTGAGCCCAAGCCGGTCGGCCGTGGTTCTTGACCTGGAAGCGGCCGTGCTCGCGGTAGCCTTCGGGAGTCGCTTCGGCCATCGCGACTTCGTGCCCTTCGCCCAGGATGTAGAGCATTCCGTCGGCGACGCAGAGCGAGCCTTTGCCGGCGCTGCGTGACTGCCACGCGATCTTGCCGGTCTTGAATTCCATGCACATCAGCGTGCCAGCACCGGCCGAGTACATGTAGTCGCCGACCTTCACGATGCCGCCGTGATGACAGGACATCTTCTTCTCGAAGTAGACCTCTTCCGCGATCTGAGTGCTGCCGGCTCCGCTAATCTTGGCCAAGCCACCGCCAACTCCGTAGGAACTGGATGCGAAGACGAAATTGTCTTCGACGATCGCCGCGCAGCAATTGGCCGTGCCGTTGGCCGGAGCGGTGTAACGCCACAACGGCTTGCCTTCCGTCAGCGAGACGCCGAACACGCTTTGATTGGCGAACTGCACGATCTGTCGCTCGCCGTTGATTTCGGCGACGACCGGCGAGGCGTAATGGGCACCCTCGGTGACGTCCTTGCTTTGCCACACGAGCTTGCCGTCGAGTTTGTTGAGCGCGATCAGCGTTCCGCCCTTGCCACCTGGAGTGACGATGACCCAATCGTCCACGATCAGCGGCGATTCGGAATATCCCCAACCGGGAGTTCCGCCACCAAAGTCCGTCCGCAGATTGACGTACCAAATCGTCTTGCCGGTCGCGGCTTCGAGACACACGAGATCGCCGTTGCCACCCTCGGCGTACAGCCGATCGCCATCGACGGTCGGCGTACCGCGCGGGCCGTCTCCCATGCCGTTGCGATAGCCGCCGATCGCCGCTCGCAGTTCGGTGGCTGAGAGGACTCCGTCGCCGCCGACTTTGTTCGCGACGTAATACTTTCGCAGTTCCTCGATCGTGAGCACTCCGTCGCGACCCGCTTCGTGCTTGGCGAGCGCGGCTTCGATCTCTTCGACGGCGAGCTGATCGTCTCCCTTGTTCGTCGCGGGATCACGCACGTCGATCCTGCCGAAGTGGCGATCGAGTGCCGTCCCGCGACATTCTTGCCGAGAAATGTTCTTGTCGTCGTCTTTGTCGAGTTCCTTTAAAAAAGATTCGGCTCGCTGCTTGGCGAGCGCCGCCGCGTCGGCCTTCGTGTCCGGCGCGTCGATGCGATCGAAGGCATCGCGCAGCAGATTGCCGGCCTCGCTGAAGAGCAGCTTGCCGTCCGCGTCCTTGTCCAATTCCTTGAAGAACGCGGCTGATCGACGCTCAGCGACCGCTTCGATCGCGTCGCCGCTGGGCTTGTCGTACTTGTTCCAATCCCAGCCGAAGCGACCGAGGGCTTCGACTTCGCTGACACTGCCATCGTTGTTGCGGTCGAGTTGCTTCAGGTCGCTGGCGATGCGAGTCTCCAGCAGCGACACCACCGGCGCGGGTTGCACGGACCACAACGTGCGACCGTCGATGGCATCCAGAGCGAGGATGTGCTCGACACCGTTCACGTCTCCGAGCGTGAAGATCTTCCCATCCTTGACCGCAAGCGACGAATAGCCGACGCCCACCGAATCCACTTGCCAGGCAACTTTTGGTCCTTCGGTCGGCCATTCCTTGAGCAGGCCTTTGTCGAGACTGATGCCATCGCGGTTCGGTCCGCGCCACTGCGGCCAATCGCCCGGCTTGGAGGGCACCTGCGCCACTCCGTCCGCCACGCACCAAGACAACAAACACGCAACGGCGACGGGCACCACGAAGACTTTCATCGGCGAGACTCCTTGGGGAGTTGGCGACCCACAACTCAGCATCGAGGTTCCTGATGCGCTGCGGGCCAGGGAGGGAAGGGGAGCATTGTGGTCCGGCACGTCGGAATTTCCAGGCTCAAGTGACGGAATTGATCTCGAACGAGGCTGACCTACGCCTCCTCGACGACGAGCAACTCTTCTTCGCCGTCGTCAGCATCAACCGATTGTTCGGCCAGAGCACGAGCCTCATCCGGTCCGTGGCGCGGGTTTAAGCCCTTCTTGGCAACCGAGTAAGTCAGGATCGCATCGACCGGATGCTCGATGAGGAAGATGAGTAGCAAAACAAAAAGACCTTCTCCGGGATTCGGACTCACCAAGATGCTGATCGCCACGAACCAACTGATGAGGTAACCGAACAATTCGACCATCGCGAATTGATAGTGCTTCATGCAGATGTCGCCCCACGACGGGAAGACCAAGCTGCGCAGCGCGAGTTCCTTGGGAGTCCAAAAATCTGAGCCGCAATTCCGGCAGACGTAGCGATCCCTCGGCACGACCTGGAAGCAGTGGCTGCACAGGTTCTCGCGAGACTGTGAGACCGCCGGGTGAAAGTTCAGCTTGCGATAGTCGTCCAATGCATCTTGAAAGATCGTCGGCATCGCCTTGCGGTCGAGCTTGGGAAAACCGGTGAAGGTGAATTTCTTGCCGTCCTTCAGCTTGAGCTTCAGTGCCCCGGTCCAGGAAGGTTGGAACAGATCGATCTCGCTGTAGTACAGCACCCAAAACGTGTGCGTCGGCTTGCCGTTGCCTTTGGAACGCAGCATCAAGATGCGCAGGTTCGTCAGCACGAACACCGTCTGATTCATCATTGCGGCCCAGTAGGCTCCCATGAACAACGCTTCGCTGGTCGAGCTTTGCGTCCCTTTGGCGACGTACAAGACCTCTTCCTTGGGCATCAGCATCTTCTTCAGCGTCGGCTCGACCTGCTGAATCAATTTGGCTCGGCGTTTGATCTCCCCTTTGGCTCCCCAGCCGCTGATCTTGGCGAAGACCGTCGGCAGCCGGTACGGAATCGCGGCATCGAGCGACAGCTTCAGCTTGTTGAGCTGTGCTTGAACTTCTTCGGCGGGAGTGAGTACTTCAACGTCTTCCGACATGCGACATCCTTTCCGGCGAGTGAATCTTGAGAGGCCGCCATAAACGGTGATCAGTTTGCCCAACGTTCTCCCAGAATGAAAGCGGCCACTGTTGCATGAAATGGCGACGTGCGCTACGGTCAACTGGTTCTGACAAGACTCCAAAGCCCTGATTCCGACTCAAACTGTTTCTGGGAGCAATGGCATGCAGACTCAATGGACTCGACGTGCTGCTTGGTGCTTGGTGGTGGGTGTCGTGCTCGGCGGCTGGTGCTGGGTGCGTTCCGCTCTGGCTTACATCGAGCAAGCCTACACGCTGGGGCGAGTGGTGCTCGAAGCCACGTCGATCTCGGTCCTGCGGATCGAGAAGGTCGACAAAGAGAAGAACCTGATTCTGTTTCGCAAGGTCCAAGACCTGAAAGGGACGCTTCCCGGCGAGGTCGCCAAGCACAACATCGGCCGCGCCGGTTTCCATGAACGCGAGTGGAAGACGATCATGGAGTGGGCCGAGCCGGGCAAGTCCGCCATCTTCTTCAACAACGGCGGAGCCAGCGAGACCTGCATCGGCAACTACTGGTATCAAGCCTACGCCGGTGGCGAGTGGTGGAACATGAGCCATGGCGAACCGTACTTGCTCCGCAGTTATGCCGGCACGTCGGACAAATTGATCGGCATCGTGCAGTCGATGCTGGCGGGGCAAGAAGTCGTCGTCCCCTGCCTGGCTGATGGCGACAAAATGACTTTGCAACTTCGTACGGCCAAGGTTCAGCGGATGAAGGCGAGCCTCAAGTTGCAAGACTACAACCCGCAGCGCGACTTCGCCGGTTGGGGCGGCGACGACTTTCGCTCGATCGCGGGGATGCCCGGCTTCACGCATGTTGCCGGAGTCACCTCGGTCGGGCCGGAGGCTCAAGGGGTCGCGGTCGCCGACGTTGATGGGAACGGCAAGCCGGACTTCTGCTTCTACGGACAAGGTCGAGTCACGCTGCTGAAGATGGACGGCCCGGCACTCAGCGAGATCACGCTGCCGCATTCCGGTGGTGCTCGCGCCGCCGAGTGGGCCGACTTCAACGGCGACGGCAAGCCGGACCTGCTGCTTGCGACTTCGACGGGACCGAAACTGCTGACGAATCAAGGTGCCGCCTTCAAGGATGACACGGCGGCTCTGCCGAAGGAACCGTACTACAATGTCACCGCGGCGGCGTGGCTCGACTACGACGGCGACAAGCGACCGGATATCTTGTTGTCGAACGGTTTTCTGGGTCTGCGGCTGTATCGCAACACCGGTACCGGATTCGAAGACGCGACGACCGCGGCCAAACTGGGACCGGACGGAGTCGGCGGTCGGCTCAAAGGTGATCATTTGGCGGTGGCAGATTGGAACGGTGACGGCCGCTCCGACTTTCTCTACAGCGCCGGAACGGGTTTGCTTGCGTTCAGCACGGCACAAGGCTTCTTGGAATTCAAAGAATCGGCGATTCAGTTTCAAGCCGGTAAGGTGCGGCCCGTGTTCGCCGATTTCGATGGCGACGGACAAGTCGATCTGTTCGTTCCGCAGTCCGGGGCGTGCAAAGTCTTCGCGTACCGTGGTGGCCGGTTCGCCGACATCACCGCTCAGTGCGGCGCGATCGCTCAACCGATGGGTCAGGCGGTCAGCGCGGCGGCGGTGGACTTCAACAAGGATGGGCGAATCGATTTGATTGTCGGCTGCTTGAAAGGTTCAAACCGCTACTTCCGCAACAGCGGTCAAGGCAAATTCATCGACGCCACCGACGAAGTCGGGCTGTCGCAGCAGGTCTTCAACACGCGTGGACTGGCCGTGGCGGACATCAATACCGACGGAGCACTCGACCTGCTGCTGAATAATGAAGGGCAGGAATCGACCGTCTTGCTCGGACGCCCGACGCCCGCGGCAGTGGGGCAGGTGAGTCTGAAATGAGTGACGAAAATGACGAAGGAGCCGGTCAGGGGACAGGTCTTCAAGTTTCATTTTGGTTTCTCGAATTCGGTGCGATGTGATTTGGAATGGCGATGTGAGTCGGGAGTGGATTGTGGTGCCAAAAATGAAATTTGAAGACTTGGCCCTGCCTCGCGCGAGCTTCGTCATACTTCTTTTATTCGTCATTGCCTCGGCTTCCGCTGCCGACTGGCCGACGAATCGCGGCAACCTGGCTCGTACCGGTTGCGTTGATGGTCAGCCCGGCCCGAGTTCCGGCAAGGTGTTGTGGGTCCACAAGTCGAGCGACCACTACATCGCCGCACCCGTGGCGGCTGGCGACAGTGTGCTCGTGTCGGCCCTTGCCGCATTCAACACTTCCACGTTTCAAGCGCTGAGCACCGAGGCCGCTCCGAAGCAGCGTGTGCGTTGGGCAAAGTCGGTGCCGTATCTCAAGCTGCCGACCGTGTGTGCTCCGGCCGTCGTTGGAAACGTAGTCGTGTTTGGTGACGGCATGCACCAAACCGACGGAGCCACCTTGCATGGAGTGCGATTGGATTCGGGATTGCCGCTGTGGCAGTTGCCGGTGCCGGGGCAGTTGGTACATCTGGAAGGTTCGCCCAGCATCGCCAACGAAAAAATTCTGATTGGTGGCGGCAACGCGGGACTGCTCTGTGTTGATCCCGCGCGGTTAGAATTGGACGGCAAGGAAGTCGATGCCGCGTCGGCTCAAACGGCGCTCGACAAGAAGTGGAAGGAGTTGCTCGCGAAGTACGAGCAAGAGAAGAAGACCGATCCCGACTTCGCGATCGCTCCCAACGAGGACTCGTTGCCCAAGCCGCGTCCGAAACTCGTGTGGCAAGCGGGAGCTGGCAAGTGGCACGTCGATGCGGCGGTGGCGGCGGTCGGCGATCGAGTCGTCGTCGCGACAGCGTTCCTCGACGCGGAGAAGACCGGCGAACGAGCCATCTGTTCGGTGAAGCTCAGCGATGGCAGCGTGCTGTGGAAGACGCCGCTCACCTTCAATCCGTGGGCGGGGCCGACGGTCGTGGGTGATGTGGTGCTCGTCGGTTGCAGCAGCGTGCGTCTCGAACCGAAAGACATCGCTGGTGGTCAGGGCGAGGTCGTGGCGGTGTCGCTCGCAGATGGCTCAGTGAAATGGCGACGAGCATTTGCCGCCGGCATCGTCTCGGCAATTGCGGTGAAAGATCAGATCGCGGTCTTCACGGCCACGGATGGCAAAGTCCGAGCGGTCGATGTCGCCAGCGGTGCTGAGAAATGGACCGTCGATGGGGCGGCTCCGTTCTTCGCCAGCGCGGCGATTGCGGGTGACATGGTCTTCGTCGCGGACCTGAAGGCTGTCGTGCGAGCCATCAACCTGACCGACGGGGCACTTCGCTGGAAGCTCTCGCTGGGCACCGACCCCACAGCCAAAGCTCCCGGCATGGTCTACGGAGGACCGATTGTTGCGGGTGGGCGATTGTTCGTGGCGACGTGTGCGTTGGAAGCCGGCGGCAAAGCCAGCACTGCGGTCGTGTGCATTGGAGAGAAGTAGCGTCTCGATTGGTCGGACCGTTGTTTCGGATCACAAGAGAGGAGATTGCAAAATGCAAAATGCAAATTGCAAATTGCGAATTGAGTTGGGTCTGATTTTGTTGCTGTGGTTGGCGATGCCGCTGGCCGCTCAGGACAAACCTAGCGAGGCGATCAAGATCGACAAGGAAAAGAAGACGGTCACGCTTGCCTGCAAGATTGCGCTGCGCAAGCTGCCGAACCTCAATGAGGTCTACCCGATCGAGGTCATCGCCTCGCTGGCAGCACCCAAAGGACAGAAGGCTCACGAGACGGTCGTCACCTTTGACGCCAAGCCGAGCGACATCCACAAGGCGGTCGAGAGTCTCGGCCTGAAACCGGGCAAGCCCGCGAAGGGTGAGGGTGCGGAAGCCGCCGGCCCCGAAGTCAAAATCTTTCTCGAACTGCCCGGCGCGGGAGGCTTGGCCAAACGGATGCCGATCGAGAAAGTCTTGGTCGATCGTAAGACCGGCAAGACGATGCCCAACTTAAAGTGGACCTTCACCGGCTCGATCAGCAAGCAGCCCGACCCCAACAAACCGGAGAAAGTTTACGGAGCCGACGCCACCGGCACGCTGATCGCCATCTTCCCGGTCACCGACGAGACGGTCTTTCAGACCAACCTCACGATGAAAGACGAGCCGCTCATCAAGCTCGACACCAACACCAAGGTCTTGCCGGCTGTCGGAACCGATGTGCAACTCGTGATCCAAGTTCCCTGACCGCTTTGTGTCGTAGCCAATCTCGCCAGAGATTGGGTGAATCTTGTAACGCGACCCCAATCTCTGGCGAGATTGGCTACGAAGCAGGACTGAATTTCGATGATTCAACATCGCCTGATCGCCGTATCTCTCCTGGCACTCGGAATGATTCCATCGATGGCGAGTGCTCAACTCCTGCCCGAGCGGCTCGTACCGCCTCAGCAGTTTGCGATTCCGTCGCTGCCAATGACCGAGCAGCCGGCCGCTCGTCGTCCGGCGGGAGCAGACAAGCTTCCGGCTCATCTTTGGCTGCTGCCGGTCGGCGAATTTCCCGGTTCGCCGACGGCGTTGACTTCCGAGCGACTGCCGGCAGATTGGAAACGACCGGTCGTTGACGTTCCGATGCTCGCGGCCGAGTCCGATCCCGTGCGTCCCGCCTCGCCTCGGCAACTGTTCGCGCCGAGTGCCTTCGCATTGGCCGCTGATCCATTGAAGGCTCACACGCTGGATCGCTTTCCACTTTCCTCCGATGTTCCCGCGCGAGCGGTCGATGATCCCACGTCCGCTGTCGCTCACGCTTTGATCACGCTCGCAGTGCCACTGGCAACACCGAACGCAGCGGCACTGCTGCGGCTTGCGGTCGCAGACCCGTTTGAGCACTTGCGAGCCATCCGTCTGGCCACTCCGCCAGCCGACTCCGACGCGCCCGACGCCGCCCGCGAATCGCCACCTCGGCCGCAACTCTCGGCCGACGTTCCGAAGAAATGATGCGGCGCGAGCCACAATGTCGGCAAACCTGTAGCCCAAGCCCTTGTGCCTGGATGATTCGCAAATCAAGAACGGATCGACCGAGCCACAAGGTCTCGGATGACCGTCAGACTCGAACGCGTGCCCAATGAATGCTCATGCGGTCGGGCGAGCCGGCGTAAAAGGCCAACAGCAGCCGGCCATCCGACAAGCGCCGGATCGCCGGATGCCCGAACGTCCATTTGCCCATGTCTTCCCAATACTGAGCGAAGTCGATGTGCTCGCGGCCTTGCGACAACTTCGCCAGTTCCTGTTGCTGATGGACGACCAGCCGAGCGTCGGCGGGCCAAGTGCTGCCCCCGTCCGGCGATTGCCACAGAGTCAGTGTGCCGGGCTGATCGCGGTCCACGACGAAGGCGAACAAACGGCCGTCTTCGAGCAACACCGGCGCGGCGATTTGACCGGGCAGCGTGGTCTCGGTCGGCAACGGCAGAGGTTGTGCATCGTGAATCGACGCACGCAAGAAATGCACTCGACGATCGCGTTTCGCCGCGAGGTCGTGCGTCCAAAACAGCGAGAGGAATTCGCCGGGAGTCGCAGTCGCACACAAGCGCTGATCCCAGTAATAGAGCGAATGTTCGGGATGCTGAGCGACTCGCCACGGAGGATCGAACGTCTCGCCGCCGTCCCGCGAGATCAACAACCATGCAACGTGCCGCGCGGGTTTGAGATCGTCGAATTCTTTGAAGCTCTCGAATGCGAACGCGAGCGTGCCGTCGGGCCAAATCGTGATCGGACCGGTCATCGCACATCCGGTCAGGCCCGGTGTCGGCAGCTCGCGCCACGGACTCCAGGTGAGTCCCTCGTCAGTTGAGATGGCCATGAGTTCTCGGCTGCGCAGAATGCCTTCAGTGACGGGATCGAATAGCGGTCGCTCGCGGTCGCTGCGATCAAACCACGTCGCGAACAGCAGCACGCGCCCCGGAGCGACTTCGACCATCTCGGCCCCGGCGAGCGAACCCGAAATGTCCCCCAACCGCGACTCAAATCGAAACGGGATTGCGGTCCAACTTTCGCCGCCGTCGGTCGAACGACACAGCCCGATGGTGTTGTCCGGCCCATGCTTGAACCGTCCCACTTGAAAGCCCGCCAGGATTGTCCCCGACTGCAGCGGACACAGAGCGGTGAAATACGAGATGCGGTCATTGTCTGGACGCTGTGCCACGTCCGAGATCAGTCCGTGAGCTTCGATGAGCATGGTGGAATTCCTTCAAAGAGTGCGACGAGAGGGCGGATCGCGACTGCATCATTTCACGGTTGGCACGCCGATCCGCTTCAAAAGTTCGCGCAACTCCGCGCGCTCTTCGGAGTTGAGTGACCGTGTGGGCAACCGATTCGGTCCTCCCGGTCGGCCGCAAAGTTCGAGAGCGGCTTTGATCACCGGACTTTCGGCGGCCGTGCGGTCCCACATCTTCGAACGAAAATCGCTCCACGGCCATTTGGCTTCCGTCTGCAATCGCTGAGCGGCCACGTAGTCACCGAC
>QWQF01000121.1 GCA_003669125.1 Planctomycetota bacterium
GCGGCACGAGAAGCCTCGCGGCCGCCGATCTCCTCCGTAACGCCGCACACACGAATTGAATTCGTGCCTCGGCAGAAACTCCATGAGCTGCGCGAACACCAACGTCCCAGCGTGCATCTTGCAACCTCCAACGCCCAGCAGGATCGCCGGTCGTCGGAAGATTCTTGCGTTCCGAGTTCAAATCGTGCGCGCTCGTCATTCAACGTAATCCATTAACAAACAACATTTTCAAACGTCCGGCCGAATCGTTAGCCGGACAGTTCTGGTGCGGTATTCTAAGTCAGCACGGAACCCACGTTCTGGCGAACGTGGCGACGACGAACTACAGAACAGGAGATCGGGCATGTTGACCACGCGACGTCCACGAGTTCTCGGCTGGTGCTTGTCTGCCTTTATTTCGGTGCTTGGCTTGTCAGAAGCCTTGGCTGAGGAGCCAAAACTGAATTGGCTGCCGGCCACCGCCTACGCGATTCCCAAAGAGACGACCAACCAAGGCAGCGGCTACTTCTCGATCGTCACCGGCAAGAACGGGCGACTCTACATCGGCACCGCGAAGTACGGCGTCGGGGCGTCTCTCATCGAGTTCGATCCGGCGACGAAGCAAATGAAAATCGTCGTCGATACGCACAAGGAGATCGGCACGACCGCCACCGGCTTCGCGGCGCAGGCGAAAATTCACACGCGGAACAACGTCGGAGCCAGCGGCAAAATCTACTTCGCCACCAAGCAGGGCTATCCGGAAAAAGACAAGAACGAGAAGTGGGAGGACTACCCCGGCGGCTATCCGATGGTCTACGACCCGCAGACCGGCAAGACCAAGGTCTATCCGATTCCCGTCCCGCATCACGGCATCATCAGCATCACTCCCGACGAGTCGCGCGGTATCGCGTACATCTCGACCTGCGCGGACAAGCAACCGGAAGATTCGCACTTCATGATTCTGAATCTGGAGAAGGGAACGTATCGCGATCTGCTGGACTGCCATCACATCTTCGCGTTCATCTCGATCGACCACCTCGGCCGCGCGTACCACCCAATCCTCGGTGGCGAGATCGCTCGGTACGACCCCAACACCGACAAGCTCGAACGGCTGAAGCAGACCATCGACGGCCAGCCTCCGACCAAGGAGTCGAATCTCTCGCTGCCGACAGGGCATCCGATCAATTGGGACATCTCCCCCGACGGCAAGACGCTGTACTGCCTGCCGATGAGCAGCAATCAACTCTACTCCTACGACCTGACCGCGCCTGGCAACACACTGCCGGGACGCAGCCTCGGCACCTTGGTCCCCGGCGCGAAAACCACCGACTGCCGAGCCATGTGCGTCGGCCCCACCGGTGAGGTCTGTGCCGCTGTCACCGAAGGAGGCAAGCTCGACAAGATCGATGCCGGCATCAATCTGCTGCACATCGTCCGCTTTCGGCCAGGCACACCCGGCCCAGTGGACCTCGGCCCGGTCTCGATCAAGAACCCGGACTACACCGAGTTCGTCGACAAGGAAGGCAAGCCGCTGCCAATGCACTACGGGATCATCAAGCTCCCTGATGGCACGACGACGACCAAATACGTCAACCTCGGATGTGCCCAGACCAGCGACGGCCGCATCTACTCACTGGCCCTCGTGCCATACACGCTGCTGCAGGTCGATCCGCCGAAGTGAAATACTGAGGGACTAGCGGAGGGTGGAATTCGCGGGTTTCTCGGCAGTCACTGCCGGGCGGACCCGTTTTGGCACGACGATCTCAACGCCCGGTTGCGAGGTAATCACTGGCAACGTTGACGCGGATTGGGATTGGATCTCGGTCGTCGCCAGATTCGAATCCTCCTGCTGTCCGGCTTTGACGAGCGTCTTCGGTTGCGGCCACTGAGCACTCGGAGTCGCCTTCCAGCCATTCGCGCCGGAGGTCGTGCGTTGCGCCATCCGCGCGGCGATCTGCATCCGTTCGCGATAAATCTGCAAGCCATCGACGGCGTGATACAACGGGCCGCATTCGGCATTCTGGTGTCGGTTGTCAATCAGATCTTGAGCCACACAGCGAATCCCATTTTGAACCCACGACTCCGACAGGCGCGACTGCGGCAGCGCGACCATCAGCCATTCGATCATGTGACCAGAACTGGTGATCCGTGTGTTGAAGTCGTTGCTGGAACCTCGGCCTTTGAAAAAGTGGATCGAAAAACTGCCATCGGGATTCTGCAGAGCTTTGGCCTCGGCGATGAAACGTTGAATTTTCTGGTCGGCTTCCAGCCAGACTCCACGCAACGGTTGTTTCGACTGCAAGTGAGCGTTGCGGGCGTACGCACACGCAAACAAGCTGTGAGTTCCGCCACACGGAGCGTCATAAATTGTATTTCGCAACTCCACGCGGAGCAGTTCTTCCATGCTCCATTGCTCGCCATTCTTGTTGACCCACTGGGCGGTCGGCTCGAGGTAATGAGCCAAGGCCCACAGCGTCCAAGTCATCTCGACGTCGGTTGCGCGAGTCACTTCCATCTTGGCGTTGTTGATGATGTCCTGAACGGTAACGACCTCGCCGCCGGCGGTCTTGAACTGATGCGACGTCGGCAAACGGCACATGGTCAGATAGGCCATGAACTGCGTGGGATGCCCCTCGAACCAGTACGCCTGAATGAACGGGTGCGCGCGGCCGCCGTACGGAGTCTTCTGAAACAATGACTCACCCCGGAAGGTCACACCGCTGCCGGCCCACTCCAACGCGTTGATCTTCTTGTCGCTGTCTTTGACCTTGAGCTGAAAATCCTGGCGATAGGCCAGCAGTCCATGAATGACTTGCCACGGCGTGTGCATGTCGGCCGTGAGATATCGTCGGCTGGAGACTTCCACGGCATCCGCGGCCAACTTCACGAGCGGATCAACCGGCGCGGCGACAACCGGAGTCGGTTGCGGTGGCTTGGGAGCTTCGCTCGTCGGAGCTTGAACCTTGGTTGTGGGCGGTCCGGAGAACAACGGGCGCGGACTCGTGTTGGCGGATTGCGGATTAACCTCGATCGGCGTCTCGAATTGCGAATCGATGTCCATCGGCGTCTCCGGCTTGGGAACGCTGGACTCGCCGGTGGGCGGCGTCGCCGTCGTGGTGGGCAAAGAGATTTCCGGTTCGGGACTCAACGCTTCGGCCGCGGGCTTCGGCTCAGGATTGGATTCCGTTTTCGTAGCCGGGGCCGAGTCGTCTTCGGAGACCACATCGGGACTGACCGCGGCTGGACGATCAGACACGATCGCTGGCAAAGTGTCGTCCGAGTGCGCTGAGTTCAGCGCGGCCCACGTCGAGATGGCCAGCAGCAGTCCGACTTGAGTCCAAGATCGAAGCAATTTCATCGTGGTGGCGACTCCTGGTGGAAGATTCCGGCGAGGCAAACCTTCCCGATGACGGTGACTTGTCAGTCAAGCGCATTGTCCGAGCGAACGAATAATCTGCCCTCAGTTAGGTCGGTCAAACCGTGCGGTCGTCTTGGCGCGGAGCGGGCGGTTGCGCCCCAGAAGTCGAATGTTCGAGTCCGATCGCCCGACTGATTCCGCGAACAGACACAACCGGCAGAGACAGCGATGGTCGCAGAGTCTGCCAAGTCGCCACCAACTGAGCAGATTCAACGTGACGAACCGAAGTCGGATCAATTTTCACGAAGGTCACTAAAGTGCCGAACCGCACTCAGTCCTCCAAGTCTTGAGACCGCAGCCAATCGCGGGCCGCGTCGATTACCTTCAACGGCAACTGCAACCTCGCCAGCGGCGGCTGATCGACCTCTACCAATGCCACCGCGAACCAACGTCGCCGACGCTCCTCGACGACTCTCAATGCCGACCACGGAATCAGCAGCGGCGCGTGCCCCACGAAGATCGGCCAGACCGCCAGATACAAACCTTCGGGCGACACTCGAATCGTCATGCAGCCGTTGTAGTCGCACCAGCCGATGCGGAAAAACTGGCCTCGAAAACAGGTCCCGTCATCCGGTTCGCGATCGGCCCGGAAGCGTTCCGCCAATTTCGTCCAGCCGCTGAGCTTCGCGATCACGACCAACAAGCCGGCAAAAATTCCGGGGATCAGCGCGAACGCAAAATAGACTTCCCAGGGCATGGCTCTTTCCAAAAGAAGCCCGTCAACAAAAAGCAGAAGGCAGTCAAGCACTGCTCTCTGTTCTCCGTCACGTCACTCCCATTCGATCGTGCTGGGGGGCTTGCTGCTGATGTCGTAGACCACGCGGTTCACACCGCGGACACTGTTGGTGATCCGGGTCGAGATCCGTTGCAGCACGTCGTACGGCAGATGAAACCAATCGGCGGTCATGAAGTCGTCGGTCTGAACCGCTCGGACGGCGACGGCGTCTTCGTAGGTCCGGTCGTCTCCCATCACCCCCACCGATTGCACGGGCAGCAACACGGCGAAGGCTTGTTGAACTTGCCGGTACAAACCGGCTCGGTGCAGTTCTTCGATGACGATCGCGTCCGCTTGACGCAGCGTGGTCAATTTTTTCTCGGTGATCTCACCGAGACAGCGCACCGCGAGGCCAGGCCCGGGGAACGGATGCCGCCAAATCAGGTGATCCGGCAGGCCCAATTCGAGGCCCATTTGTCGGACTTCGTCCTTGAAGAGATCGCGCAGCGGTTCGATCAATTCGAAGCCGAGTTCCTCCGGCAGGCCACCGACATTGTGATGCGTTTTGATCGTCGCGGCCGGCCCGTCGGCGCTGCCGCCGGATTCGATGACGTCCGGATAGAGCGTCCCTTGAGCCAGAAACTTCGCATTCGGAATCGACTTGGCTTCGTGGCGGAAGACCTCGATGAAAACTCGGCCGATGATTTTTCGTTTCTGCTGCGGATCGCTCACGCCGCTGAGTTCGTCGAGGAATCGCTGCCGAGCATCAACCACATGCAGGTCCGTCTTGAAGTGCTGCGAGAATCGATCACGAACGTCTTCGGCTTCGCCGAGTCGCAGCAGCCCGTTGTCCACGAAGATGCACGAGACCTGGTCGCCGATCGACTTCGACAGCAGCGCCGCGACCACCGACGAATCGACGCCGCCGGACAGCCCGCAGATCACTCGATTGCTGCCGACTCGTTCGCGAATGCCGACGATTTCGCTTTCGATGAAATCGCTGATCCGCCACGATCCGCGACAGCCGCAGATGTTCTTCACAAAGTTCGCGAGCAACCGGCTGCCGTGTTCGGTGTGCGTGACCTCCGGGTGAAACTGCAATCCGAAGATCGGTTTCGTCCGATGCTTCGCGGCGGCGTGCGGACAAGTCTCGGTCGCCGCGATCGGCTCGAAGTCGGCCGGCAGGTCGCGGACTTGATCGCCGTGGCTCATCCAAACTTGGAACTCTTGCGGCACTCCGTCGAACAAGCCGCTGGACGACAGGACTTTGCACGAAGCGTGTCCGAACTCGCGCGTGTGGCCGGCAGTGACTTGGCCTCCCTGAGTCTGACACGTCACCTGCATCCCGTAGCAGATGCCGAGAATCGGAATGCCGAGATTGAAAATTTCGGGGTCGGGCTGCGGCGAGCCTTTCCCGTAAACGCTGGCCGGACTGCCCGACAGGATCAGTCCCTTCGGCGCGATCTGTCGAATGCGTGACGCGGGCAAGTCGTGCCGCACCAGTTGGCAGAAGACGTTATTTTCTCGCACTCGGCGAGTGATGAGTTGTGCCGTCTGGCCACCGAAATCGAGCACCAAAACTTGCTCGTCAACAGTCGCCCCAATGGGAGTCGCGGTACGTTTCGCCGCCGTCGAATTCGCAGACATGAATGGCTATTTCCAATCCAATTCCGAGCGAGAGAAAGGGCGGATGGTATTACCGTCCCGACGAAAAGGGTATTGTCCGGCCGGCGCAGACCAGACGCCCACGTCCAGTCTGCTGCGAGGCACGATCATGTCCGAATGGTGGCACGAATTCCGTCGACAAATGCCGGTCGCCGAGCGGTGGGCGTACTTTGACCACGCTGCCGTCGCGCCGCTCAGCCTGCCGGCGAAACAGGCTCTCGCTAATTGGGCCGATGAGGTCACCAACAACGGCGATGCGAACTGGTCCGAGTGGCGGAAGCGTGTCAGTCCAGTCCGAGATTCCGCCGCGCGGTTGCTCGGTTGCCAGTCGAGCGAAATCGCCTTCATCCCGAACACAACCAGCGGGTTGTCGATCATCGCCGAAGCATTTCCGTGGCAACCGGGGGACAACGTCGTGCTGGCCAGCGGCGAGTTTCCGGCGAATCGAAACACATGGCGTTGCCTGATTCCGCGCGGCGTTGAAGTCCGCGTCGTCGAAAGTGAACCCGGCTCCGACGTTTGCACGATCGACCGCCTGCTGGCCGCGACCGACGCGCGGACGCGGATCGTCACGGCCAGTTGGGTCGGCTTCGTGACCGGCTGGCGGCACGACCTCGACGAACTCGCCGACGCCTGTCATCGGCGCGGGATCTTGCTCTGCGTCGATGCGATTCAGGGACTGGGTGTCATCCCGCTCGACCTGTCCCGCACGTCGGTCGATTTCTTGGCGGCCGACGGACACAAATGGATGCTCGGTCCCGAAGGAGCCGGTGTGCTCTTCATCCGGCAAGAACATCTCGAACGACTGCGACCAACCGGCATCGGTCCGAACAGCATTGGCTTTTCCGGTTCGTACCTCGGTGACGTTGCCGACTACTCAGACGACGCCGGCTCGTACCGCGTCGCACGTCCGCTTCAGCCGCGCGAGATGTGGTCCTCCGCACGCCGCTTCGAAGGAGGCACTGCGAACGCGGGCGGCATCCTGGCACTCGGCGCAAGCTTGGACTTGTTGCTCTCGTTTGGCATCGACGCCATCTGGTCGCGATTGTGCGACATCACTGATCAGCTTCGACAAACGCTCGATTCGCTGAACTTCACTATCTGCCCGTCAGCGGAACCGACGCGACGATCCGGCATTGTCTCCTGCGAAGTCTCTGACGACGATCGGCGGCGGATTCTCGCCACCGCGAAGCCCGCCGGCGTCTTGCTCAACTTTCGCGAGGGACTGATGCGATTCAGTCCGCACGCCTACACGGACGAAACAGACCTCGAACGGTTACGCTCCGTGCTGGCCGAAGGCCGATCTCCGTAATCCAAACCCCAACGATTCAAACTCGCATGCGCCACCCACCCAAGCCCGCCAGCCTGCTGTTTCGCCTGACTGCTGTTGCGGCCGGTCTGTTCGTCGTCACGATTCTCGCACTGATCGCGATCGTGATCAGCAACTCGCATTCGCCCGGAGCGGTTTGGCTGAATCGCAATGCCAGCCCGCTGTTCGCCGTCGAAGTCGCTGCGATTCTGGGGCTCGGCTTCGCCGCGATGGCACAGGATCGAAAGCAGACGCTTCGCGAACAGAAGGACGCTGAACCTTCACCGACAACTCCTCCGTCGCAAGACCCGTGAATCGGCAAGTCTGCTAACGCCGAGCCCATTCAGACTTCAACGACTTCGCCGGCTTGAACGAACAGCAGCTTTGCCGTGATTCGATCCGCCTCGAGGCCGAAGAGTTGTGAGACCGCTCGGCGGTACGACTCCAACTGCGACCGATAGATCGCGACTCGCGCGTCCAACGCTGGCCGATTGGCGATCACGTCGGTTTTGAAATCGACGATTTCCGCCGCGACGATTCGATCTCCAGAGGACCACAACTCCAGGCGGTCGATGATGCCGCTGATGAGCGTCCGCTCGAAGCGACAGGCGAAGGGATGCTCTCGCAGCACTTGCGGGGTCAGTTCGCGATGCGCTGAAGTGTCACGCCGCAGAGCAACGGTGATCGCCGGTTGTTCGAGCATCGCAAAGAATTCCGGCAGCAGCTTCTCCGGATCGAGCGTCATCGGAGGCAACGTCCGCGCGGCGGCCAGCAGTTGCGCATTCGCCGGGCGGCCGGTGTCGAGCCACTCGATTTGCTCGAACCACTTGTGGATCAGCGTGCCCCGCTCGAAGGCGTAGACGGGACGAGTTCGCAGCAACTCGCCGAGTCGTCGCGACGGCTGCGATTCGTGATTGGACGGGGCCTGACGCTGCCAGCCGCGCGTCGGTGTCGGCAACGGCGGAGCGAATCGAATTTGGGCCGGCACACTCGCCCGACGCGCCAGCGAGGGGTCCGGAGCGACCGTTGATTTGTCCGTCATGCCAATATCCCAACCCGCGTCCCCCGTCTCGAACAACAACATCTCCGGCGGAGCAGGGGCGTTGTCTGCCAGCGAAGCCCGCAGCAATCCGGCAAATGATTTCGTTGGCTCCTTTTCGTGCGGAGCGATCAGCAAATACATCGCGTGGATCGCGCGGGTCAGCGCGACGTACAGCACGCACAGCGACTCGTGCGTGCGACGTTCGGTGTCCTGCTCGAACAGCGATTGCAGTTCAGGCGGAAGGAGTTGTTGGACGGTGCTGTCGCGGTACAGGCAGACGGCGTCGGGCGGCTCGGCAGGATCGGCATTGCCAGCAACGAGCGAAGGCGTTTGGCCGGGGATAAGTTTGTCCAATTCCGGCAACACGACGATGTCGAACTGCAAACCTTTCGCCTGATGCACCGTCATCACGCGGATGCGGTCGCCGCTGGGATCGGCCACACGTTCTTCGCGGACGAACTCCACGAAGTCGCTGGGCCGCAGCGTCGCCGTCGGTTGATAGCCGTCCGCCAGTTTGACGAGCTGATCCAAACGAACGCGATCGCGCGAGCTGCCGTGATCGGCCAGCAACTTCGACCACGCGGCGAGGCACAGGCCGTAGCCGTCGCACAACAATCGCCGTCGCAACGACTCGGCCAATTGAGCGGCGGCGGCATCGTCTTGGAAATCGCCAAACTGAAACGCTGGCCCCAGCGGCGACGTCGCGACGTGAAACCGAGCAATCCGGTCTCCCGGATGATCGGCCAGCAGCAGCAGCGACAACAGCAATCGCACCGCGACCGAATCGGTCAGCGGATGTCCCCCTTCCTCGCTGGCGGGAACATCGAGGTGATGCAATTCAAAGATCAGCTTCGCGACGGCTTCGTTGCTGCGCGTCAGCACGCCGATGCTGCGAGTCGGATGCTTCGTCGCCAAGTCCGCGACCAAGTTCGCGGCGGCTTGCAGAGTCACATCCGACTGCGATTCTCCCTCACCTTTCACCGCGACTGAACGGAACTCGACGTAGCCGGGCAGCTCCGTCCACGCGGTCGTGTGCTCTGGAAACGCATCGCACCACGATTGGATCGGCGCGGCCAGCCGTTCGAGATTCGGGTGCCGAGGCAAATTCTGGAACACGCAATTGACCGCGTCGATAATCGGCTGCGCGGATCGCCAACTCTTCGCGAGTGTTTCCGGCGTGAGATTCGGCAACTGTCGCAGCAACGTGTCGAAGATCCGCGCGTCGCCGCCTCGCCAGCCGTAGATCGCCTGCTTGACGTCACCGACGCAGAAGAACGACGGCGGTAATTCGTTCTCGCCAAATATCTTCTTCTGAGCCGGGCGTTGCTTGCGAGCGACCTGTTCGGCGAACGGTCGCAGGACCGACCATTGCAGCGGCGAGGTGTCCTGAAACTCATCGAGCAACAAATGCGACAGCCGTGAATCCAGCCGCATCGCCAAGCTGCCGGTCGAGCGATCGGTCTCCCCCGACAGGTCGCTCCAATCCGCCAGCGCGCGAGCCACGTCCGAGAACGAGCAACCACCTTGCCGGCGTTGCAGCTCGCGGAACTCGCGGTCGAACTTGTCGAGCAGTTCGCGCGTCCCTTCGGTCTGCGTCGCCAACCGATGCAGCGTGAGCCGCTTCACCTGATCGAGAATCGTTTCGTAAACCGCCAACGTCCGTGGATCGATCTCCTTCTTGTAGTACTTCTGCCCGCCCGCCAGCAAAACCTTCAGGATGCCGCGGTCGAGCAGATCCTCCCACTGGTCTCGCTCGGCGGATTCGAGGTCTTTCAAGATCGACTTGGGAAACCGCGCATCCGAGTACGTTTCGGTGTCGAGCAATTCTTGCAGACGTTGCCGAGACTGTTGCAGTTCGGCAAACGTCGGCAGCGGCGGCCGAGGCACTTTGAGCCACGCGGCCGGAGCCGTCTCCACCGCGACCTCGCCGCAGTTTTGAACGGTGTCGTCGATCAAGTCGCTGACTGTTCGCGACGTCGTCCCTTTCGTCAGCAACCGCAGCAGCCGCACGAGTTCATCATCTGTCTCCGCCTCGAGCAACGCCTCGACCGCCTCTTCGCGCAGCCGCTTCGCTTCGATCGTCTCCAGAATCCGCCAGCCGGGAGGCAAACCCAGCTCCAGCGAAAAGCTGCTGGCGAGCTTCGCGAAGAAGCTGTCCAATGTCCCGACTTGTAGCCGATGCAACCGCCGCGTCATCTTTGCCAGCAGTTCACGACAGCGTTCGCTCGTCAGTTGCGGCGACCCAATCGCGCTCGCCAGCTTGGTTCGTTCGCCGTCGTCGATCGCCGCGCGAGCCAGCGTCAGCAGGATTCGTTCGAGAATCTCCCCCGCCGCCTTGCGAGTGAACGTCGCCGCCAGAATCGACTCCGGCGGCACGTCCGCATCGAGCAACTGCAAGAAGCGGCTCGCCAGTTGATACGTCTTGCCGGTTCCGGCCGACGCGCGAATCACGATGTCGGAAAGCGACGAATGAGCAGGGAGCAGGTCTTCAACTTTCATTTTTAGCCTCACAATCCACCCTGACCGTCACGCTATCTCGGCTGCACTTGGATTTGGTCCTGAATGCGGTCGCTGGGATGGACGACGACGAGATCCGTTTCGCTCAGGCCGTTGAGGACTTCGGCTTCGAGTCCGTTGCGGCGACCGACTTCGATGCGGCGTTTGATGGCCAATCCGTTTTCGACCACGAACACGGCCCAGATGTCAGCGGCCGGCTTTTCACTGGACGTGGTTTGCGACGCACCGTTGTCGCGAAAGAGCGCTCCGGTCGGAACTTTGAGTACGTCGTTCTCCTCCCAAATCACAATCTCAGCTTCGACGCGATACCCATTGCCGAGCGTCGGCCGTTCGGCATACGGCGTATCAAACTGCGCGATGACGTGGACACGCTGCTCTTCGACGCCCAGCGCTGACAGCTTCAAATAGCCGGATGGCTCGACCAATCGCACATGCGCCAGCAGCGGCTTCTCGCCACCCCAATGTTTGAGCCGTACGATTTGGTGCGGAAGGATTTTGACGGCGTCGGTCGAGAGGACTTCGATGTCGATCTCCAAATCGCGCGGGTCACCGACTTCCAGCAGCGGAGTCCCTTGTTGCACGATCGTTTCGCTCTCTTGCAGCACCTTCATCACCAGCCCGTCGATCGGCGAGTGCAACCGCAGTTGCCACTTCTCGGCGTCCTCGGCCGCAAGCGGCTTCGATCGCAGCAGCGCAGCGCGAGACAGTTCGAGTTCGTACTTGGCCGTCTGTTCGGCGAACTTCGCGGAGTTCAGATCTTCCGTCCGCGAGCGCAGCAGCATCTTCGCGTCTTCGAGTTCCTGTTTCGTGTTGGCCCCTTTTCCCGAAAGTCCCGCGTGGCGATCAAGGTCGAGCTTCGCCCATTCGCTGGCAATGCTCGCCTTGGCCTTCGCGGCCGAGGCGCTTTGCACGGCGGACTCCAACGCTTTGACACGCAGTTTGGCCTGTGCGATTTGCCGCGAGTCCAGCAGGCTGGGGTCAATCGGATCAATGATCGCCAGTTCGCTGACAGGTGCTGTTCCGAGCGAGGCCGACGCCGTGAACGACTTGGGTGTGACATCGCCATGCCCGTTGTCGTGGATCGGCTCGCTGTCGTTCGGCTTGTCTGCGAGACGCTCGACCGTCGGCAGAAGCGACACTGGATCGCCCGCTCGGACTTTGATCCGATGCAGTCTGCCAGCGAGCGGTGCGGAGATGACGAAGCGGTCGCGGACGCGCGTCTTGCCGTCCTCGGCCACCGAGACGGAGAGCACGCCGCGACTGACCATCGCCGTATCGACCAGAATCGGCTTGGGCATGAAACCGTACACGACCGCGGCAACAATGCCGGCCAGAATGCAGAGCCACAGGAATCGTTTGAACCAGCGAAACAAGAGAAGCCTCGAAATCGGAACCCGAAACGTCCGCGAGGGCGGGCGATTCAGAGCGTTTTCAATTCATGGATCGGTGAAGCGTTCGCCCTCGCGGACGCTTCGGGTTCCGGTTTTACTCTCGCGTCTTCAACACGGCGATCAAGTCCAAATGGTCTAACCGATTTCGGACCAGCAGTCCCGACAGAATAGCGGCAATGAGCACCACCGTCGTCGCGAACGAGTACGTCCGCGGCTCGATAATCAGCGGAATGCGGTACAGTTCGGTGTCCATGAACCAGCAGACGAGTCCCGCTAGCCGGTTGCCGATGAACAGCCCCAACGGGATCGCGGCCGCCGTCAGCAGCGCGAGTTCGCCCAGCAGGATGCGAGAAATCTCCCCGCGAGTCAGTCCCAGCACGCGGAGGCTCGCCAGTTCGCGGCCTCGTTCCGACAGCGCGACGCGCGCGGTGTTGTAGACCACGCCGAACGCGATGATGCAGGCGAAGACGACATTGAAGGCTTGCATGGTCAGCAGGTTGTTCATCACGGTGTCTCGAAAACCTTGAATCGCCGCTCCCTTGAGCATCACGCTGCCCACGCGCGGAGTCGCTTTCAAGCGGCGGTACAAATCCTCGACGGCGTTCGGATCGGCGGTGATCGCGATGCTGGTCACAGCCGGACCTTCGCCGATCAATCGATTGAGCGCTCGCGCTTCCATGTAGCAGACCGTGCCCAGGTACTCTTGGCTGAACGCCGCGACACGCACCGGCCGAACACGACGACTGCCGGACATGATCTCCAGACGCAGCGTATCGCCGATGCGGACACCCAGCACTTGCGCCAGTTTTTGGTTGAGCACGATCCCTTCCGGTGGCACGGCGACCGGTTGATCCAGATCGTCGATCAGATGATTCAGCCGAGCATCCTGATCGATGCCCAGCAGAAACGTGCGTTTCTCGACCTGATCGTGAAACAGCTTGATGCCGACACCGCGCCGCGGTTCGGCGTGAATGACTCCGGGAAGCTGCTGGATCTCGTTGAGTGCTCGGCGCGACGTCGGCTCGTTCAGCGAAACGTCGATGTCGTGCCGATTCATGTACTCGAACTGCATCCGCACCAGAAACTCCAACGAGTCGGCCGAGAAGCGACCGAGCACCAGAATCGCCGCCGCCATCGCGATCCCACAGACCGACAGCAACGCCTTCACCGGCCGCCGCTCGATATTCCGAATCACGATGCGGCCGATCTGCGAAAGCCAGTTCTCGAAGCCGAGCCGCTCAAAGATCGTCGGTCGAAAATCCGCAGGAGCCTCCGGCCGCATCGCCTCGGCCGGCGGCAGCGTCACCGCGCGGCGGACCACGCCCAACGTGCCGACCATCGAGAAGCCGAAACAAACACCGAACGCTCCCGCGATGACCTCCAGCGGCAATTGGTAGTGCAGCTCTGGATAGCGGTAGAACTCGGCGTAGATGCCCATCATCTTGCGGCCGATGAACGCGCCGGCGATCGTCCCTGCGATGCCGCCGATCACGCAGATCAGCAGCACCAGTTTCAAATAGTGCCGGCCAACCGCCCAGTGCGAATATCCAAACGCCTTGAGCGCCGCGATCTGATCACGCTGCAACGCGATGATGCGGCTGAGCACCACATTCAGCAGAAACGCCGCGACTCCCAGAAAGATCGACGGCACGATCATGCCCATCCGTTTGAGATTACTGATCTCGTCGGACAGGAAGCGATGCGAGATTTGATCCGCTCGTGCGTACGAGCCGAAGCCGCCATGTTTTTCGATCAACCGATCCAACTGCCTCGTGACCGCCCTTTCCGTGGTTCCCGGAAGCAGTTCGATGAGCACGTCGTTGAATGCTCCCTTCATGTCGAACGCCGCTTCCAGCGCCTCGCGACTCATCCACAAGATCCCGAACCGCTTGTCGTCCGGAACGAGCTGTCCGTACTTGATTTGATAGACGTACTCCGGCGACAGCGCGATGCCGACGATCCGCAGTTTCTTCTTTTTTCCGTTGATGACCGCTGAGATTTGATCGTTGAGCTGCAGCTTGTGAGCTTTGACAAACCCCTCGCTGGCGAGCACCTCGTCGTCGCGCCGCGATTCGATGAAGCGTCCCTTGCGCAGAAACAGCGAACACAAATCTGTCGGCTGCGGATGTTCCGGGATCGACACCAACCGCCCGGCGACCGGCTCCGCAAACGACGGCACGTCGAGCGTCACGTCCTCGACCACGCGCGTTTGAATGCGAGCGACACCGGGAATCTCTTCGATCCGTTCAGCCAACGTCAGCGGAGCACGCTTCATGCTGGCGAACACCTGCGGAAAGCGATTGTCGGCGTAGAACCCGTCCATCGTCCCCTGCAACGAGACCATCGCGCTGGTCGACATCACGAAGGTCGCGACCCCGCAGGCCATCACCGCGCAGATCGCCAGCACCTGCCCCTTCATCAGGAACACATCGCGCACCAATTTGCGATCAATCGCCCGCATGGTCGGCACCTTTCGAGCACATCATCACGACCGCGAAGGCCGACCGCCATTAACGTCGAGCGGTTTGTCGCGGAGTTCTCGCCAACGGTGCGGGCCGCAACGACGGCGAATCACAGCCGGCCCGGCCACGTTGCAGCGGATCGGCAGCGGACAGCAGCACGAACTCGTGAGTCGCTTCGGCATCACGCAGCGAAGCGAGACGCCCGCACCACAAACCGCGTGGCGACACTTTGATCGCGTCACACAAATCAGTACAGCCAGAGTGTCGAGCCGTCCGCTTCCCGCAGCGCCGGCTGAATCGCATTTTGCTCGCGCCCGAACCAACGTCGTTCGGATGGGCGCTGTCGCCACTGGCGCAGCGACTGGGTGGGGCTCGCCGCTCGGAAGTCGGCGACGGTCGAATCGTCAAACCACGAGGCCAGAAGTTCTTGCCACGCGGGATTGCGGTGTCGGCGGCGGATGTGAATCGGGTCAAATCCGTACCACTGGCCGCGAAGGTCGAGCGTCGGAATGTGGTGTTCGCGACCCAGATCGAGGATGTGCTGATTGAGCCGTGTGACCATTGTTGCCAGGTCGCCGAATTGAACGGTGCTCGCCGGGAAGAACATTGAACGAAAGAATCGAAACCGCGCACGACCGAGGCCCAGAGCACTGGCGAGCGGAAGCTGAGTCAACACGACGCGCGCGGACATCGCGGTCAAACGTTCGAGGCAGGTCGCGACCCACTCGGCGATCTGATCCGGATCGACGCCGTACAACAGATCGTTGCCGATGTCGGTGATGAGCGCTCGCGGCGGTTCGGCGCTGGGAGGTTGCGCGGCGAGATCGTTCCACAAGCGACACGGGACGATGCCGGGCAACTCGCGTGGGCCAATGCGGCTCCACGTTCCGAACGATCGACCGTGGCCGTGAGCGGCGAACATTTCCAATGGCTCTGAGCACGCTCGACGCAGCCCGTGCCACAGACGCGGAAACGCGAGCGTGACATTGCTGGCTCCGAGCAGGATGAATCGCATGGATGGCTCGCTTCGGATTACCACGGGGCGTCCGGCCGCGCGAGTCGCTGCTTCTCACGGCCGTAGTCCAGCGTGATGCGTGTGCTCAAGCCGACGAGCGTCACGCGGGCGGCGACGGGGTCGTGTTGAGTCTGCACGAGCCGTGTCGGCAGTACATGGTCGCGGGTGCCGAGCAGATCTCCGGACAGTGCGTCGATCGCTTCGACTCGCAGTGCGGTCTTGTCTGCTCGAGTGCGATCCTGCTGTCGAGCCAGCGCGATCAAGAACGGCAGCCGGGCATTGTCGAGCCGCAGGATCGTGCGCTGCGGCATCGTCCGCATCCACAGTTTCTTGCCGAGCGTCCCGGTCACTCCGTCGAACGGTTGCGGCGTCGTCGGCCGCTCGAACGCATACAACTCGCCGAGCACTTCGGCCTTCGGAACGAGCGCTTCGTTCAGGAAGTAGCTCATCGACGTCCGGTTGGAGTTGTCGAGGACTCGTTGCAGGTTCAGGTAGTAGCGGTCGCGGTCGGAGAAGGCTCGCAGCGTGTTCGCGCCGCGAACGTCGGACTCGGACAACATCACGTCCAGTTTGACGAGACCGTTGTGGACGTCGATCACGCGGACTCGGCCAGAGCGCAGCACAAGCAAGAGCTCGCCGTCCACGGTCATCGTCGGCTGAAACGCGGACGTGCCGTTGGGCAACGCTTCGTCGAGTTCGTTGCGATCGGTCAGCGGATCCCAAATCCGCAGGCGACGGACGCCGTTCACCTCGGTGATGTGGAACAGCTTGCGGCCGAACGCGCGACGCGATTGATGCTGATCAACCGGCAGCCGTCCCTGACGAATCTCGCGGCCGGTCGCGGTTTCGTAGACGGTGAACATCGACTGGTCTGCTCCGAACACGAACAGCGCTTCGCGATCGCCGAACAGACCGGTCTCGCTCTCGCCGAGCAATCCCGAATGCGGTTCCAGCTCACGCCGCCAAGCGACCCGGCCGGTCGCCGGATCGACGACGATCAGATGCTGCCGCGACTGATACACGCAGAAGCCCGGACCCACCGGCCCGACGCGCAGAAATTCCTGAGTCGCTCGCAGCGGAGTGAACGGCGTGTCCCACGCGGCTTCCGTTTGATCGCGGCCCAGCAACGAGAAACCCAACATCCGCCCCGGCCCACCGACCGGAAAAAAATGATTGACCGCCGCCGGCGCTCCTGGTTGCAGGCCGGTCGGGTAGTAGCGATCCAACTGCGGCAACTGCCCCATCACGACGCCGGAATCACGATCGACGATCTGCCAACCCGGTTCTTGCAACGGTCGGAAGAGCGGCTGAGTTTGGAAGAGATGCACGCCGATACCCGCTCGAACCAAGGCTCGATTGCGGATGTCGCCGTTGCCGAAGCCTTCGACCAGCCGCAACTCGCTGGTTCGCTCGCGGTCTTCGGAGATTGCCACACGCCGCACGTCCCAGCTCGGCCGCTGACGCCGAATAAACGCTTGCCACGTCATCGAATCGCGCGGGTACGCGGCAACGAATGTGCGGCCGGTCACACTAGCCCGACGCGCCAGCGAGGTGTCTTCGACTGCAACCCCTCGCTGGCGCGTCGGGCTAGTGACGTTGACCGAAAACTCCACGTCGCCGAATCGGTCTTCCAATTCGCTCAGCAGGCTCGACGCCAGCGAGTACAGGCCGACGTGCTCCCACAGCCGCAGCATTCGAGCGGTCGCGGCGGCGACGACTTGCGGATCGGTCGAGAGTCGGTCGCGAGCCAGCAGCAGTTCCGCCTCCTGGAAGTCGCCGCGGTCGAGCAGCAAATCCGCCAGCCGAAAACGCACGTCACTCGCCTGCGGCCAATCGTCGCACAGCCGAGCGAACTGCCGCAGCCCGCTGATGTCAGACGACTTCAGCATTTCGTCACGGTCGTGATTCAGCAGGGCGTTGACCCGCTCCGCCTCATCGGGCGAGTCCGCGACGCGACCGCGCACCTGCCGCAGAAAGCCTCGCGCCCAAGTGTCGAGCGACACGACATGCTGGCCGTGCTCGTCCAATTCCAGTTCGTGATCGAGCGACAGCGCCGCCAGATCACGAGCCGCTCGCACCGTGCGAGCCGGATCGCGCGGTAGCGACACCTCGCAGACGCGTTGCAGCAATCGAGCTCGCTCGCCAGTCGTATCCGCCAGTCGTTCGAGCTGCGGCAACAACTCGTCCGCCTGATCGGGATCGCGGCTGAGCTCCAGATACAACGACTCGCGCAGTTGTCTCTCCGCTTGCCGGCGCAGCTCCGGAGACAGCTCCGATTGCAACACGCTTTTCAATTCAGCGACGGGGGACGCCTCCGATCCCAGCAGCATCGTGAGTTCCGATTCGAGCAGTCGTCGCTCGACCGATTCCGGACGATCTCGCAGCGAGGCCAACACCGCTCGCGCCTGTGGATACACCGCCATGCGGCCCAGTCCCAGCGAGACGACGACGTCGTCGCACGCAATCAAATTTCCCGGCCACGGCGCGAACGCGTGCTCTTCGAGATCACTCTCATCGTCCTGTCGGGCACCGCGCCGAACCGTTGCAGGATCAAGCGTGCGAGTCACCGCGAAACCTCGATCGCGACCGGTCGCGAGATCGAGACACGCGACTCGTCCCGACTTCAGCGGCACGAGCAAATCATCGCCGACACGAACACCGCGACCCGTCACCGGCCCAACCAGGTGAGTCCACAACGGCTCACTCGCGGGAGTGACAACGACTTTTTGTGGTGCGGGCGTCTCGCCTGCACCGATCAGCCCGTCCGCCGGCATCGGAATCGCACGCACCTCCCGCTCGCCGACCAGCACGATCCGATCGTCTGTCACTGCACCGATGTAGACCGCGTTGCCGCGAGGCACTTGCCACAGCAACTTTCCAGTGGTCGTTTCGACGCAATGCAACTCCTCCGAGAATCGTGACAGCAACAACACTCGGTCGCGATGAATCACCGGCCACGTCGGCGTGCCATCCCAGCCGATGGACTCCGGAAAGAACTCGCGACGGACTCCGGATTCGCCGATGCGATAGCCATGCACCCAGCGTTGCCGGCCCGTCACCAAATCGACGCCGACGAACAACCCGACATCCGTCGGACAGATCAACATGCCATCCGAGACTGTCGGCGAACCGACCGGGTTGCGACGACTGCGCTGTCGTGCTCGGAAGAACGGCTCATCGACCAACGCCAGCCCCTGACTCCAGAGCGGCTCGCCGTTTGAACCGTCGATCGCGATCAGACAAAGTTGGTTGTTTTTCTCCGCCGCGAATTCGTCGAACGAAAACAGCTCGCCCATCACGAACAAGTGCTCGTCCACGACGACCGGAGCCCCGAGGAACTGCACGCCGCAGCCGCGATGCCCCAATTTGCTCGCCGCCGTCAGCCCATCCAACGTCCAAATCGGCCGCAGAGTTTCCGTGGCGGACGCTGCCAGCGTCCGATCAGCGGAAGCAAGCTGCGTCGACCACGACTCCGCAATCGGCAACGCCACCAACTGCGTCAACACATCGAGATCGTGCTTCCCCGAATCGTCGTCGACATCTTTGTTGCTCCCCGGTTTGCCCCCCGTGGGGATCATGTCGATCGCGAAGACGCGCCGGCCATCGCTCGACAACATGCCGCACGCAGAGTTCGTGACGACGCCCTCACGCACCGCGCTGACGCGGCTGGTCTCTCCCGCTTGAGCCATCGCGCGCGGCAGCCACTCGCTGAATGGCAGCGCGGACGGAAACGTCCACAAGCGACGGCCCGTTCGCAGATCGAATGCCGAGACACCATTCAATTCACGCACCACCAATTGCCCGCGCACGACGATCGGCTCGATCGCCACCGCGAGCTGCTGCGTGTTATGTTCGTCCTGATTCACCAGCCAATCTTGAAGCGCCGACCGATCCGAGGAATTCACCGCCAGTGACACGGGAGCCCAGAGCGGTTTCAGCCACGGCACGCTGCCGGACGGAACCGCATTGCGAGCGAAGTTGCCTCCCGCTGCCAACCACTCGCGCGAGATCTTGGCTGTTGCTTTCGACACCGCTTCAATGCGGCCAGCAGTAAGCTGCTCCACCAATTGCGTCGCCGATCGCTCTTCGCCCGCGATCAGAATCTTCGTCTCACCCAACTTCGCCAGCAGTTCTCTCGCGCGGTTCTCGTTTCCTGCCAAACGCTGAGTCACCGCCGCTTGCACCACCAGATTTGGAGTCAGACGCTCGCGATGAGCCGGCTCGGACAACAACCGCTCAAACAGTCGCGCAGCGGTGCGAGTCTCTCCTTTGTCGAGCCAGCGCGAAGCCAGCCATCGCGCCGCGTCGAACCCCGCCGCCGTGTGAAAGTACCGCCGCATCGTCTCGGCCGCGAAGATCGAACGACCCGACTGCTGCGACTGTTCGAAGAGTTGCCGCGCCGGCGTGCCGAACAATCGCTCGTAGGTTGCCTGTCCGCTCGGCGGCAGTTCGCTCAGGCCACGCAGCACCTCGTCGCGGACTTCCAGCCACGGGCCATCGGATCGCAGCTTCACGAAGCCGTCATCGCCTCGATCCAGAATCCGTTGCCACAGCGCCAATCCTTCGCTGATCCGCCCGGCGTCGAGCCGCGACCGACCATCCTTCAACCAGCGCCGCAGAGTCGTGTCGTTGTTGAGATGAAACGCCGCCTCCGGCGAGAACTTCAAGAAATCGGAAAGCTTCTGCGGCGCGGCGGGTTCTTGAGTCCGTCCGTCCGTCGCCGCGATCATCACCCACGCGGCCAGAACCGCGAGGCAACTGAGCGACCTCGACCCCCATCGACCTGCGACGCGATTCATCATCGACGCCTTTCGCAGAGAATACTCGTGATCTGATGCGAGCGTCCTGCTGGCACCGCTGCCGATCATGCTGCGAACTCTGTACCGCGATTGTGCCGCGCTTTCAAGAACGTGCCAATGCCGAATCCCGTAGAACGACCGCGTAAGTGGGGTCGCCGGTGTCGAGCAAAACGAGCCGCTAATCGTCCGCCAGCAGGTCGTCTTCGGTGACGAGTCGGTGCCCGTGCTCGGCCAGGACTTTGATTGCCATCTCGATGTCGTCCACCGAGATCGCGATCGCGCTGCGGCCATCGGGACGGCACATCAACGGGTAGGTGTATTGAATGTTGACCTCGGCTTGCAGCAGGGACGAGCACAGCGTCACGAATGGTTGATGTCCGACTGGCAAGGCCACGCCGATGATGTCGCTCTCGAAATACGCGAAGCCGGACAGGCTGAGAATCTCGCGGCCGCGGTCATACGAACTGAGCATGATCCGCGCGACCGCGCTGTCATGCGAATCGATGATGCACAGCGCCACGATTCGCAAATCGTGCTTCTCAAAATAACGCAGCAAGTCGCGGAGGCGGCCGATGCGGTTTTCCAGGAACACGCAGAACTGCCGCAGACACGGCCAATCGAGATCGCGCGCCGTGGTCTCGGCGATGCTTGATCCGTGATCGTCAAAGTCAGTCGCCATGTAGGTTCAGCCTCCGTGATCGAGGACGGCACGCGAGCCGCTGAAGATGAGGAGGCGAGACCGCGTCCGGCATGAGATGTTCGTCGCGCGGCGAATCTGCGATCATGCCGCGCCCTCCGTGCGGCTGAGTTGTAGCCCCGCGCGTCAAGAAGCGTCAATCAGTGAGTTACCGATGATCCGCACCTGTCTGTTCGACATGGGCAACGTTCTGGTCTTCTTCTCACACGACCGCATGTGCCAGCAACTCGGCCGGCTGTGCGACCGATCGACCGACGACATGCGACGGCTGCTTCTCGACTCCGGCGTGCAATGGAACTACGAACGGGGCCGGCTCAGCCCGACACAGTTTCACAAGTGGTTTCAATCGACCACGAATCGCGAGGTCTCGTTCGACGACTTGGTGCGAGCCGCTTCGGACATCTTCTGGCTGAATGAGCCAATCGTTCTGGTGCTCGACCAACTGAAAGCGCGCGGCCTGCGGCTCGTGCTGCTGTCGAACACCTGCATCACGCACTTCGAGTGGGTCCGCGACCACTACGACGTTTTGCAGCGCTTCGATGCCTGCGTGACCTCCTGCGGCGCGGGAGCCATCAAGCCTGAGCCTACGATCTACGAAGCGGCCCTGCGCGAAATCGGCTGCGAACCGAGCGAGTGCTTCTACACCGACGACATTCCGGAATACGTCGCCGCCGGCCGCCAGCACGGCTTGCTCGCCGAAGTCTTCACCGACGTGCCGTCGCTGCTCGGACACTTGGCGCAACACGGAGTGGCGTTCTCGTAGTCCGGCTCGGAGAGCCGAGTTACGAAACGAAAAAGCCGACCCATTCGGATCGGCTTTTCGTTGAGTGGCGGGGGCAGGATTTGAACCTACGACCTCGAGGTTATGAGCCTCGCGAGCTACCGGGCTGCTCCACCCCGCGTCAGTCGCATCGTGCTGTCTTTTGCCTCGCGGATGCGTCGCGAGGATGGGGCAGTATATCGGCACGCCACCTGAAGTCGAGCAGCGCCGCCGAAGAATTCGCAACCCGCCGCCAACTTCGTCGTTCTGGTCATGCCGGTCACAGCGAGAAAGTTGGTCGACAAGACTCACAGCCGCAGTTCTTTCAGCGCGTCGGCCGGTGACAAAACGTAGCTGATGTAGAACGGCCCGAACTCCGCGTACCGCGCCGAGGCGCGGTCAAATCGCATCGTGTAGACGATCTCCTTGATGTGTTCGGGAGCACGGCCCCACAGCGTCACACCCCATTCCCAATCGTCGAAGCCGGTCGAGGCGGTGATGAGCTGCGAGACGCGGCCGGCGAACTTGATGCCCGATGTCGCGTGCTCAGCCATGAGGTCGGCTCGCTCGCTGAACGGCAGCAGAAACCAGTTGGCGTTCGGGTGCCGCATCTTGTTCATCGGATAAAAGCAGGCGATCGGGAACGGCGGAAAGTCCGGGTACAGCCGCTGCTGATTCATCATCGGCAACCGCTGCCCGTAGGCCGACATCTTGGCTTGGTAGGCCGGATCGGACGGATCGGTCCCTTCACGTTGCAACCGCGCCGCGTACTGCTCGATCGAGGGGACGTACTCGGAGATCTCTGTGATCGACACGAACGAGTAGCTCGGCACCAGCACCGAACCGAGCCGACTGGCTCGAATGCCTTGCCGAATCCCGTTGATGACCAGCGGGTCCGGGTCCATGATCATCAGTCCGAGGTCCGCCTCGTGCCGCGACACAACCGACGTCTGAATCCGCTTCGGAGCACCCTCGCGATTCGGGTCGAGCAATTGAATCAGTTGCTCGCGACCTTCCGCTCGCTGGTAGTCGGGAAGTTGCTGCCATTCCTTCTGGTTGACGGTCAGGTAGAGGTGCAGGCAATGCCAACCCTCGGTCAGCTTGATGGTCGGCGGCGTAGCGGGTGCTTGAGGAGGACGTTGCATGACAGGGCTCCAACAGAACGCGAAAGCCGCCGCAGGACAACCTGCGACGGCTCGGTGCGGGATTCAACGGTGGGATGATAGAAACTGCCTCGAACGGGAGCAAACCGCCTGCACACGGTCTGGTCGCATTCGATTGAGGAAATACGAACCGACTCAGCAGCACGATGCGCTGCCTCAGACGTCGGACTCGGCGGACGTGGAGAACTCGCTCCAGCGCAGGATCGCGACGGCGATCAGCAGCAACACGGGAGGCAGTAGCAGCAGGGTCATGACGTGTTGCCAAGCGGGGTCGTCGCCGATCAGAGCCAGCACTCCTGATGGACGTCCGCCAGGACCAGGGAAGGAGAGGTCACACCATTCCACCAGCAGCGCACGCAAGCGGTATTGAATCGTCAGCTTGTTGATGACCGCCGGGACCAACGCGACGATCAACTCGAAGATCAACGTGTAAGCGACCGCCAACACCAAGGCACGGCGGGGCAACAGCGTCCCCAGCAGCAGATAAACGGCTCCGTAGGCTGGGCACGAGAGGCAGACCAGTCGGGCCATCGTCCACCACAGACGCCAGCCGTCGCTGGTGTCTGCCAGCGGAACTGCGATCGATAGTCCAATCAGCGTTGGCGGGATCACCCACGTCACGGCCGCCAGATATTTTCCGAGCAACACCGCCGTGCCGCCATTCGGTCGTACGGTCAGATAGACCCAGCTTCGACGTTCCAACTCCGCCGAGATCGCCGGTGTGGCCCACAGCAACATCCCCAGCATCGACACCAGCATCGGGATCAAGGCGTAAAGCATCCCGGCCCAGAATTCGCGCGGCGGAATTTGATACGTCGTGAAGCGGATCACTCCGACGATGAACACCGGAAATGCCGCCAGCACTCCCCACCACATCATCCGCGGCAGAGTCAACGCCCGCTTCCACTCGAACAGAAATACTGCGGCCACGTTGCCCATCACAGTTCACCTCGATGCAGTTTCATCAGCGAATTGAACAGCTCCTGCAACGATTCGTCCGCCGAGTGCATTTCCGAAACTTCCAACCCCGATGCCTTGAGCCAGCCGGGAAGTTGCTCGAACAACCGTCCGGGCTGAGGTGTCGCCACGGTCAGCAATCCCTCCTCGATCCGCACCGAGTCGGCGGCATGTTCCCGGAGCAACAGCGCCGCCAAGGCATGAGGATCCGAACTCCGCAACGCGACTTCGTTCGGCAATCCGACCATCATCGCGTGAACGTCCTGGGCCGTTCCCGAAGCCAGCAACCGGCCGCCGCAAATCAGCAGGAACGACTGCGTGAGCGATTCGATCTCGTGCAGCAAATGGCTGGCGAACAGCAGACTCTTTCCCTGCCCAATCCACTTACGGAGCACGGTGGTCAGCTCGTGCCGGCCCACCGGATCGAGCCCGTTGAACGGCTCATCGAGAATCAGAACGTCGGGATCGTGCGCGAGTGCCTGAGCCAACTTCGTCCGCTGTCGCATCCCGCGCGAGTAGCTCGAAATCGGCCGGTGCATCGCCTGAGTCATTCCCACCAATTCGAGAGCTTGCTCCGCCGCCTTGACCGCCTCTTGAGCCGTCATCCCCTGAAGCTGCTGCAAGTACCTCACCCAATCGAAGGCCGAAACGCCGGCGTACAGCCCCTCACTGCTGGGGCAGTAACCGAGCCGGCGAAATAGACCGGCGTTGTTGCGAGGTGATTCCCCCAGCACGCGCACCGTCCCCAGCGTTGGCCGAAGCTGGCCGGTGATCAAATTGAGCAGCGTCGATTTCCCAGATCCGTTCGGTCCCAGCAGTCCGTACGCGCCCGGTCCCAGTGTCAGCGTGAAGTCATTCACGCCGATCACCTTGCCGTACAGTTTTGTGACGTTCCGCAGTTCGATCATGAATGCACCGCAGGAAAAACAATCAGACCCGCATCGGAGCCGAGATGCGCCGAAGAAGAATCGCCATTGCAATCACCGTCACGGCGACCAGGATCACCGCCGAGACCAACACTTCTCGAAAATCCGCAAAGCCAAACACCCAGGACTGCACACGGCCCAGAGTGTGATACAGCGACACATGAGTCCAAGACGATTGTTCCAGGACCATCTCTCTGCCCATTCGGCCGGCGTTCCCCTGAGCATTGAACGCCTCCGCAGCGGTGGCGGCGGCGAAGGTGAACCAGCCCAAAATCCAACTCGCGAACCAAGCGAAGCCCGCGTAGCGGCTCTCCTGAGTCAGTGACGAGAAGCAGAGCGCCAGCACTGACGTCGGCAACATCAAGACCACCGAAGCCGCCACGATCCGCAACGGCAAATCCCACGTCGCGGTCACGACGTTCAGACTCGGAGACAGCA
>QWQF01000269.1 GCA_003669125.1 Planctomycetota bacterium
TACTCGAACAGGTTCGAGCCTCCTTCGTAGCCACCTTCCTCCCACACGCGGCGCGAGGGGATGTACGAGATCATGTCGTCGGCGTAGCCCATCACCCACGTCCCTTCGCCGAACTCGCGTTTGAAGCGGAGGGCGTAATCGACCACGGTTTCGGCCCCCATGCCGACGACCAGCATCTCTTTGCCGAGTCGCCAGGCGTGAATCGGATAGGGATAGGCCGATTCGAATTTTTCACCAGCATCGAGCTTCTTGAGCAATCGCCGAGACCAACGGCCTTTGATGCCAGTCAGATCTTTCGACAACTCGGTCAGCTCTTCGCGCGTGACGTTTTTCAGATACGGCAGGTCGATGATCTCGAACGCCGTGCGCAGTCCTGACGAGACCGGTTTCAACGGGTGCTTCAAGGCTTCTTCGACTCCGACCGCCAGCATGTGTCCGTACTTTTCGCAGAGTTCCACCTTGCGGCGCGGCAGCGGGTTTTGATCGCCGCCGCAGGTGTTGACGAACATCGCCGTCGTGCCGGGATGAGCTTTCTCGATCTCAACCTGTGCGAAGCCGGGATAGTCACCGCACCACGTCAGGAAGCTGAGCGTCGTCGGGTGGCAGGCGTAGCCGAACAGCACCGCTTCGAGTTTTCCATCCGGCCGAGTCACCGTCAGCACCGGCACCGCATGATCGACTGGTCCGACGAGCGGCGTCCCTTTCGCGATCAGGTCGGGCACATCCGCCTCGCGGTTGTTGCGGCGATTGACGGCGAAGGTGGCTTTGCCCTCACCGACCGCCAGCGACGCGGGAGCCAGTTTTGAGAGCGACTCGCCGACCATCGCGACGGTCTTCGTCACCATCTGGCTGGTGTATTCCTCGACGAGCGCTTCTTGCTCGGCTTCGACCGGGTAGTAGTCGATCAGATCATCGCCGAGCCGCGGGCCGCAATGATTGTGCGAGAACGTAAACATCACCTGCGTGCGTTCGAGCTTGAACTGCTTTTGAAGCTGCTCGAAGACGCGATCGCTCATGACTTTGGGCACGCCTTGGAAGTCGCTGGTGATCAAGACCGCTCGATGGCCGGCGTTGTCTTCGAGGGCCAACGCTTTCATCCACAGGTCGTGCAGCTTGCCATCGGGCGCTCGCTTCGATCCGTAGCCGGCCAGCCACACCGATTTCTCCGGCGTGATGACCGCCTTCGCGACGCCGGCTTTCCAGGCGGGCTTCTCTTGCGAGAACGCCTGCACGTTTCCGAAGGCTGCTGCGAATGCGAACACCGATGCCGAGGTTTGAAAAAACTGCCGACGAGTGGTGGGCCGAGTCATTTTCAAAAACTCCTGCGAGGTGCTGATGCTTGGGCTACGACGTCGCGGATTGTAGCCTGGAGGTGCGGCATTGAAATCGTAGAACTGGATCGAGGAGACGACATGCGAATTGCTCTCGCCGAGGTGGCTCAAGAAACCGACTCGTTCAGTCCGCTGGTCGCAGATCGCTCCGACTTTGAAGCCTACGGCTTGTACTTCGGCGACGAGATTCTCGAACGAATGCGAGGAGTCGGCCCGATCGGCGGATTCCTCGAAGTCGCCGACGAACAGCCGGAGCCGGTCACGTTACTGCCGATCATTCGAGCGTGGGGGAGTGCCGGCGGCACGATCACGGCGGAGACGCTCAACTTTCTCACCGAGCGATTGGTCACGGGCTTGAAGCAGTCGTTGCCGCTGGACGCCGTGTTCCTGTCCCTGCACGGAGCCGCCGCGTCCACGAAAGAGGACGACGTCGAAGGGCACGTCTTGCAAGCAGTGCGCGAGGTTGTCGGCCGTGACGTTCCGGTCGTCGTCGCGTTCGATCATCACGCCAACATCACGCGCCGCATGGTGGAGTGCGCTGATCTGCTCGTCGGCCACGAGACTCAACCGCACGATCCGCCGGCGACAGGCCGCAAGGTGGCTCGGCTGCTGTTTCGGATGTTGCGCGGCGAGATTCATCCGACTGTGTGCTGGCGGAAGATTCCGATGATCACGCCGCAGGATCAGTTCTTGACGTCGTCCGGGCCGATGAAGGAGTGGTTCGATTTGGCTCGGCAAATGGAGAGTCGCAGCGGAGTGCTCGACGTTTCGCCGTATCCGATGCAGCCCTGGCTGGACGTCGCCGAGGGTGGTTGGTCGGTCATCGTTCACACGGACAACGATGCTGCGTTGGCGGACTCACTCGCGACCGAGATCGCCGACAAGGCTTGGGGTCTGCGCGATCAGTTCTGGCGTTCCGAACGTGTCGCTCCCGCCGAGGCGATTCGCCAAGCCGACTCGGCGGAGCGCGGGTTGGTGATCCTCTCGGACACCGGCGATTCCGTTTACGGCGGAGCCCCCGGCGACAGTTCCTGCATCCTGAAGGCGATGCTCGAACAACAAGTCTCGTCGCTCGCGTTCGTACCGATGGTTGATCCCGACGCACTGGACGCTGCGATCGCGGCTGGCGTTGGTGCGGAGATCACGGTCGATCTTGGCGGCAAGCTCGACCACATTTTCAGTCAGCCGGTGCGAGTCACCGGTCGTGTCGCCGCCGTGTCGCAAGGCTTCGTGGTCGATCTGCACGATCGCGGCATCTGCGATCTGCAACGGACGGCACTGCTGGCGGTCGGCTCAATCCGCATCGCGCTGCTCAGTCATCGGAGTTTTGCGATCAATCATCCGGTGCTCTACACGCATCTGGGGTTGGACATCGCCGACGCGAAGATGGTCGTCGTGAAGACGGCCAGCAATTTCCAATTCTTCAGCCGCTGGCGCAGCGACTTGATCCGAGTTGACTCGCCCGGCACGACGCAGTCGGATCTGACGGCGTTTGGCTGGAAACGCATCCCGCGGCCGACCTATCCGCTCGACACGCTCGCCGACTGGCGGGCGAGTTAATGCGTCGCGATGATCGGACCACAACCCCCATTTCTCTTTCGAGAGGACGGACACAATGAACTTCGCGAGGCAACTGCTGGTGCTCGTTGGATTCTGTGGTGTGAGCCACCTGATCGCTGGCTCGGCGATCGCAGAGAATTGGCCGGCGTGGCGCGGCGCGGACGGGACGGGAATCAGCCGCGAAACGGGGTTGCCCGTGAAGTGGAGCGCGACGGAGAACATCCGTTGGAAGGTGCCGCTCGCGGAGCCGTGCAATTCAACGCCGATCGTTTGGGATGACCGAGTCTTTCTGACTCAAGGGCTGGACAAGGGAAAGCGGCGAGCGCTGATTGCTCTGGATCGCAAGACGGGCAAGACGCTCTGGCAGCAGGAAGTCACCTGCGATGTCGAAGAGACCTCGCACGGACAGAACCCACCGTGCAGTGCGTCCCCCGTGACCGATGGCAAAGCAGTGTTCGCAAACTTTGCGTCGGGGGGGATTCTCGCCTGCTCGCTGGATGGCAAGCGGCTGTGGCATCGCGATCTCGGTCCAGTGCTCAGCCGTTGGGGCAACGGCGGCAGTCCGGTCTTGCACGGTAATCTGGTGATCGTGTTCCACGGGCCGGGCACGCCGTCCATTTTGTACGGTCTCGATCGCGAAACCGGAAAGACGGTGTGGACTTCGGAAGAAACGCCGATCAACAGCCCGGTCTTCGGTTCGTGGAGCACGCCGGTTGTCGTGCGAGCCGGCGATCACGACGAGCTGGTGATGCCGTTGCCGGGCGAGAAAATCGGTGGCCTCGGATTCTTCAAAGGCTACGACCCGGCGAACGGGAAATCGCTCTGGCAGATCGACGGACTGGGCAACGAGGTCTACGCGATGCCGATCCTGGGAGCCGGCGGTCGAGTGATCGTCGGAGTCTCCGGCCACAACGGTCCCACCGTGGCGATTCGCGCGGGTGGTTCAGGGAATGTCACCGGCTCGCACCGTTTGTGGCGCACCGAGACAAAGAACCCGCAGCGAGTCAGCAGCGGAGTCATCCACGACGGTCTTCTCTTCTTGGCCGATGCGACGGGAGTTCTTCAGTGCCTCAAGGCGGAGACGGGCGAATCGGTCTTTCAAGAACGACTCGGCGGCAACCTGTGGGGTTCGATTCTGCTGGCTGACGGAAAGCTGTACGTCAGCAATCTGGAGGGAGACACCTACGTTGTGCGAGCGGCTCCGAAGTTTGAACTCCTTGCCACGAACAGCGTGGGGGAGGCAACCTATGCCGCACTCGCGCCGGCGCATGGTGAACTCTTTCTGCGCACTCACGGGCATCTGTACTGCATCGCGAATGACGCCGTCGCGTTCGAGCCGGTCAAAGACTTTCCGAAATTGTCGGCGGATCAGGTGCTGGGGCCCTGCTCGGCCGTGGCGACGAACAGCAAGGGGGAGATCGTTCTGTTTCACCGTGGCAAGCATCCGATTCTCTGCGTGGATGCGGATGGCAAGTTGCTCCGATCGTGGGGCGATGATCTCATCGGGAAGGCGCATGGGTTGCGAGTCGATCGACAGGACAACGTCTGGATCACCGACATCGGAAATCACCGAGTCATGAAGTTCGACCCCTCCGGAAAACTGCTGCTGTCGCTGGGGACCGGAAAGGCGGGAACAGGAACGGACGAATTCGATCGGCCGACGGACATTGCCTTCGGAGCCAACGGCGATGTGTTCGTCAGCGACGGCTACGGCAACAGCCGAGTGGTCAACTTCTCGGCGGCGGGACGGTTCCTCAAATCATGGGGAACTCGCGGGAAGGAGCTTGGCCAATTCGATCTGCCGCATGCGATCATCATGGACTCGAAAGGCCGCTTGCTGGTGGGCGATCGTGAGAACGAGCGGATTCAGCTCTTCGATGCGGAGGGCAAGGCGTTGGGTCAGTGGCCCGGCTTTGCGCCGTATGGTTTGGCGATCAACGGAGAGGGCCAGGTCTTTGTGGCGGACGCTGCAGTGCATCAGGTGCTGCGACTCGATGCGGAGGGCAAAGTCGTGCAACGCTTCGGCCAGAAAGGCCAGGCTTCCGGAGAGTTTGACCTGCCGCATATGCTGACGTTCGACTCGGCCGGCAACCTGTTCGTTGCCGAGGTCGAGGGCAAGCGATTCCAGAAGTTCAAGAAGAAGTAATCTCCAAGGAGACACACATGGAAACCGTCGGCATCGGGATGATCGGCAGTGGATTCATGGGTCTGACCTACAGCGAGGTCGTCAGCCATCACGCGAGCGGTTGCAAGTTGGTGGCGATCACGGGAGGCAAACGGTCGGAGAAATTGGCGGCTGACTACAGTGTGCCGTGTGAGCCAACGGTCGAGTCGCTGCTGGCTCGCCCGGATGTCGCGGCGGTGGTGCTGGCGACTCCCGATCAGGATCGGCCGCGGCTGACTCGGTTGGCGGCGGCGGCGGGGAAGCATGTGCTTGCCGAGAAGCCGATGGCTCCGACAGTCGCCGAGTGCGATCAGATGATCGCCGATTGCTCGGCGGCCGGAGTGAATCTCGCGGTCGTGAAAACCGAACGGTTTCGTAAGATCACGCAGCGAGCCAAGCAACTGATCGACGACGGCACGATCGGGCCGATTCGCATGATGCGTACCGTCTCGGCGTTTCCGTTGTCGCTGACGAAACAGTTGTTCGAGGAACGACCGTGGATGGCCGACTCGCGCGGCGGCGGCTTGTTCATGGGCATGGCCTCGCACAACGCCGACTTCCTGCGCTGGCTGACTGGTCGCAACGCGGTGAAGGTGTTCGCTCAGGCGACGACCTTCAGCGACGTCGCCGCCCCCGCGCAGTCCGTGATGGCGCAGATCGAATTTGAAGGCGGCATCATGGCTCACATGTGGATCACTTCGGAACTGCCCTCGCCGAGCCTGCCCAGTAGCGAAGTCCGGTTTCAAGTTTTCGGTCGCGACGCGATGTTCGACTTGGAGAACTTCGAGTTCCTCGACCTCGGCAAAGGAGACAAGTGGGAACGCATCTATTCGCCGGAGCGATTTGACTATCTCAAGGAGCCGAAGTCGCCGGTTCGTTTGTTTCCGCACATCGGCGTGATCCAAGAGTTCGTCGACAGCATTCGCGAGCAACGTGCTCCGAAAGTCGGCGGAGTCGAGGGCCGCGCCGCCGTCGAAATCTGCGAGGCGTGTTTGATCTCGGCTCGCAAGGGGGAGGCGGTCTCGCTGCCGTTGAAAGGCGGGGCATCGCCCGGCTGATTGGCGGGCGTCTCATGGAGACGGTGTGCTGCACGCGAACCGACTCGCATCTGCCGGAACAACTCGGTTCGTCGCCAGACGTGGTTGGCACAAGTTGCGGGAAACTCAGGGAGAACAATTGACACACTGATGGGCCGGACTATATTACCCCCCGTCGCTTGAGCATGAGACGCCCGCTTCTTCCTGGGGTCTCGATCAGCTAGCTCTCCGAAATTGCTCGTGGTTTCCGCTGCGTTTCGCCTTATGAATTAAGGCGGACGATCATGCCACTCCGGTGGCTGCGAGCCAAAGTCCTGCTGGCTGCTCCGAGGAAAATTCACTCGGGAAGAGATGACTCGGTGCCGTGACTCCCCAATGGAAGGGGAGTTCGTGAAGTCTGAGTCCTGGGTGTCTTCATTTGGTGAGTTCGTTCTCCCCGCAAATTCGGGCGATTCCCTGGATTTCGGCCACAGAGTTGATCGGCCACAGCGCCAATCAGCACAGCGCCGAACCTAAGATCGGTTCCGCGAGGTCACGTGGCCTCCGACCGCGGTTCCTCAAACCGTCAATGAGAGTTTCTGTGCGTTTTCAGCGTCTGGGGTGCTTCGCCGCATCCGCAGTTCAACGCGAAAGGCTCGCCGAGCGTGTTCGGCTGGGCGATAGGTCGTGTCGGAAGTTTGGCCCGGTTCGGGCGGCTCCCCTTCAGCGGAAGAGGATGTCGCGCGATGCGAGTGGCGAGCTTGTCCGATGCGAAACCGGTGCGAGGAATCTCTCGCCCGGAGGTGTTTGTTTCTCTTGATAGGTCTCTTTATGCCGGCACCGAAGAAAAGGCCGACTCGTGCGTCGAGTCCCTCCACAGCAAAGCCCACCGTTCGACGACGCACCACTCGCAAACCCAAAGACACGGATGCCGCTGAGGGCTCCGCCTTGGAAAATCGCTCCGACGACTCCAACGTCGATTCCATCGAAGTGATTTCGCCTCCCGCTTTTCTCGATCCGCCGCCGGAACGCCGTGGACGCTCACGACACGACGACGGCCGCTCTGGAGCCAACGTGGACGACGACATCGTTTTTCCCGAAGACAACAACGCTCCCGCACCTCGCCCCCCGCAGGCTCAGCAAAATGACGCCGGCCCGGTGCGCTACGACGACCGCCAGCAGGGCTACTACCAGCAGGACGCCGGTGGCTATCCCAATCAAAACCAAGACGGTGGTCCGCCTCTCGAAGGTGGAGGCCAACCAGGTCAACAAGACGACGGCCAGCTTCGTCGCCGTCGCCGTCGCCGTCGCGGACGCGGTACCAGCGGTGACCTGAACAACAACATGCCTCAAGGTGGTGGGCAACGCGACTTCGGCGGTCCTCCCCCGCAACAACGCGGCGGTGGCGGCGGACAAGTCCCGCAGCGCGGATACGGACAACGTGGCGGCAATGGACCGCAACGCGGATACGGTGGAGGCCAACCGCGCGGCGGCTACGGCCAACAACAGCAACAACAACCGCGCGGCTACGGCCAGCAGCGTGGCTTCCAACCTCGCGGCGAGTTCGGTCAACGCGA
>QWQF01000261.1 GCA_003669125.1 Planctomycetota bacterium
ATGTGGTGCGGGCCGTCGCCGCTGCGGCCGTATCACTCGAATCTGTTCGAGTGCGAAGGGAAGCCCGGCTGGATGGAGAGCCGCGACTTCAGCACCGGCAACATGGGGAACTGGGGCGGCCATGCGTTCGATCAAGTGCAATGGGCGCTCGGCATGGACGCGACCGGCCCGGTCAAAGTGCTGGTCGATGGCCCGCCGCTCGACCCGCCGCGCTACACCGAGCCCGAATCGCGCGAGCGTGGCTGGCAACTCTGCCGCCGCCCGTCGCTCGCGTTCGAGTACGCCAACGGCACACGCATGGAACTGAGCACCGGCTCGATCAGCGGAGCGATCTTCATCGGCGAAAAAGGGAAAGTCGAAATCCGCCGAGGCAGCGTGCATTCCAATCCGCAAGAGCTGATCGAAAACGTGCAACTCCCCGACGGCCCGTCGTACACCGTCGCCCACATCAACAACTGGTTCGACAGCATCGAGTCCGGCCAACTCCCCGTCGCCGACGTCGAGTGCGGCCATCGTACCGCGACGATTTTTCATCTCGGCAACATCGGCCGCCAACTCGGCCGCAACCTGCGCTGGGATCCCGTGGCCGAAAAATTTGTCGGCGATGACGAAGCCAACCAACTCCTCGACCGCCCGCGCCGCAAAGGGTTTGAGTTGCCGGAAAAGGTGTGAGTTGGAGTCGAGCGTTCTCGCTAGGGCTTCGTCGATTGCCGTTTGACGTGATCGAGGATGCGTACGAGAAAGGCTTCCTGAATGTGCGGAGGGGCGGCGTGGTTCATCAGCGGTTCGTTGATCATTTCCTTCTTGCCGCGCAGCGCGTTGAACGCCGCGTAGCAACTTGACGGAGGACAGACGGCGTCGACGAAGCCAACGCTCAGGATCGCTTCGGCTTGGCAGCGGCTCGCGAAGTTCACGGCATCGACGTAGCGCGAGGCTTCGAGAATGCGCGGATCGGGTTTTCCATCAGAGCCATCGGGAACGAGCTTCGGCCAGCCGTTGATGCGACCGGCGGCTCGGCCGGAATGATCGCAGATGGCAGGGACGCCGGACGCGATGATGGTGACTCGTGGATCGAGGCCGCCTGCGGCGAGCGCTTGGCCTCCCCCTTGGCTGTGACCGACCACCGCGACGATCTTGCCGTCCCATTCGGGCTGTGAGGTCAGAAAATCGATCGCTCGTACCAGCCGCAGGAACATGCCGCGAAAGTAGCTGGTCTCGCGACTTTCGCGGCCGGCGGCGCGATAGTCGTTCAAGCGACCGTTCGTGAGTTCTGTGTAGAACTCGTTCGGCTTGCCGTTGGGAATTCCGTGAGCGTTGATGTCCAGCGACAGCATGCCGTGCTTCGCTCCTTGGATCGCATTGCCGGCGGCGGAACTGCGCACGCCCGCGCCGTGAACCCACAGAATCGCCGGCAGCGTTTTCGGCTTGGCGTTCGTCGGCCGAGCGAAGTAGCCCGACACCGGTGCATCGCCGAGACACTTGATCTGCACGTCGAAGCATTCGAGGTCGTCCTTCATGCCCGGCTGATTCGCGCGAGTGAGCAGCGGTTCGAGCGGCACGGCGGCGAGTTGTTTTTTCTGCTCAGCCCAAAAGGCATCGAAGTCATCGGGCACGGGCAGGCTCAGCCCGATCTTTGTCGGCGAGAATCCCGCACCTGCCACCGCCTGCAGTTTCTTGCCGTCCGGTGCGTCGAACGACACCTGACATTGCAGAAATCCCGGTTGTTTTCCGGTGACTGAGACAACGCCCGGCTGATCCGTGGTCGTCACGCTGCCGGCCGGAAATCCCGCCGCCTCGCCGCTTTTGAGGAAATCATTCACGACAAACTTCACGGCCGCGTTCGGGACGACCTCGTCCCCTTTGCTGACCGTGATGAGAAACTTCGCCTCGCCGCCGGCTTCGTAGATTGCGTCCTTCCGATCCGTCACCACTTTCAACTGGTAGACCGGGTCGGCCGCAGGTAGACGTGCGGCAGCCGCCCAAAAGAGCAACAACGTCAACAGACAACTCGTCACTCGCATTCGCTGTGATCGCAGCATGGCATCAAGTCTCCAAGAATTGTTGGACCGAACGACGAGCGATGATATCCTGTGCCGCCGACTTTTCCCGCTCGGTCGCTCATCCGACCTCCAGCAAGGTTCATCGCATGATTCCGCATCAGCCCGCATTCGTGCATCCGCAAGTCTCGCGGCGAACCGCCGTGCAGGTTGGGTCGGTCGGGTTGCTGGGCTTGGGAATGAATCATGTCGAAGGATTGCGTGCATTGGCGGCGGAGCATGGTTCGGCTCGGCCAACTGCCCGGAAAAAGGCGGTGATCTACATCTTTCTTTCGGGTGGCTTGGCTCAGCACGACAGCTTCGATCCGAAACCAGAGGCTCCGCAGAATGTGCGGGGCGAGTTCGCTTCGATTGAGACTCGCACGCCGGGCGTGTTCGTGTGCGAGCACTTGCCGATGCTGGCCGCTCGCAGCGATCGGTGGGCGATGGTGCGGTCACTCACGCATCCGTACAACGAGCATTCGATCGGGCATCATGTGATGCTCACGGGGCGGACGCCGACGCCGATCGGATTCAACAGCAACAAGCCGACGTCGATGGACTTCCCGGCCATCGCTTCGGTCGTGACGAGAGTGGTCCCGTCGCGAAACAACTTGCCGCCCGCCGCCGTGCTGCCGGAGAAATTGGTGCATGTCACCGGCCGCACGATCCCCGGTCAGTTCGCGGGCGAGATGGGACCGAAGTTCGATCCGTGGTTCATCGAAGCCAGCCAGTACAAAGACACGAAGTACATTCACGGAGCGTTTCCTGAATACGGCTTCCAACGCTCGGAAGGGAAGATGACGCCCGACGGGTATCGCTTTGAGGCTCCGAAGCTGCAACTCGCTCACGGAATGTTGAACGATCAATTTCAATCGCGCGTGCAATTGCTGAAGTCCATCGAACGGCAACGTCAGGAACTCGACCGAGCCGCACTCGTGAGCGAGTTCGATCGGCACCGGCAGAAAGCGGTCTCGATGCTGCTGGACGGCGGTGTCCATCACGCGCTCGACGTGCATGCTGCCGACGCGAAACTTCAGGAGAGTTACGGCCGCAATTCCTTTGGCTGGTCGCTACTGATGGCACGGCAGTTGGTCGAGGCAGGCGTGAGTCTCGTGCAAGTCAATCTCGGCAACGACGAGTCGTGGGACACTCACGAATCGGCGTTCCGCAACCTCTCGAATTTTTTGCTGCCGCCGACGGACCGAGCGGTTTCGGCGCTGATCGACGACCTTGCCGAACGCGGACTGCTCGACGATGTGCTGATCGTGATGGCGGGTGAGTTCGGCCGCACGCCGCGAGTGTTCGGGGCCAAAGACAAGCTCCCCGGCCGCGATCATTGGGGAGCCGTGCAAACCGTCTTCTTCGCCGGCGGTGGAGTTCGCGGCGGCACGGTCATCGGTGCGTCAGATCGCATCGCGGCCTATCCGAAGTCCGATCCTCAAACTCCCGAAGGCATGGCGGCGACGATCTACGAATCACTCGGTTTGCCCAAGACCATCACCTGGAAAGACGCACTCGACCGCCCGCACCACGTCTTCCAAGGTGATCCGATCGCCGGCCTGAGAAGCTGACGGGGCGTTGGGATTTCACCTTTCGCAGAGTGCTGCCCTCGTGTTGCTTGACCTCTGCGGTCAGGACTGTCCAATTCGCAAATTCGGAAAAGTGGCTATCTCCGATTCTGTCTTCGTGAGTTTCCTACGTTGCGCAGAGCGGGCCTTTGGCGGGAATCCATTGGCGGCCGATGATCTGATCGTGAGAAAACTCTGCGTGTCTTGCCTGTTCGGTTTGGAATGACAGGTGACACCACACTGCTGCCCATGTGAGGGCGCAGCCCGCCGACATTTTGAGGAAAGCTTTGAAAGGCTCTGCCATGAAGAATTACGCGATTGTTTTCGGTTTGCTGATCGTGACGAGTTTGTCGGCGAATGCGTTCGCCCGCGACAAATTCTGCTGCATCGATCCCAACTTGCAGCAGATTCAGACGCAGTGCTGCCAGGGAACGCTGCTGCCGTACCACGTCGCTCTGAAGCGAGCCGATGATGCAACCAAAGCCGAAGCCGCGCTGGCTCACATGACGCAAGAGAACAAAAACCTCCAAGCTCAGCTTGCCAAACTGCAAGCCGACCTCAAGACAGCGGTGGCCGATCGCGAAAAATCTCGCGGTGAACAAGTCGCTGCCGTCGCTGAACGTGACAAGGCTCGCGCCGACGCGGCCGGCTCTGCCAAGAACGCGAAGGAACAACAGGACAAAGCGGTGGCCGCCGAAAAAGCCAAACAAGTCGCCGATGCCGCCGCGAAGTCGGCGAAGGACGAACAGGCCAAGGCCAACAAAGAATCAGCGACTGCGAAAGCGGAACTCGCCAAAGCGAAAGACGACGCCGCGAAACAAGTGGCAGCCGCTCAAGACACCGCGAAGAAGGCCACTACCGACAAAGAGACGGCCATCGCCGCCGCCAAGAAGTCGTCCGATGAACTGGCTGAAGCGCAGAAGAAGTTGACAGCGGCGCTCGACTCTGACGACAAGAAAAAGAAGGCCGAAGAAGAGAAGAAAAAAGAGGACGACGCCAAGAAAGAAGAGACCAAGAAGGAAGTGAAGTCGGAAGAGTCCGCCGCCGCATCGACCGAGAGCTAACGCTCAAGAGATCGACATCGCCACAGAAGCCCGGCTTTTTTCAGAAGAGCCGGGCTTCTCGTTTTTGGATCAGCCGTACTTCTCACGCAGGCGGTGTGCGGCGGCGACTTCATTTTGGAGCTTCGCGTAAACCTCGTCGATGCTCACATCGGCGGCCGATCCGGGAGCGAAGCCGCAATCGGGATTGAGCGTGATGCGTTCCGGCTTCAGATAGCGCAGCGCCATCTCGACACGCTCGACGATGGTGTCAGCGGAATCGATCTGACCGGGCTGACAACTGACGCAACCCAGGCCGATCTCGATGTGTTCGGGCAGACGCTGAAACACGGACATATCCCCGGCTCCGGGTGACGTGAATTCCATCGTGACGTGCCCGACCTTCAGACGGCTGAGCTGCTTCAAGATCGGGTCGTAGCCGCCGCGATGCTCGACCTCGCCGCGTGCCCGCGCGCCGGCTCGGCGGCACAGATGCACGGCCAGCTTGAGGCCCTCGATGCCATCGACGACTTGGTTGTCCATCTCGACGGCAAAGTCCGCCGCGCGATCGGCGTCGTCGTACTGCTTGCGGACCTCAGGATCGACGAACAGACACAGATGCGGATCGTCGATTTGCAAAATCGAGACCCCTTCGTCGCGCAGCAGTTCCGCCTCGCGCCGCAGAATCGGCACGCAGTCTTGCACGAAAGCGTCGCGAGTCGGGTACGCCTTCGCCGACTTGACCGGATCCCACATCCGCTCGCCGAGCAGCGCGGGAGCTGGCAGCGTCGCTTTGATGCGCTTGTTGGTCAGTTGCTTCAGGAAGCGAATTTCCTGAGCGATGAACCCCGGCTGCTTCGGACTGAGCTTGTCCACAACGACTGTCCACGGCCGACCGTCAGCGGGATTGCGGCTGAGTTCAAAGCCGTGTGCGAGTTCGGCGATCACGCCGATGTACGACTTCCGCCACCACTCGCCGTCGGTGACGACGTCCAGGCCGGCCGCTTCTTGCAACGCAACGGCAGTGCGAATCGCCGCACCCATCAAGCGGCGGTATTCGTCGCCGACGATCGGGCAATCGTCGGCGATCAAGTCTTTGACAAACTGCGGTCGCGGCAACGAACCGATGACCGAAGTCGGAAACAGGAGTTGGCTGCTCATGGCTACTTCCCCAAATGTTTTGCGGTCCAGTTTCGTCGCGCGTACTCGAAGTCTTGTTGCGTATCGACCTCGATGTAGCCGCCCGGCGTGTCGATGTGCGTGAAGCGTTCGCCGGCTTCGATCATCTCTTGGAAGAGCAGAATCTTGTACGCCTTCTCGAAAACGGTGGCCTCACGCCACGGCTGGCCGGCGAATTGTTCTCGGCAGCGATGGAAGTGCTGACGCAACCGAGCCGCGCCGGCCGCCGAGAACTTTGCCACACCGATGTACTCGCCGTGGGCTTCGGCCGGGACAATCTGGCGATGGACTCGCGTGACGCAACCATTGGCGACCGTCACTTTTTCGGCGTCGTCGGGCGGATGTTCGGTGCGGTGTTCGTACCGCGTCAGCCATTCGGTATCGACTCCCAGCACCATGTCGCCGGGCGAGGCGGCCAGTCGAGCGATGATGTCGGCGTTGAACAGCACGTCGCTGTAGCAGCAGAGGAACGGCTCCTCCATCAAGTCTTCGGCGCGAAACAGCGACGCCAGAATGTTGTTGTGCTCCCAGTCGGCGTTGTGACGAAACGTGAACTGCGGGTAGTCCGCGCGGACCTTGTCGATCTGATAGCCGCCGATGAAGCAGATGTCATTCAGGCCATTGGCTCGAAATGCTTCCAATGCCCAATCGAGCAGGCGTTGGCCTTCGATTTCGGCGAAGCACTTGGGAGCGTCGGCTGTCGTAGGCATCAAGCGTCGGCCGCGTCCGGCGGCGATGACAATGACTCGCATGGTTTTTCTTTCTGTTCGACCAGCACCATCAGCGCGGCCACGATCGTCAATCCGAAGGCGATCATCGCCGTGCTTTCATTCCAAGTGATTCCCGATTTCGCTCGCGCGAAGCCAATGAAGACCGTCAGCACTCCGACTGCGGAGATCAGCATCGTCAATCCCGCGTACCTGCGCTCGACAAAAGCATTCGCCAGGAAGACCAAGCCGAAGTAAGTCGCCACACGCAATTCCAAAGGTTGCTCGCCAACTTCGATGGCGACGCAGGCGAGGCCTAGTGTCGCCATCCCTCCGAGTTTCGGAATGACTCCCGACATCACACCGATTTTGCGAGCCGTCGTGTTCCACAGCAGGCTCGCGAGGATCGCTCCGAGAAATGCCCAGCCGGCCCAAATGTAAATCGCCGTCTGCCAACCGCCATGTTTGGGCGATGAGAAATATCCGGTCACGACATCACCGGTCGCGGCTCCCATGTAGCCCAGGAAGTTGACGAATCCCGCCGCCGCCGCCGATGTGCCGCGGTGAGCCAGATCGGCCGGAGCGGTTCCGACGAGCAACACCTGCGGACCGTAGATGCAGAAGCCGATGACCACCAGCATCAGCATCGTTCCACCGGCGCTGTGTCGCACCGTCCAGTCGTACGCCAGCGACAGCGTGCCCAGCAGCACCATCAACACACAAATCACGGGAGCTCGACGGCTGCCGAAAAAGCGATCGGTCGCCCAACCGGACAGGTAAGAACCGGCAGTGGCTCCGATCGCGATGACGAAAAACTGCAACACCGCTTTGCCGACGCCGGACTTTTGTGTCTCCATCAAGTGCGTCACGCCCCAATCGAGAAACCCATACCGACAGGCGTTGAGCAAGCCCAACGACAATCCCAGGGCATACGCAGCTAATAGGACGGATTGTTCAGTAGAAGTTGGATGAGGTAGTTGTCGTCCCAGCCGGCGGTTTTTCGTTTGCAGGCAATGCCGGCCTTGACCGTTTGATCGGCTTTCAGAAGCGAGACGGC
>QWQF01000212.1 GCA_003669125.1 Planctomycetota bacterium
TCGTCCACTTTTTCGAGTTGCCCCTCGATGCCGCCCGACGTCCAGAAGATGCGGAGCGCGTCACGAATCGAAAACTCTTTTTCGGCATCGCCGCCGCTTCGGCGAGCGTTCATCGCGGCGGCCATGCGGTCTTGCTGTTCCTTTTTGAGCGACGCGAGTTGAGTCTTCAATTGCTCGACCCGTTGCTTGCCGATGCTCGGATGCAGGATCGGCGCGTTCGCGCCGCGCGGCAGCACCAGCGGATCGCCGCCGATCCGGTTCGAGGGCGAGACCGCCGTGCCGAAGTACGTCTTCGTGCTCGCGAAGACGCCGAACAGCGCGTAGTAGTCCTGCATCGAAAACGGATCAAACTTGTGATCGTGACACCGGGCACACGCCACCGAACTGGCCATCACCGCTCGCGTGACCGTGTCGAGTTGTTCGTCTGCAATGTCGGCTGCGAACTGAAGCGGATTCATCTCGTCGAGATTCTTCGGCCCGATCGCCAGGAACCCGGTCGCGATCAACAGCCGCGCCCGTTCGCTGTCGTTGTCATGCGGCAGCAAGTCCCCCGCGATCTGCTCGGTGAGGAAGCGATCGAACGGCAGGTCGGCATTCACCGCATCGAAAACGTAATCGCGGTATCGCCACGCATACGGGAACGAGATGTTCGCCTCCTTGCCGCTCGACTCCGCGAACCGAGCCACGTCCAACCAATGCCGTCCCCAACGCTCGCCGAATTGCGGCGACGCAAGCAACGCATCCGTCTCCGTCGCCAGAGCCGAGTCGATGCCGTCAGACTCGATCCGCTTTTGAAACGCGGAGATCGCATCCGGCGACGGAGGCAGCCCGACCAAATCGAAATGCAGTCGCCGCAGCAACGTCCCCGAATCGGCGCCAGGCGACGGCGCGAGACCATTCGCCTCCAGTTTCGCGAGGATGAAATGATCCAGCTCGCGCTTCGCCCAATCGGAACTCTTCGTCGTCGGAGCTTTGTGAGTCGTCGGTTTCCGAAACGCCCAGAACTTCCGCCCCGCCTCGATCGTCACCGGCGGAGTCGCCGTGCTGGCCGTTTCCTCTTCGCGCGGATCGGCGGCTCCCAACTTGATCCACGTCTGAAAATCATTGATCACCGAATCCGGCAACTTTTCTTTCTTCGGTGGCATCTTGAGATCGGGATCGGTGTGCGAGATCGCCGTCAGCAGCACGCTCTTCTTCAAGTCTCCCGGCACGATCGCCGGCCCACGATCACCGCCCGCTCGAATCCCGCGCCGCGAATCGAGCCGCAAGCCACCTTCCGACTTCCCCGCTTTCGCCGAATGACACGGGTAACAATGCTGCACCAGCACCGGTCGAATCTTCGACTCGAAGAACGCCGACGCTTGCGGAGTTTCATCAGCCATCGCTCGCGAGCCAACTGCCGTGAGCAGTGCTCCGAAGAACAACCACACGCTGACGTGAGCGAATTGCAGCATGGCCATCAATCTCCGAGTCGACGAGCACCGCGTTTTTAGTTCGACGATCCCGTGGGTTTGTTTTCCGGTGGGCGCGGCGGACCGAATCCAGCCGGCGGACCAAACGCGGCGTTGAGTCCCGCGATCAGTTCCGCGTTGTCGAGACGGTCATCGTTCCCCTTGTCCCATTGCTTGAACCACGAGCCGAACTGCGCAGCCCATTCGTCCTTTGAGATCTTTTGGTCCTTGTCCGCGTCGGCCACTTTCAGCAGCGGTGGGCCGAGAAACATGCCGGGACCGAAGCCGGCCGGAGGTTTGAATCCGCCGGGGGCCGCGTTTGGCGGAGCACCGAGTGCGTCGTTGAGTCCGCTCTTCAGCTCCTCGTCATTCAGCGAGCCGTTCTTGTCTTTGTCCCATTCACGCAGCCATTTGGCGATGAGATCGAGGAACTCCTTCCGCGAGAGCTTTTCATCTTTGTCCGCATCAGCCGCCGCAAGAATCTGTGGCGCGTGGAAGTTACCGGGGCCGAAGCCGCCACCTCCGGGACCGCCCCTAGGTCCGCCGCCGCCGGGAGGACCGAAACTCATGCCGGCCGTTTTGCCTTTGGACTTGCCGGCCAACTGCGCGGCGATGGATTCGCGTCGCTTGACGAGAAATGTTTCGAGCGACGGCTGCCCACCGAACATGCCAGGGCCGCCGGGACCGAGACCAAATCCAGGACCGAAGCCGCCCGGTCCGCGAGCCGCCTGGGCTGCGGCCGTTCGTTTGGTTTCTTGAGCGATCAACTCTTTGAGCGCGGCTTGAACGACCGGCAAGCTCTTGGTCGTCTGACCGTTTTCACCGAAGCAGTCTGCGGTCAGTTGCCGCAGGTGCTCGCGATACGTCTTGTTGAACTCGTCCCAAGCGATGAGCCGTTCGATCAACTTGTTCTCGCCGACATGCGGATGGCTGATGCTGAGGTCTTGCAACTGCTCGGCCGAGCCAGCCATGAAGAACGCTCCCATCGACAAGTCCATGTCCCACGGCAGGAACACGAACTTGTTGGATTTCGGTGAGAGATAGACGTAGTAGTTGTGGACCTGCGTCAGAAAGCTGTCCATGTTGGCGAGCAGCGTGTTGACCGCGAGGAAACTTGCGAACTGATCGGTATCGAGCAGCGAACCAATCTCGCGTCGGAATTGGTCGTCATCCCCCTTGTGGATCAACCGCGTCAGATCGATCAGTCGTTGAGCTTCCCCTTTCTTCGGTTTCGACTTCGGCTCGAACCACGAGTACGCCGCCCAGTCCTCCCCTTTGTATTCGAGCCCCTGCGTTCCTTCCGGCTTGAGCAGCATTCCCTTGTCAGTCTGAAAATGCCGCCGCAAGAACGACTTGTCGATCTCTTCGACCAGCGTGTAGAGCCCCAGCGGTTCGCGATCGCACTCGCCGTCAATCGTCAGCGAGACTTCGGCGAACGCGGTTCGCGGTGAAGCGACTCCGGCCATCTGAAAGGCGGAATACGACAACGCCTGCCGCACATGAGTCGGGTCCATCACGTTGTTGTGCAGGTTGAGCTGTTGCATTCCGTGAAACTTCTGGCCATCGACGTAGCGATTGAAGTCGATCTTGAACGGCCGCTTGCGAGTCGCTGCCGACAGCATGTAACTGCCATTGCCCTTGAACCGCAGACCAACCTCGCTCAACTTTTCGCCATCAAGCTCGACGTCTGCTTTCACATAGTCGAATTCGAACCCGAAGCTGCCTGGACGAAACGCACCGCCTGGACCTCCAGGCCCCGGAGGTGTTGGCGGAGTCTGAGTCGAGTCATTCGGCTTGCGCTCGGTTCCGGGGTTCGGCCTTCCTCCGGCTGCCGGCGGAGCACCGGGAAATCCGCCGCCCGCTGGCTGCATCGTCTTCCAGTTCTCGGCCGTGACATGCAGGTGAATCTTCCAAACGCGAGTCAACCCAAAGACGCTCTCAGAGTCGTCCTTCTTCTGGGTGTCCGTTTTGTCCGCGGCAAAACCGGCCGACGTCCAAGCCAATCCCAGTAAGCCGAGCAGCAACGCGATGACCGCGCGAGAACAAACTTTGGGCATTTCAGGGGTTTCCGGCGTTGATTCGTTTGAAGCAGAGATTCCGAGAACACAGGATCATCAGTCACGAAGCCAACCGAGTCACCGCCGAAGTGATCAACTTCGCGAAATGCACAACCAACGCAGCGAAAAGAGTCGCAATGAGTTTCACAATTCGCCCTTCAAGTTGGAATCGACATCCTGCAATCGCCACCAGGCAGACTCGGCCCAAAAGAATTGCGAATCGCAGAGCCGGGCATAGTCACCGTGCGAGATGACGTCTATGTTGAGCGACGAAGTCATCAAATTGTTTTGATTCGACGCTCGTTCTCGGTACCATCTCCGTTCGATAAGACTGACTAGCCTGTCCGCGCGAGGCGTGGATGGTTTGCTTGATCAATAGGCAAGGGGCATTCAATGAACCGTTCCATGAGCATGCAGCAGCAACCGACCTCGATCACTCGCCGTCGACTTCTTCAGGCGGCCGGGATGAGTGCCTTGCCTCTGGGTTTGCCGGGGATGGTCGCAGCGGGAGTCGATCCGAAGCGGGGACTGAAAAAGGGTGCGGCAGAGCGGTCTTGCATTTTTATTTTGCTGTGTGGCGGGCCGAGCCATCTCGATACCTGGGATTTGAAGCCGGAAGCCCCCGACACGATTCGCGGGCCATATCAGCCGATCCCGACCAAAGTGCCGGGGATGCAGATCAACGAGATGCACACGCGGCTGGCGACGATGACCGATAAGTTCAGTTTGATTCGGTCGATGTCGCACGTCGGCAACATCAGCAACCACTTCGACGCGATGCATCATCTGCTGAGTGGTCAGGCTCAGGCACCGTTGGACGCGCCGTACATCGGGTCGATCTTGTCCAAGTCCAGGCCCAACGAGCACGGCATCGCTCCGTATGTCTGGTTGATCAAGTGCGTCGGTGATCCGGTCTTTTGCGCGGTGAACATCGGCAATGGCGGACACTTGGGAATGATGCACAGTCCGCTGTTTGTGGGCTCGGCCACGAATCATCCCGCGCTGCCCACCTTCAAAGGCCCCGACGAACTGACGGCGACCGTGCCTCCCGAACGCATGCTGGATCGTCGCCGTTTGCTGGACGGATTGAGTCCGACCGCGAGCGTCATCGAGGGACATCGCTCGACGAAAGACTGGCAGGACTTGCACGGCCGCGCGTTCGATCTGACGAGCGGCTCGGAAGGTCGCGAGCCGTTCGAACTGCATCGCGAATCGACGACCACTCGCGAGCGTTACGGCATGCATCCGCTGGGACAGAACCTGCTCCTCGCGCGGCGGTTGGTCGAGTCGGGAGTCGGCTTCGTCACGGTCAACGGTTGGACCGGCCCGTCTCCCAACGGCGGTGGTGGACCTCCCGCTTCAAGCTGGGACATGCACGGCGGCGAGATGGGCATGGGCAACGCTTTCGGGAGCGGTTCGTACGGCATGGGCTGGTGCTTGCCGTGTCTCGACGAATCGCTCACCGCGTTGCTGACCGACCTCTCTGATCGCGGCATGTTGGACAACACGATGGTCGTCGTCACCGGAGAATTCGGTCGCACCCCGAACATCAACCAGAACGGCGCTGCCAATCCTGGCCGCCAGCACTGGCCGTCCTGCTACTCCACGATCGTCGCCGGCGGCGGCATCCGTGGTGGCCGAGTCTATGGCGAGTCCGACAAGCACGGTGCCTACGTCAAAGACAAGCCAGTTCGTCCACAGGATCTCGGTGCGACGATCTTCCACTCGCTCGGTGTCCCGCTCGACCTGCGTCTTGGCAAAGATGGCTTCACTCGTCCGCTTTCCACGGGTGAGCCGCTGCTCGATCTGTTTGGATAAGGCACTGGTTGGGCTGCGTGGTTCGTCACCCCCCCCAACTCGTCGCTTGACGTTCTGAGTTGTCGTTCTTGCCGGGTAGTGGGGTCGGTGAAATTGCACCGGTCGATCCGACTCGATGAACGTCTCCGGGCGTGCGGCGGCACGATCTGCCGGTTTTTTGCGTTGTCTGGAGCGGGACCGAAAGGCCGCTGCGGTTCGGTCGATTTCGCGACAATGTTCTTGACGTTGCGGTCGGGCGAGACGACTTTATGACCACACGTCGGAGGAGCGTCGACGGAGCACGAGGCAGGAAGCCGCATCGCTGATCAGTCGCACGGGTGGCGACAGGAGACCGAGCAGATGTTGAGCATGCACAATTGGTTTGGTCGGCAAGGACGGCAAATTCAGAAACGTCTGATCGTGGTCGCGATCACCGGGCTGGCTTCGGTCGGCACGGTCATGCTGGCCACTGCTGATGCTCCGCGTGCCGGTGAGGCTCGACGGAAGATTGAAAAACAGGTGGCCTTTGGCGAGTTCGGTGCGGCGATCGACGCGGCTCGCAACGTCGCTGACCCAGATGAACGAGCGAATCTGCTCGGCATGATCGCCAACGCTCAATTGAAAGCCGGCGATGCTTCGGCCGCACGTGGCACCACGCGACAGATGGATCAATCACAGCGACTGCAAGCGGCCGGACAGCAAGCTCGGCAGCAGGCGCTCAGCGGCGGTGTGAACGCCGACTTCCAATCGTTGATGACACTGATCGAAACAGAAACCAGCGGCCCTTGGCTCAACACCGGTGGCGAAGGCGGCACCATGACCGAATACCTCAACGGTGTTGCGGTCAGCCCCAACGGGTTGCTGTCGTCGTTGAAGAAGGAAGAACACACCGGCCGGCTGAAGGCGTTGGGAGTCGTCGCTCGCAAGGCGGACTTGAATGCCGAAGTCGCTCAGCAATCCGATCTGCGATTTGTGTCGCTGACGCAATTGGAACGAGAAGCCTCGAAGCGTCTGACCGAAGGCCGTCCGATCGTCGAGACGATGAAGAACCTCGCTGGAATCACGCAGCTCAAGTACGTCGTCGTCGATCCGAAGTCTCGCGACGTGCTGATCGGTGGACCCTCCGAGGCCTGGAAGTACGACAGCAACGGCAATCCGATCGGCGTGAAGAGCGGCCGGCCGACGTTGCAACTGGACGATCTCGTCACTGTGTTGCGGACGTTCTCGAACGATGGTCCGCAGAACTTTGGCTGCTCGTTCAATCCGCGGCAGGAAGGACTGCAACAACTGCAAGCGTTCGTCGAGAAGTCGAATAACCGCGGCCCGTTGGATTCCGGCGCGGTGAAGGGCTGGGTCAATCAACTTCAAAGCAAGCTCGGTCCGCAAGACATCGAGTTGTGGGGCGTGCCGCGTGATTCTCGCGTGGCTCGCGTCGTGACCGAAGCCGATTACCGGCTGAAGATGATCGGCATCGGCAAGCTCGAAGGGGGGCCGCACGTCCCCAGCATCTTCGAATTGCTGACCGTCGAAGAGCAAAAATCGAGCAAGCTGGACGCTCTGCGTTGGTGGCTGACGATGAAGTACGACGCGATCCTGCACAGCCCGGATCACAACGTCTTTGAAATCCAAGGCCCGTCGGTGCAGTGCCTTTCCGAGAATCAGTACCTCACCGAAAAGGGTGAGCGGGTTGGAACCGGCCAGGCCGATGCGACCAATCGCACGTTCGCCATGAACTTCACGAATCATTACGCCGAATTGGCTCAACGAGACATCGCGTTTGCCGATCTGCAAAACGTGTTTGACCTCGCGCTGGTTGCCGCTCTGCTGAAAAACGAAGGCATTGCCAACCGCATTGGTTGGGAGGCCGGCTCATTCGCGTCGCACGGCATGTACGAACCGGCGGTCTACGCGGCTCCTCGCGAAGTCGAATCGGTCGCCAATCACCGCGTCTATCGTGGCAAGGACATCGTCGTTCAGGTCGCTGGTGGCGTCCGAGGCGATCTGATGTCGGTTGTCCGCAATCGCGAAGTGATGAAATCCTCCACGACGTTGAAAGACATGACCGCTCATGCAGCCCCCAGCAACCAACCGCAAGGCCGCTGGTGGTGGGACGCGAAGTAGAACCACACGACGGGCCAGAGTGCCCATTCTCCCAACGAAAAAACCCGCCACAGCCATTTAGCCGCGGCGGGTTTTGTCGTTGAACGTCAGAGCGGGCGACGAGATTCGAACTCGCGACGTACAGCTTGGGAA
>QWQF01000176.1 GCA_003669125.1 Planctomycetota bacterium
ATGGAAATCGACGCTCTGCCGCAAGGTGGTCGCGAATTCGTCCGCAAAGACGCGGCGAAATCTGACGGCAAAAAGGTTCGAGTCGGCAACGCGAACCTTGCCCCGAACTTCGTCCCGAACCTCAAAGACGACGGCAACTCCACGCCAGCGGATGGCGAAGCCGTTGAGAAACAGACCGCCGCTCCTGACGAACTCGCGCAGTCCGAAGCGGACTCGAACGGCACCGCGTCAGTCGCGGACGCTCGCAAGACCTCGTCTGCTGACGACACTGAACGACGCTGGTTCGAGTTCTGGAAGCGGAACTAGTAGCAGACACACTCCGTGTGCCTGTGACGACTTCCCCCAACCCCCAACCCCAACCCCACCCCCGCCGCCATGCTCAAGTCGCTCGAAATGTTCGGCTTCAAGAGCTTCGCGGATCGGACGCGCTTCGACTTCTCTCGCGGGATCACCTGCGTCGTCGGGCCGAACGGGTCGGGCAAGAGCAACGTCGTTGACTCGATCAAATGGGTACTCGGCGATCAAAGCCCGAAGAGTCTTCGCGGCAAAGAGATGACCGACGTCATTTTCAACGGCGCGTCGGGCCGCAAGCCCGCTCCGTTCGCGGAAGTCTTGCTGACATTCGACAACTCGTCGAAGTGTCTGACGCTAGACGCCGCCGAAGTGCAGATCGGCCGACGCATCTGGCGGAACGGCGATTCGGAATACCTGATCAATCAACAGACTGCGCGGCTGAAGGACATCAAAGACCTCTTCCTCGGCACCGGAGCCGGCTCGTCCGCCTACAGCATCATCGAACAAGGCCGAGTCGATCAAATCCTGCAATCGAACGCCGCCGCACGTCGGCACGTCTTCGAGGAAGCCGCCGGAGTCTCCCGATACAAACTTCGAAAAGAAGAGGCGACTCGCAAGCTGGAGCGTGTCGAACAAAACCTGCTGCGACTGCGCGACATCGTCGACGAGGTCGAATCGCAGCTCAACTCGATGCGGTCGCAAGCGTCAAAAGCCAGCAAGTACCGCGAGGTCTCCGCCGAGCTGCGCGAGTGGTGGTTCGGCCTCGCCGCCGACGATCACCGGCACTTCTCGGCGCAATTGGCTGTCGTCGAAACGGAACTGCACGCCGGCGAATCCGAACTCGCCGAGTTGTCGTCACGGCAACAGGAACTCGAGCAAAAGCTCTCGGTCTTCGACGCCGAGATCGCCGAAGTCGACACTCGCTTGCGACATTCCGAACGAACCGCCGCTGGCAATCGCGAGAGCGTCGTCCGCCAGGAATCGACTCTGCGGCATCTGACCGCTCGGCACAAGGAACTCGGTTCTGACTTGGACCGCCTGCGCCGGCAGCGAACCGTCATGCACGGCCGCTCGTGCGAGCTGACTGCCGAACTGCATCGCTCGGAAGAGGAGTTGTCGACCGGCGACGCCGAGCACTTGCGGCTCCGAACCGCGATCGCCGACACCGAAAAGCAATTGGCCGAACTCGCGGCACAGCTCAAGGCCAATCAAGCGACGCTCGATCGCGAACGCCAGAAGCAACTCGAACTGACGCAGCAGGCCAGCGCGACGCAGCAAGGAGTCAACCACCTGCACTCGCAACGAGACGCCGCGAACTCCGCCGCCATCGCCGCCAGTCAGCGATTGGATCAATGCGTCTCCAGCACCGTCTCGGCACAGTCCGAGGTCTTGCGTCGGCAAGCCGCCGTCGATGCCGTGCTCAGCGAAGTCGCGACGCTCGACAGCCGAGTCCGCGAGGTCCGCGACCGACAACAGCAACTCATCGCCGAGCAAGATCGCTTGCAGCAACAACTCCGCGAGCAGCGAGAAGACCGCAGTGCCCGACAATCGCAGCAAGCGGTCCTCGAAGACCTCGAACGTCGTCAAGAGGGGTTCGGCATCGGTGTGAAGGAAATCCTCAGCCGAGCACGATCCTCCGACTACGCCCCGTGGACCAGCATCCTCGGCAGCGTCGCCGATCTACTCGAAGCCGACCTCGACGAAGCCGCCATCCTCGAAGTTGCCCTCGGTGCGAGAGCACAACTCATCGTCGTCCGTGAGATGGAACCGATCATCGAGTACCTGAACAGCGGAGCCAGTCGGCTGTCGGGGCGAGTGGGATTCGTCGAAGTGAGGAGTGGGGAGTGGGGAGTGGGGAGTGAAGACAACCCCAAACCGCACTGCACTCCGCACTCCGCACTCCGCACTCCCAACTTCCCACTTCTCACTCTCCCGGGCGTCATCAAACGTGCCGACCAACTCGCCAGTCTCAAGTCCGGGCATCCGGGCCTGGCCGAAGCATTGCTCGGCACGACCTGGGTCGTTGACACGCTGGACACCGCGTTGCGGCTGGCGAACGGCGAAGGCCGCGGCTGCCGGTTCGTCACGCTGCAAGGCGAACTCCTCGAAGACGACGGCACGTTGTTCGCCGGCACGGTTCGCAGCGAGTCCGCGCTGCTGACGCGCCGCAGCGAACTTCGTCGATTGAAGAATGACCTGCTGCGCCTCGACCGCACGATTGCCGATGGTGAACGACAATTGGCTGACGCCACTCAATCACTCAAGAGTGTCGAGCGAGTGATCGAATCCACCACGTCCGAAAAACAAGAACTCGCCGACCGCCTCGCTCACGCGCGATCGGACGTGCATTCCCAACGACAAGAAGTCGAACGTTTCTCGAAAGAACGCGACGCGATCCTTGCCGAAGCCGCGCGATTCGAATCGCTCGCCGCCGAACTCGTTTTGCAAATCGACCAAGCTCAGCGCGAACACGCCTGGTTCGACGACAACCTCGCCAGCCTGCGCGATTCGTTCGTTGCGCTCGAAGCCGCTGTCGCGGGGCACGAATCTCAGCGGCAACTGCTGACGCAACAGCAAGTCGATCAGCGATTGCTTCTCGCGAAACACGAGGAGCGGTTGCAAGGTCTGCGATCCACCGTCGTCCGCTTGCAGGAAGAGCACCGGCAGCGCGACGAACAGTTCGACGAAGCCGAACGCCGCCTGCAAACCGCCGCCACTCAGATGCGACAGCTCAACTTGCAGATGCTCAACACGAATGCCGAGTTGTGGGAACTGCAACTGTTCGACGAGAAATTCGCCGCCGAAGTCACGTCGATCCTCACCGACAAGGACCAACTGCGGACTCAAAAGTCGACCTTCGCGGAAGAGGAAGCTCGCCTGCGAGCCGCTCGACGCGAACTCGCCGATCGCCTGCACGCCAACGAAATCGCCGCTCGCGATGCTCGCCACCAGTTGCAAGTCTGCGCCGAACGCATCGAAGAGGAATATCAAATGACGCTCGACGAAGTCGTCGCATCGGGAGCGTCGGCGTTCGAGAAATGGCAATCCGAACTCCGACCGAACTCCGAGAGCCGTGAGCCAATAGCCGTTATTCCAACCAACGAATCGGAAGAACACGTCGATCCAGAATCGAACATCTCAAATCTCAAATCTCAAGTTGCGACCCTCGATTCTGTCTCGTTTCTCGAAGTCCGTTCGGAACTTGAAGAGCGAGTCAATCGCCTGCGTCGCAAGCTCAAGATGATGGGCAGCGTGAACACCGACAGTCTCAAAGACCTCGACGAACTGGATGGCCGCTACCAGCACCTCAGCTCGCAGTTGCAAGACCTCGAAGAGGCCAAGGCCACGCTCGAAGAAATCATCCGCCAGATCAACGGCGAGAGTCAGCGGATGTTCCTGGAAACGTTCGAGGCGATCCGCGTGCAGTTCCAAAACTTGTTCCGCAAGATGTTCGGCGGCGGCGAGGGAGACATCATCCTCGAAGACCACAACGACGTGCTCGACTGCGGCATCGACGTGGTTGCTCGTCCGCCCGGCAAAGAACTACGCAGCATCTCACTGTTGAGCGGCGGCGAAAAAACGATGACCGCCGTCGCGTTGCTGATGGCGATCTTCCGCAGCAAGCCCAGCCCGTTCTGTATCCTGGACGAAGTCGACGCCGCCTTGGACGAAGCCAACGTCGAGCGTTACAGCGGCGTCGTCCGCGAATTCAAGACCGCCACGCAATTCATCATGATCACGCACAACAAACGCTCGATGCAGATCGGCGACATCCTCTACGGCGTGACGATGGAACAAAGCGGCGTGAGCAAACGCATGTCCGTCCGCTTCGAAGACGTCAGCGAAGACGGAAACTTCCGCATGTCGCCGGCCCCCGGTGCGAACGCCGCGTGAGTCCTGCGCATCACACGCTGAAGCGAACCACGATTTCGTCGCCGTCGCGGATGACCGATTCTTTGCCTTCGGTACGGAACAGGCCGTGGGCTTTGACTTCTTTTTCGGAACCGAGTCGCAAGAGGTCTTCGGTGGACATGATGTCGGCGCGGATGAAGCCGCGAGCCAAATCCGTGTGAATCGTGCCGGCAGCTTCGAGGGCGCTGCTGCCTCGCTTCAACAGCCAGGCGTGGACCTCTTTTTCGTCGCAGGTGTAGAACGTGATCTGCTCGGTGATCTCGAAGATCGCTCGGAGCAGTTTGCTTCGGCAGGATTCAGTCAGGCCCATCTCTTCGGCGAAGAGCGCGCGGTCCTCTTCGGGCAGCGAGGCGACTTCCAGTTCGAGGCCGCCTGGGCCGGCGATCGCGGTGATGCCGATGGCGTGCAGGTCGGCAAGTTGCTTGGCATCGAGCGACGAGTCGGCGGTGTTGAGCACGACCATCTTCGGTTTGCGAGTCAGCAGCGCGAACGATTTGGTCGCCTTGTCTTGGACTTCAGTGAACGGGATGCCGCGCAGCGTTTGGCCGTCGGTGAGTTTCGCGACGACGAATTCCAGCGCACCGAGTTCGGCGGTGAGTTCGTCCCTTTCGGTGGCGGGGCGGGGTTTCAGCAGATCCTTTTTCAATTTCTCGATGCGGTTGCTGACGACTTGCAGGTCGGCCAGGATCATGTCGTCTTCAAAAGCTCTCGCTTCGGCGACCGGATCGACACCGTTGAAGACGCCGATGACTTGGGCCAGCGCGGAGGACTCGCGAATGATCCCCAGCCGTTGAGCGTTGTGGACGTTGTCCCCCTTCATCAGGCCCGGTGTGTCGAAGAGGTCGATCTTCGCGGGGGATATTTTTTTCGGCTTGTGGAACGCGACCAGCCTGTCGAACCGCTCGTCCGGCACCGTTGTGATGCCGACTTGGCCGAGGTGTGCTTTTTGAATGTCTGGCTTGTGTCCGGTGAGCAACTCGAACAGCGTGCTCTTGCCGCCGCCTTGGTATCCGACGAGTCCGATTTTCATGGCTGCCTCTCCGTCGTCGCCACGTTCGCCAGAACGCGGGTTCGCGTCAATCTGCCTACGTTCTGGCGAACGCGGCTACGGTTTTGAAGCCGCGACTACGAAAACATCTGCCACTTGCCAGTCGGTTCAAAGGCGTTGCGGAGGTGGCGGATGTCTGGCTCGCGGGCGTCTTCTGGCCACACGATAGCGACCACATCGAAGCGGGCCGAGTGCTCCAGGAGTTTGTGCTTCTTCAAATAGGCCAAAGCCATGTTCGTCAGCTTCTTTTGCTTGTCGAGCGTGACCGCCTCTTCAGGCCGGCCAGCGACGAGTGACGAACGAGTTTTGACTTCGACGAAGACGATCGTCGTGCCATCGAGCGCCACGATGTCGATCTCGCCCAACGGGGTCGAGTAGTTTCGCTGGACGATGCGAAAACCCTGTCGCCGGAGAAATTTCGCGGCGGCTCGCTCGCCTCGATCACCGAACAGCTTGTTCCACAGGCCCCGCATGACGGTGGTCCCGATGGCTGGAATGAAAAATGAGAAATGGAAAATGAAAACTGAAAAATGGCAGCAAATTCATTTGCCTTCGCCATTTCTCCTTTCTCATTTTCCATTGCCTGAGAGCCAAACCGGACCACTACTCGGCGGCAGGAGCTTTGACCTTGGGTTCCTTGGCTCGGCGTTGGACCAGCTTGGTGGCTTTGCCGACACGCTTGCGGAGGTAGTACAGCTTGGCTCGGCGCGTCTTGCCGTGGCGGACGACTTCCAGCTTGGCGATCTTCGGCGAGTTGACCGGGAAGATGCGCTCGACGCCTTCACCGCCGACGAGGCGGCGAACGGTGAACATCTCGCGGGTACCGGCTCCGCGGCGAGCAAGAACAACGCCGGTGAAAATCTGGACGCGTTCTTTCGTGCCTTCCAGAATTCGGCAATGAACATCGACGGTGTCGCCGACTTCAAACGTCAGTGGGTCAGGTCGCAGGTGCTTGTCTTCGACCTCTTTGATGAGCTTGTTAATCATGATTCAGGACTCCCTGGATCGCGACGAGTTTTTGATCGTCGCTGGCGTTTCGGTTTTTCGTCTTCGTCGGCGGCGGCTGGCGGGACCAGATCGCTACGACGCTCTTGGGTTCGTTTCAAACTTTGTTGGTCTTGCCAACGTTGTATTTCGGCGTGATTCCCGTTGAGCAGGACTTCGGGAACCGTCATGTCGCGGAACTCGCGAGGTCGCGTGAACTGCGGGTATTCGAGAAGTCCGCTGTCGGAAAACGATTCGTACTTGTGCGAAGTCTCATCACCGAGCACGCCCGGAATGAGCCGGATGACGGAATCAATCAGCAACATTGCCGGCACTTCGCCGCCGTTGCAGATGAAATCGCCAACCGAGATTTCTAGTGGCTGCAAACCTTGTCGAATTCGATCGTCGAATCCTTCGTACCTCCCGCACAGCAACAACAGCCGTTTGTGCTGAGCGAGTTCCTCCACCAATTTCTGATCGAGCTTGCGGCCTTGCGGCGTGAGCATCACCAACTGACCGGGTTGCTCCGCGTCGGGTTGGATCGCTTCGACCGCATCGAACACGGGCGGACACATGATCAACATGCCCGGTCCGCCCCCATACGGTTTGTCGTCCACCGACTTTCGTTTGCCGGTCGCCCAGTCTCGGAAGTTCCAGAGCTTGACGCTGACCAGCTCGCGTTGGATGGCCAACTTGAGCAGGCTTTGCGAGAGGTAGCTCTCGAACAAATCCGGGAAGAGCGTGAGGACGTCGAACCGCATGAGTTGCTCGGGTTAGCTGGCTTCGCCGCCTTCGGCCGGAGCTTCCTCTGCCGGGGCTTCGGCGGCAGCCGGAGCGGGCGGAGCCTTTTGCGGAGTCAACGCCGGCGCAGACTTTTGGTCCGTCCAGCGATTGGTCTTCACTTTCTTGATGAGCGTGGCGACTCGATCCGACGGCGTTGCGCCGACTGATTGCCAATACTCGATCCGATCCATCTTCAACTTCACGCGAGCGGACTTGTCTTTGACCATCGGGTCGTAGGTGCCGACCTCTTCAATGGACTTGCCCTCGCGAGCCTTCTGACGATCGATGACCACGATCCGGTAGAACGGTCGATGCTTACGACCCATTCTCGTCATGCGAATGCGAACCGACACAAAATTCTCCTTGGTTAGCAAGAGGAGAAGCGTGACGCAGTGCCACGTCTCAGAAACAGTGATGGCGAACTCCAGCCGTGCTACCAAGGATGCCGAATCGACAAACGATCCAGATCCTGAACTCAGGCGAGTTCAGCGACATCACTCGGCTTACACGGGCCGGCCGGCCAGAAAAGCGA
>QWQF01000091.1 GCA_003669125.1 Planctomycetota bacterium
CCTCGACGTCGTGCTCAAGATCGGCAGCGTCGCGACCGGTGCCAATGACCGACCCAAGCAAGAGGTGAAGATCAACTCCAGCCGAGTGATCGTGACCCCAAAGTGAAGCGTGGGGCCGGGGGGCGGACGTTCAATTTCGAAATTGGCCTCATCCATTTTTGAAATTTGAACGCCCGACCTCAGAGCTAAGTCGATAAGATTCTCCGCCGTCTCAACAGTTCCTTCGTCCGATGTTTGGGGATGGAGAAGTTCAATGATGCTGCGGATTCCTCACGTTGGCTCGCTCGATCGTCGCTCGTTTTTGGTGGCGGGCGGCGCGGGCTTTTGCGGAGTCAATCTGGCTCGTGGCGTCGAGACTGCCTCGTCGAATGGCACGACTCGGCGAGGCAAGCTGCCCGCCAAATCCTGCATCATGATCTGGCTCAGCGGCGGTGTTTCGCACCTCGACACCACGGACATGAAGCCCGATGCCCCGCTGGAGTATCGCGGCGAGTTCAATCCAGTCGCGACGAGCGCTCCTGGCTTGGAACTGTGCGAGCACTTGCCGTTCACCGCGAAGCAGGCGCATCACCTCGCCGTCGTGCGATCGCTGGGAGACTTCGGCCGAGGGACCGGCGATCATCATCACGGCTATTACTACAACCTGACCGGCCACGCGGGCGATCCGACGTTCCGGCAGTTGCTCAATGCACGCACGCCCTACCCGACCGACTGGCCGTCGATGGCTTCGACCATCGCGTACAAACGGCCGCCGCATCCGTTCTTACCATCGGTGATCTCGCTGCCGCAGAAAGAAGGCGCTCCCGAATACACGCGGCCGGGACAGTTCGGTGCGCGACTCGGATTGGAATTTGATCCGGTCTTCGTCGATGGCTCGCGCGAGGCGCCGCTGAAGTTCACCGCTCCGGCGTTGCAACTTCACGGTGATATCGGTCTTGGTCGTTTACAGTCGCGGCGTGACTTGCTGTCGTCGCTCGACGGCACAACGCGGCTGGTGGATCACTCGTTGGCAGCGGGTGGCTATTCGAAGCAGCAGGAGAAAGCGTTCTCGTTGCTGACCGCGCCGCAGACGAAGGCCGCGTTCGATCTCTCGGCCGAGCCGGAGTCGATTCGCAATCAGTACGGCGACACGATCACCGCGACCAGCTTCTTGATGGCTCGGCGACTGGTCGAAGCGGGAGTGCCGTTCGTCACCGTCTTCTGGAAAGGGAGCGATCTCCTCAGCAAGCTCTGCAAGAGCGGCGGCGGCTGGGACACGCACGGCAACAATTTTGGCTGCCTGCGCGATCACCTGCTGCCGGAGTTCGATCGCCCGTTCGCCGCGCTGCTGGCCGATCTGTCCGAGCGCGGCTTGCTCGACACGACGCTGGTCCTCGTCAGCAGCGAGATGGGCCGCAAGCCAAAGATTGGCGACCCACGTTCGGGCGGAGTCAGCGGAGCCGGCCGCGATCACTGGACCGCCTGCCAATCCATTCTGCTCGCCGGCGGAGGCATCCAAGGTGGCCAAGCCTACGGCACCACGGACAAGGTCGCCGAATACCCCGCCGACAATCCCGTCGGAGCCGAAGACATCGCCCACACCGTCTATCGCGCCATGGGGATCGACGACTTGAATGCCATCGACGCCCTCGGCCGACCGTTTCGATTGATGGAAGAGGGACGGCCGATTGCCGCGCTGTTCTAATTTGGAGTCATCATGCTCACGATCCAGGGAAGACCTCAACGAGTGTGTGGCGGAGTCGCTCGCCGCGACCTGCTGCGAGCCTGCGGAGCCGGATTGCTCGGCGCGACGCTGCCGAAGTTGTTTGCGGCAGAAGAGGTCGCCAACTCGTTGCCCGCGCGAGCCAAGTCGGTTCTGTTCCTGTACCTGTACGGCGGACCAAGCCAGCTTGAGACTTGGGACATGAAGCCGGAGGCTCCAGAGAACATCCGGGGAACATTCTCGCCGATCGACTCGCGCACGCCGGACCTGCGTATCTGCGAGCACATGCCCCGCATGGCGGCGATGTCGGACAAGTTCGCGGTCGTCCGAACCGTCCATCACACGCACAACAATCATCATGCTTGCCACTGGATGCAGACCGGCCGGCCGTGGCACTTGCCGGAGACGATTCTCAACGCCACGCCCGACAAAGATTGGCCGGCGATGGGCTCGATCGTCGAATACCTCGATCAAAATCGAAATGCCGCCGCCGGGCGCTTCCGCGACATGCCCAGCTACGTTTATGTCCCGGCACCGCTGGGGCACTTGCAGGGGTACGACTATCCGGGTCAGTACGCCGGTTGGCTCGGTCGATCGTACAACGCGCTGGCGACGAACTTCCGCCGCCGAGACGCGAAGGACAATCCGTTCTTCCGCGAGGTCACCGATCAAGAGATGGACCTGCGGATTCAAGGACTCGATGAGCAACCAACGCTGACTCTCGACCGACTGAACCGCCGCAAAACGCTGCTCGAACAATTCGACAACGCGCGCGAGTCGGTCGAACGGACCCGCTCGATCGAAACGTACTCGCGCTTCCAACAGCGAGCGTTCGAGTTGGCGAACTCAGCCCCCATCCGCAACGCGCTCGACATCCGCCAAGAGAAACCCGCCACGCGCGACCGCTACGGCCGGCACCTGTTCGGCCAAGCCGCACTGATGGGCCGGCGATTGCTCGAAGCCGGAGCACGCTTCGTCACCGTCCAGTGGGAATGCCCCGACGGCTACAGTTGGGACTCGCACATCCAGAACAACGACATCAAAAATATTCTGCTGCCGGGCCTCGACCAAACCTACACGGCGATCTTGGAAGATCTTTCGACGCGCGGCCTGCTGGACGAAACGCTGGTCGTGCTCACGAGTGAAATGGGCCGCACCCCCGGCGTCACTCCGCAAGGGGGCCGAGGCCACTGGTGCCACTGCTTCCCGATGCTCTTCGCCGGAGCCGGCATCCGCGGCGGCATCACCCACGGCAAGTCCGACAAACATGCCGGTTACCCCGCCGACAACCCCGTCACTCCCGCCGACCTCTCCGCCACGATCTTCCGCTCGCTCGGCATTGATCCCAACCTCCGCATCCCCGACCCCGAAGGCCGACCAACGCCCATCACCGAGGGCGGCCGCGTGCTGGAAGAGTTGTTCGGGTCGCCAAATCGCTCCGCGACTTAGATTGAGGTCGGGCAGACTTTGTTATCGGACAAATGAGCCAGCCGTGGGTCCGACTTGGCCTGCGTGTGGTGAGCAAGTATGTTGGCTCCAAGCCTACTCGGTGATCTGTCGTGGAGATTGAGATGCTCACGCGAAGTCTGCTGGCCGCGTTGTTCGGCCTTTTGTTTCTCTCGTCACTCCGAGCCGATGAACGGGTCGATTACGAGAAGCAGATCAAGCCGATTTTCACAACGCGCTGCGTCGCGTGCCACGGCATCTTGAAGCAGGAAGCGGGACTGCGACTCGACACGGCGGCCTTCGCAATTCGCGGCGGTGACGCGGGAGCGGCCGTCACTCCGGGAGACGCGGCAGCGAGTCGGTTGATCGCCCGCGTCACGGCGACCGATCCGGCGGAACGCATGCCGCACGACGAGGCGCCGCTCAAGCCCGAACAGATCGCCGCTCTGCGAGCGTGGATCGCGCAAGGGGCGAAGTCTCCCGCCGACGAACAGCCCGAACGAGACCCTCGCGAACATTGGGCGTTTCGGCCTGTGATTCGGCCGCTCGTTCCGCCGCGCGCGGATTCCGCTTGGAGCAGAAACTCGATCGACGCCTTCATCGCGGAGGATCACCGTCGCCAAGGACTCACGCCGCAGGTCGAAGCGACTCGCTCGGAACTGATTCGGCGTTCGTATCTGGACCTCATCGGCGTGCCTGCGAGCCTCGAAGAACTGGCGTTCATCGAGGCCGATCACGACGACGGTTGGTACGAGCGATTGACGAAGCGACTGCTGGATGATCCTCGTCACGGCGAACGCTGGGCGCGGCATTGGATGGACATCTGGCGTTACAGCGACTGGTGGGGTTTGGGGGATCAACTGCGGAACAGCCAGCCGCACATCTGGCACTGGCGCGACTGGATCGTCGAATCGCTCAACGCCGATACGCCGTACGACGAGCTGATCCGGTTGATGCTCGCGGCCGATGAACTGCACCCGAACGACCTCGACAAGCTGCGAGCGACCGGGTTACTCGCCCGGAATTATTTTCTGTTCAACCGCAACCAATGGATGGACGAAACGGTCGAGCACGTCAGCAAGGGGTTCCTCGGACTGACGATGAATTGTGCGAAGTGCCACGACCACAAGTACGATCCCATCGAGCACGCCGACTACTACCGCATGCGCGCGTTCTTCGAGCCGTATCATGTCCGGCTCGACATCGTCCCGCACGAAACGGATCTCAACCGCGACGGCATCCCGCGCGTCTTCGACGGGCGACTGGACACGCCGACGTATCGATTTATTCGCGGCAACGAAAATCAGCCCGATAAGTCTGCCGTCCTCGCGCCGGGCCTTCCCAAGTTGCTGGCGTTCCGAGCGATGACGATCAACCCCGTAACGCTTCCGCCGGAGGCCTGGCAGCCGGAGCGTCGCCCGTGGGTCCAAGAAGCCCATGTCGCGGCGGCGAAGAAAAATGTGGCCACCGCCGAAGCAACTCTGGCGACGGCCAAACAGAAACTTGCAGCGGCGACGGCCACCGTCGCAGATACCGAGTCCGAGGTGCGTGTCGCGGAACTCGAACTGGCCGTGGCGACGGCGGAGCTTCGCAGCGTCGCGTGCCGCATCGACGCCCTGCAAGCCGCTTGGGCCAAAGCGGACGACACGACTAACAACCCGGCGCTCGTCGAAGCAGAGCGTGCGAAGATCGCCGAAGCCGTGACGGCCGAGCGTCAGGTCGAAGTGGCGAAGGCTCGGCGCAGCGTGGCGAACGCGGAACTCCGCCTGCTTCGCGCGGCAGCCGACAAGAAAGAGCCGATCGAAAAGGAGCTGAAGGGGTCGCGCGAGGCGTTGGAAAAGTCCGAGAAGCAAGGAGCCGTAGCCGTAACCCCGACCGATCGCTTCGCGCCGCTGGTCGGAGCCAAGTGGACCCCGACTCGGTTCTTCTCGTCGGGCGCGGATGACCCGGCCGTGACGTTCGGGCCGCAGAGCACCGGGCGTCGCAAGGCGCTGGCCGAGTGGATCACCGATCGTCGCAATCCGCTCACCGCACGCGTTGCCGTCAATCATCTTTGGGCGCGGCATCTGGGAACGCCGCTGGTTCCGACGGTCTTCGATTTCGGCCGCAAGGGGATCGCACCGGCTCACCCCGAACTGCTCGACTGGCTCGCCGCAGAATTGATGGACAGCGGCTGGAGCATGAAGCACCTGCACCGTTTGATCGTCAGCTCGGCGACCTACCGCATGTCTTCGTCGTCGGCCGGACGAGACGCCAATGTCGCGAAGGATCCAGACAACACCAACGGTTGGCGGCGAACGCCAATTCGACTGGAGTCGGAAGTCGTGCGAGATTCGATCCTGTCGCTCGCGGGTACGATCGACCTGACGCGCGGCGGTCCGCCGATCAAACCGGCCGAACAAGTGGAGTCCCGGCGACGCAGCTTGTATTTCTTCCATTCGAACAACGACCGGAATTTGTTCCTCACGACGTTCGACGAAGCGACGGTCAAGGAGTGCTACCGGCGCGAACAGAGCATCGTTCCGCAGCAGGCGTTGGCGATGACCAACAGCCGGCTGATCCTCGATGCGTCCAAGTTGATTGCGGAACGCATCGAGAAGGCGACGCCAGTGGGCGCACCCAACCTCGACGATGCCACGTTCGCTCGTCGCACGTTGACCGTGTTGCTCGGCATCACGGCGAACGACGCCGAGTTGGCCGCCAGCTTGAAGGCATTCGACGCCTGGCGACGCTTGCCCGAAGGACACGGTCGCGACGCGCGGGCCTTTTTCGTTTGGGCACTGTTGAACCACAATGATTTCGTCACCCTGCGCTGAAACCGCAGTTCGGAGTTCCGCGATGAACACGACTCTTCAACGCCACGAACGTATGACGTCGAACCTTCCGTCGCGCCGCGCGTTTCTCGCGGACGCGAGCCTCGGATTCGGGGCGTTGGCGCTGAGCGTGATGCTGCACCGCGACGGAGCGGCGAACGAGCCGGCATGGTCGCCGCCGACGGGACAGCCGCACTTCCCGCCGCAGGTCAAGAGCGTGATCTGGCTCTTCATGAACGGCGGCGTGAGCCACATGGAGAGCTTCGATCCCAAGCCGATGCTCACGAAGTACGCCGGCAAGACGATCGCCGAAACACCGTTCGCCGACGCGCAAGATCCCAAGAAGCTGTCCATCGAGCGGCTGGTCGTGCCCGACGGCAACGGCAACCAGCGCAATACGCTGTATCCGCTGCAAGTCGGTTTTCAAAAACATGGCGAGAGCGGCATCGAGATCAGCGATTGGTTTCCGCATGTGGCGAAAAACGTTGATCGTCTGGCGATCGTCCGTTCGATGTGGACGACCGACAGCAATCACGGAGCCCAAACGCAGTTTCATTCGGGACGCCATCAGAACGACGGCGACTTCCCCAACCTCGGAGCGTGGGTGAATTACGGACTCGGCTCGCTCAACGACAACCTGCCGCAGTTCATTTCGATCGGCAACCGCGAGTACTGGAACAAGAAGGACGGTCACTATCTGGGCCCGGCTCACGATGCTGTCCCGCTGCGCATCGATCCAAACAATCCGCTCGACTTCAGCCGCCCCGAGCGTCCGTTCGCTCCGAAGGCCCAAGCCGTGGGGGTCGATTTGATTCGCGAACTCAATGCGCTGCGCGGCACCGCGTACCCGCAGGACACGGCGCTCGCAGCGCGGATCGCGTCGTATGAACTCGCATTTCGCATGCAACGCTCGGTCCCCGAAGTCTTGGACTTTTCCCAAGAGACCGCCGAGACCAAGACGCTCTACGGACTCGACCTGCCACACTGTCGCGACTTTGGCTCGCAGCTTCTGGCCGCGCGCCGGTTCGTCGAGCGCGGAGTCCGCTTCATTCAGATCCAGCACGGAGCCGGTGGAGCCGGAGCGTGGGACGCTCACGGCGGCCTGAAGGCGAACCACGCGAAGAACACGCTCGCCGTCGATCAGCCGATCGGTGCGTTGCTGGAGGATTTGGATCGCCGCGGAATGCTCGACGAAACGCTGGTCGTCTTTGCCACCGAGTTCGGCCGCACCCCCGGTTCGCAAGGAGCCGACGGCCGCGATCATCACATCTTCGGCTTCACGGTCTGGATGGCCGGCGGCAACCTGAAGCGCGGCATCGTCCACGGTGCCACGGACGAAATCGGCTTCCACGCCGCCGAGCATCGGCACTACGTCACCGACATCCACGCGACGATCCTGCACCAACTCGGCCTCGACTCCCGAAAGCTAGAAATCCCCGGCCGCAAACGACTCGACATCGACCACGGCAACCCCATCACCGAAATCATCGCGTGAGGCTTCCGAGCCGCTTAAGATCGATTGCACCAACTGAAACAGACTGTGTTCATCGACGTCACACGCAACA
>QWQF01000141.1 GCA_003669125.1 Planctomycetota bacterium
CGCATCCGGCGATACGTCGCCTCACCCAGCTTGGTCATGGCCGCACTCACCTTTTTCTGACGCATCAGTTCCAGTCCGGCCTGCTGCTTCTCGGTGAGCATTGTCTCGAACACAAATGTGTGGATCGACGTCCGAGACTGCTGAATGCCCTTGACGATGTCGTTCGCCGGGCCGCTGAAGCAACCGTCGGTCAAAAAGTAGATGACGTCCGGTCGCAACTGCAGAGCCATCATGAGCGCGGCCGTGGGATCCGTGTCTCCTTGGGCCGAAACTTGTTCCACCCAGTCCAGAAAATACCGCTGATTTTCGGGTGCTGCTGAAACGAGGCGTTCGGCCGGCATCGGGATCGCTTCGTGATTGAAGAAGATGATGAAAAACTCCTGATCCGGTCGCAGGTGCGCGAGCGAATTCATGAGTTCCATTTTCATCTTTCGGAAACGCGTCTTGGCGTCACTCTCGTGCGGATGATTCATGCTCAGCGAGCAATCCAGCACGAACACGAATGACTTGCCCTCGGAGGCCATCCCGAAGAACGACTTGCCGTTACCACCTTCTCGGCCGTTGCCTTTGCCGTTGCCGATTCCCTGCCCTTGACCGCGTCCCATGCCGGGGCCAATCCGATTGGTGGGTGCTCCCACTGTGCGGCTGAGATCAGAATCGGCGGCGGTGTTCCAGTTCAAACTGGCGAGGGCCGTTTGAGCGGGAATGGGAACGTCAGGATCAGCGCTGCGATACTCCGGCAAGAAGCCGCCCGTCGAGCCACCATCGACGGGGGACGGTGCCGCTGCCGATCCGCCACCCGAGAAATCGACGAACTGCGCGGGAGTCTCTTCGGGAGCCACCCAGTCGGTCACCAAGTTGATTTCGAGTGAGCGATTCCCGCTCGGCAACATCGACAGTGCCGCACAGACCGCCAAACTCAAGTGGACCAACAACGACACCGCGAGTGCGCAGTTCGATGGGCGATTCGCCCAAGCCGGAAGCCGAACTGACAGACTCGCCCAACGGCAACGAACTCGGCAATGGGCGCCGATTCGCGTCAGTCGTTCCAGCGAACAGTATTCTTTGAGGACAGCAAGCACGGCAGAGTTTCCGAGTCTGTTTCCATCCTGGCTGACGAAATGCCTGCGCTGCGGGAGATGCGAGACACAGACTAATCCGCGCGAACGATCGTTGCCAAAGGAAAAATCGACGCAACCGAATCGCCCCACGAGCAGGCTCGATTTGTCTGTCGGCACTCGGATCGAGCCTTCCGCAAGCAACTCTTGGATTTCGCGGACTCGCGACAGGCCGCACGAGAACCTGCCGGCTTTGTCGAATTCGCAGCGAGTCGGCAGTCGCAGCTCATTCCGATCCGGAGATCGCCTTCAGATCGGCACGCACCTCGGCGTAGGTCTGATCGAACGCGAGCGCCGCCGGATCGGGCGTCACGCCCCACCGAGCACACGCCGCCCGATACAACTCCGGCCACCAGTTGCGATGCTCCGTCCGCCCCTCGTCGATGTATCGCTGCCACTGGCTCAAAACCGTGGACCAGCAACGATCGCCGTAGCTGAGTGCGGTTTTGAGATTAGAAAACTCCGTGACGTACCACTCGCGGCCGATCTGCGAGTGCAGCACCTCGTCCGCCCAATCGAAGTCTTGAATGAGCTTGGCGAGCGGGATGCCGGATTCGGTCGCGACTTCCCACTCAAACCGCTTGCCGTTGCGCGGCATCAAGCCTTGCTCGATGAAGTACAGCACCGCGTGCCGATCGCGCGGCGCGAGCTGCGTGTTCAAGTTCAGCGACCAGGTGAAATTGATCGGGATGTTCGACCAGTCGATCCCCTGGCTGACGAAGCCGACCTCGCCGAGCATCGCGTGCCGAGCCTCATCCCACAGTTGCCGCGACATGTCCCGGTAATACTTCCACGGCTTGCCCGGCGTCTGATGAATGATGCTGGCCATCATCTCCGGAACGTCGATCTCTCGCAGCCGCTTGTAAAACAACATCAGCACCTTGTCTCGCGGCGAAAATCGCTCGTCGTACAGGAACGCCTCCGGGTTCACGCCACCGTTGAACGAATCGTGAAACCGAGCGTCCCGCTTTGGCACCGCATCGAACTTGAATGGCGTTGCCGAGAAGAGCGGCTGCAACTCGATCACTTGTTGCGGTTCCCGGCCAGAGAGACTGCCGGCGGCGAGCAAACAATCGCGCAGAAGTGTTCGCCACGCACCAATGTCGTGGCCGACGCCGCTTGCGTCGGAATCGCAGACGTTGACCGCGCCCGCCGCACTCGCCCTCCGTCCGAACTCGCCCATGTCTCGCAATTCGAGCAACGCAAAGCGAGCGACACGCACGGACGGAGCGTCGGCCAGTGGGTTCGTCGTCGCGACGTAGGCCTCGAACGAAGCGATCAATTCCGGAACGAGCACCTCGTAGACACCGGTCAGCAGCGCCGCGGTCGTCGGAGCACACAGCACTTCGTTACACAACAATTTGAGCGCCGGATGCGGCACGTCCTCCAAGCCGAGCGGCGGTTCACGCATCTCACTCACGCGAGTCCGCAGTGCCGTCACATGCTCGGCACAAAGGTAGGCGTGATGGCTGAACGCCGTTTTGAGTTCGTACAACGGCTCCGCGGTGATGCGAGCCGTCAGCAACTCAAACAGCCGCCGGAGGACGTAATGATTCCGCTTGTGCCACGAAACGCACTCTTCGACTGACATCCCCGGCCGCTGAGCCGCCTCGAAATCACACAACCCCGCCAGTGGGGGAATCGAACGATTGAAAGGTGTTTCGGCCAAGATCAGTCCTCATTGGGCTTTGGTCGCCAACGCTGGATGAGTAAAGTGTAGATGGTTGAATCGGAGGTGGTGAGTCATGACCGAAATCAAGCTCCACGTTGCGGAATCATTTCGTCCAGCGTTTCGATTCGCACTCCTTCAGCAGATTCCGTTTGTGATCCTTTGCCTGCTGATGCTCGATTGTGGGTGGCTCGCCAAGCTCTGCGGGATCGCCATGTTGGGTTTCTGGATCGTGGCCTTCACGATCATGGCGCGAAGGCCAATGTTACCGACGCCGTTGGATATCGTATTCATTCGTTGGGGGTTCTTCCCAATCGTCGCCGCGACGTGCCTACTCGCACTACGATTGGCCCGATGAAAGCCTGTGGCTGAGAGAAACTTTGAACTGGAGATCCCTTCATGCTCAACGTGCTTGGTCAATCCGGAAAGCTTTGTGACGGAGTGAGTCGCCGAGAAGCGATGCGTGTCGGCGGATTGTCGCTGTTCGCAGGCATGACGTTGCCGCGATTGCTCCACGCGGCGGAAACGAATCCCTCCGCTCGGTCTGGCAAAGCCAAATCGGTGATCCTGTTCAATCTGCTCGGTGGACCAAGCCACCAGGACATGTTCGACCTCAAGCCGAATGCTCCCGTCGAAGTCCGCGGCGAATTCCAGCCCATCAGCACGTCGCTGCCGGGACTGCACATCTGCGAGCACCTGCCAAACACCGCCAAGCTGATGCACAAGGCGTGTCTGATTCGGTCGGTGACGCACGGCTACAACGCTCACAACCCGCTCAACATCATGACCGGATTTAGCGGCGGTCGATTTGATCAGTTGCGTCCGGAGCCAACCGATCCGCCCGACATCGGTGCCATCTGCCAGTACCTCAAGATGGGCCAGCGCGACATGCCGGGAGCGGTCTGCTTGCCCTGCTATCCCGGTTGGGGCGAGAGCAGCATGTACCCCGGTATCCGACGGCCAGGACCGTACGGTGGATTTCTCGGCAGTCAGTACGACCCGCTCTTCGCTGTTTGTGAACCGAAGTTCGATCGCGAGCCGAAGGTCGCGTACTACGACCAAGTCATCCCGATGGGCGAGCCGAAGCTGCCGACGCTCGACGAACTGCCGGGCCTGTCGATCAACCGGCTCGATCGCCGACGCTCGATACTCGATCAACTCGACACGCAGTTCGAGACAACTCGAACTTCCGGAGCGATCGACCGCCTGAGTCACTTCCAGCAGCGTGCGTTCGACATGCTGATCTCCAGCAAGACGCGCGATGCGTTCGATCTGTCACGCGAACCCGATGTGCTGCGCGACCGCTACGGCCGCAACATGAGTGGCTCCAGCCTGCTCGTCGCGCGGCGTCTCGTCGAGGCGGGCGTGCCGTTCATCAGCGTCCACGCGGAAATCTTCGGCCGATACGGCCACTCGTACGACATGCACGAAAATAACTTCGGCATGTTGAAAGACTCGAACCTGCCGATCCTCGACCGAGGTTATCCCGCGCTGATCGAAGATCTCGAATCACGAGGACTGCTCGACAGTACGCTGGTCATCGTGATGGGCGAAATGGGCCGAGCGCCGAGAGTCAACGGCAAGGCCGGCCGAGACCACTGGCCGCAGTGCGGCTTCAGCCTCCTCACCGGCGGCGGAGTCAAATCTGGCTGCGTCTTCGGCGAGACCGACAAGCAGGCTGCGTATCCGATCAGCCATCCAGTCTCGCCCGGCGACATCGTGGCGACGATTTACCAGTTGCTCGGCATCGACCCGTACCTGACCGTCCCCGATCCGCTCGGTCGCCCGGTCCACGTCGCTCACGGCGGCGAACCGATCTGGGATGTGCTTGCCTAGCGAAGCCGGCAAGCCGCATTCGATTGCCGCAAAAGATCACAAACAACGCAGAGAGTTTGGGCTGTGACGCTCTCTGAAAATTCTTCGCCTTCTTTTTTTTGCGATCTTTGTGTTCTTTGCGGCTAAATCTCCGACGCTCGCGGCTTAGGCAACACTCCCACTCGCCGCCCCGCGCGGAAGCAGTGCCGAACCTCGAAGCTGCGGCGGCCGATCTCGGTGACTCCTTCCGAGTCTGTCAGCGGAATTTCGCCATCGACGATGTCCAGCACCGTGATGTCGGCACAGGCTCCCGGTTTCAACGTCCCGATCTCGTCTGCCATGCCGAGCCACGCGGCGCACGTCGCCGTTGAGCGGCGGATGATTTCGGGAACACTCATGCCCAGATGCAGGAATTTGCTGAGCGTCGTGACCAAATCAAATACCGGGCCATGCACGTTGTAGGTGTGCAAGTCGCTGCCGAGAAAGTCCGGCACGACCCCTTGATCGAGCATCGCTCTCGCGACGCGCCACGCGAAGCTGCCGGAACCGTGGCCGACGTCGAGCAACACTCCCTCACGCTGCTTCTCGCGGACGATCGAGCAGACCTGCGTGCGATCGTCAACCAGCTTGCAGTTCTTGTCGTGGAAGCAGTGAGTCATCACGTCGCCGCTGCGCAGTGTCTCGAAAAGATGCTCGATCCGCAGCGACGAGTTCGCCGGATGCACGACCAGCGGCAGTTTCGTCGCGTCAGCCGCCAGCCGCGCACGGCGTAGTCCCTCGGCCTCGTTCTTGCCGTCATTCGAGATGTCTGCCATGCACCGCACTTTGATGCCGGCCACGCAGTCGCGATGTTTCTCGACCGCCTGCACGCAGCCCTCGACGTCGCTGTAGGCGATGTCCCACAACTCGCCGAGCGCCGGCTTCGTGTCGTTGCTGCTGATCAGCCCTTGCCCGGCAATCAGCATCAACGCTTTGACGCGAGTCTTCGCCGTGTCGATCACGAATCGCCGAAAGCCGTCGAAGATCAGTCCGCCCGCTGTGCCGAAATCCAAGACCGTCGTCGCGCCGCGAGCCAAACAGGTTTCGTCGGGATCGACGCCGAAGTTGCTGACACCGGGAAAGACGTGGACGTGAAAGTCGATCAGTCCCGGCACCACCAGCAGGCCCGTGCAGTCGAGCATCTGCTGAGCCACCACTGGTACAGTGGGATCAAGGATCGCCGCCACTCGGCCTCCTTGCAGAGCGACATTCCGGCGAGCATTCAATCCGACGGCGGGGTCAATCACGGTGCCGTTGGTCAGCACGAAGTCGTACATGGCAATTCCTCAAGGGTGCGTGGGCGAGGCATGATGAGCGGTGACGATCCGGCGAACAACCGTTATCGTCGAGACGTAGGGCACGATTTCAACGTGCCCGTCAGAATTCACAGGCCGAGCACGTGGAAAACGTGCTCCACGAAAGATGGTTCATGGAAATCCTGCCGGCGATTGATTTGCGAGACGGAAAGTGTGTCCGACTGCGACAAGGGGACTACGCTCAGGAAACGATCTTCGGCGACGATCCGACCGAGATGGCTCGCCGTTGGACGGCGGAAGGGACACGCTGGCTGCATCTCGTCGATCTGGACGGCGCGAAAGCCGGCCGGCCGGTGAATCACGAAGTCGTCCGCCGGATCGTGCAGGCGACGGGCGTGAAGTGTGAACTCGGTGGCGGCATCCGCGACGAGGCGGCGATCCGATTGATGCTCGATGACGTTGGTGTCGAGCGAGTCATCATTGGCACTCAAGCTCTCAAACAGCCGGACTGGTTTCGCGAGATGGCGAAGCGTTGGCCGGGGCGATTGGTACTCGGCATCGACGCTCGCGACGGCATGGTGGCGACCGAAGGTTGGCTGGATGTCTCGAAGACCTCGGCCATCGAACTGGCGAAGTCGTACACCGATCTCGACCTCGCGGCGGTCGTTTACACGAACATCGCGAACGACGGCATGATGCAAGGTGTCGATGAAGGGACGATCCGCGACATGATCTCTCTGACGGAACTCGGTCTGCCGGTCATCGCCTCCGGTGGCGTGACGACGCTGCGCGATGTCGAGCGTCTCGCCGCAGTCAGCGGGAGACATCCGAAGCTGATCGGAGCGATCATCGGCCGAGCGATCTACGAAGGGACGCTCCGCGTGGCGGACGCGCTCGCCGCGTCTTGTCCGGCCGAAAGCCGTTAGCCTTTTTGTCCTCCAAGGACAGCAACATGTCACAGCGACTCTCACGACGCGACTTTGTCAAAAGCCTTGCGGTGGCCGGAACGCTGAATTGCCGCGTGCGGATGTGGGCGGATGAGTCTGCCAAGAATTCCGATCCGACGACGGGCATCGACGATCCACGATTCACGCCGCTCAATGAGCTGATGTCTGGCTTCCTCGCAAAACACAAATTGCCCGGAGCATCGTTGGCCGTCGGTCGCGGTGGGCGAGTGCTGTACGCTCGCGGATTTGGTTGGGCGAATGTCGAAGCCAAAAATTCGGTGCAGCCCGACAGCTTGTTTCGGTTGGCGAGCATCTCGAAGTCGATCACCGGTGTCGCAGTGATGCGTGCGGTTGAGCAAGGACGACTGTCACTCGACGACAAACTGCTGCCGCGTCTCGGCGAGTTGGTGCCGGCCGAGATCCCGGACGCTCGCTGGCGAGACATCACGCTGCGTCACTTGCTGCAACACACGGGCGGTTGGGATCGGGACAAGAGTTTCGATGCGATGTTCCGCGCGGTCCCGTTCGCGAAGGAGTTGGGTGTCGATCCGCCGGCGAAGCCGGAGCACATCATTCGAGTCATGCTGACAAAACCGCTCGACTTCGCACCGGGCGAGCGGTACGCGTACTCGAACTTCGGTTATTGCCTGCTGGGCCGAGTGCTCGAAC
>QWQF01000326.1 GCA_003669125.1 Planctomycetota bacterium
ATCGGCCGCTTCCCGGCGATGACGAAGGCCTATGCCTTATCGACTCACGCCTCGAACGGAGACCGATTCATTTCGTTGGCGACCGCGCTGCCCGAACGAGCCGCTCCGAACCTCGTGATCGGAACGCTGCTGACCTGGGACGAATCGACTCGCACAGACTTCACCAAGGCCGCCGGGCCGGCCATGCCTTCCAAAGAAACCGGGACGAAGTTGCCGGAACTCGTGCTCGACCGCCTGAAACAGATCTCAGTCGAAGCCGAGTTCAACAGCACACCGTTGGAAGAGGCGATGAAGCTGATCGCCGAGGAATGCAAAGTCACGATTGATCTCGATGGCGATGGCCTGAAAGACGGTGCCTACACCAAGAACATGAAGCAGAGTCTGACGCTCGGCAAGGTGACGGGGTTGCAAGCGGTCGCCGCGATTTTGAATGCGTGCGGCAAGGATCGCCCTCTGAATCCGATGGTTCTGATCATCGACGAATCCAAGAAAGTGGCCATCATCTCGTCGAAGAACTACGCGGAAAACAAAGGCCAAAAGCCGTTTCAGTTCCAATGATGAACAACGCTTGGTGGCGAGCCATCCGTGACGGATCGATGCCCCCTGGCCTGAACCGCAATTCCAGGGCTGGTCTTCAGGTTTGGCGGCCCCGTTTGAAAATTGGATTGGCGACTTTCCGTCGTCACCAGTGACGGATAGATTCGTTTCTTCGCTGTGGCCGGTTCTCGGCGGTGCTCCGTTCTCGGAGCGTGCAATTTGGCTCAATCGTTCTTCATTCTGGAGGAGGGTGCCATGTCGCGGACGAATTTTTTGCGTCGCGGGTTCACGCTGATCGAGCTGCTCGTGGTGATCGCCATCATCGCCATTTTGATTGCGCTGTTGCTGCCCGCTGTGCAGCAAGTCCGCGAGGCCGCTCGACGATCGCAATGCCGCAACAATCTCAAACAATTCGGCTTGGCTCTGAACAACTACCACGACTCCGCAAAAATGTTCCCCAAGGCGACGACGGTGTACAACGCGGCTCTCATGTCTCTCACCAATTCCTACGACAGCGATGGTTTTTCGGTGCATTACATGTTGCTGCCGTACTTGGACCAGAAGCCGCTGTTCCAGAAATTCAATTACGGCGCGCTCTACAACGACAACGTCCTCGGCAGCCCCACGAATCGAGTTGTCACGCGGACGGTCGTCGGTATTTTTTTGTGCCCGTCGGACTCGCCGTTTAATTCGGCGAATCGGGGGAACACTTCCTATCGTGTGAGCACCGGCCCGAACATGGCCTGGGTCTCTGGAGCCGCGACGAACGTCGGGTTCTTTCACATCAATTTTTCGACGAGCTTCGCCGACATGAAGGATGGCACATCAAACACGATCGCCATGGCCGAGGGTGTGATTGGAGACAATAACGACGCGTCTTATCAAGCGGGCGATTTTGTGCATTCTCAAGCGTATCCGGGCGGTTGGCCGACCACGAAGCCGAGCCAGACGCAACTCGGCACTTACGGCGCACAGTGCGCGGGTGGCATCGCCAATCATCACAGCAACGCTGGGCGTGAATGGGTCCGCGGTTCGCCAACTCTCACGATTTTCAACACCGTTGCGCAACCCAACTGGCGTTACCCCGACTGCCACACTTGCGCGGGGACATGTTCGTTGGGAGGATCACAAGGGGTCTATCCCTCGCGCAGTTATCACTCCGGCGGAACGCACCATCTCTTCGGCGATGGCAAGGTCAAGTCCGTCAACAACACCGTGGACTTGGCGCTGTATCAAAACTTGGGCACGCGAAACGGCAAGGAACCTGCCGCCCTCAATGATTGATCGAGTCACTTCCGCCGCTCCCGCGTCGGCCTCTGCGCCTCGTGAGGGTGCTGTTTGAGGAACGTCTTCCATGCGAACCAAGACAGGTCTCGTTGGATTGTTATCGTTGGTCATAGCCTGTGGTTGTGGTGGGCCGCCTTCACAATCCGTAAGGCCCGCCAAACCGCCAGAATTGAAAGCCATCCTCAACCAGGTCGCGGAGTCTGGAAATCTCGAAGAGGTGAAAGAGACCATTTCGACACAGATCGAAAAGATCGAAGAGTCCGATGCCGTGAAAGCGAGGGAGTTGACGACGGACTTTGAAGCACTTCGAAAAGCCGCGACTCCCGCTCAAGTCAAAGAGCAGGCCAAGAAAATGGCTGCCAAGCTATGACGCCCGGCGAGGAGCTCAAGTCTGGTCAGAGCGACTCCGCCGTGACCATAATCCGCCCCGCGATGTTTGGTGAATTGCTGCCCTGGGGATCTGCGGATGGCTCTCGTGCGATTCTGGAGGACGACATCTCTTGCCGTGCTGATCGGGCTTGGTCTCTGGACCGGTTGCCGGCTGATTGCGGTTGCCGAAGAGACCGTGACTCGATCAGAGCCAGCGGCTTCCTCGAAGAAAGCGGAGCCTGGGACAAATGACCGATGGTGGTCGCTGCGTCCGCTCGCGCGACCGACTGTGCCGGAATCCGGACAGGCTTTTTCGTCGCTGACACCCGTCAATTCGATCGACGACTTCATCGTTCAGGCGTTGGCGCGGCAGAATCTGATGGCTTCGCCGCAGGCCGATCGCCGGACTCTGATCCGGCGAGTCTCGTTCGATCTGCTCGGCCTGCCACCTTCGCCGGAGGAGGTCGATGAGTTTCTGAACGATCCGCGCGAGGACGCCTACGAGCGGCTGGTCGATCGTCTGCTGGCGAGTCCCCATTTCGGCGAACGCTGGGCACGGCATTGGATGGACGTGGCTCACTACGCCGAGTCGCACGGGCACGATCAGGATCGCCCGCGGCCGACGGCGTGGCCGTATCGCGATTACTTGATCCGCTCGTTCAACGACGACAAGTCGTACTCACAGTTCGTGGCCGAGCAGGTCGCGGGTGACACGCTCTTCCCGGAAGATCCGCAGGCGATTGTCGCGACCGGATTTCTCGCGACCGGCCCATTCGACGAAAGTTCATTGCAAAGCATTCAGGACGACACGGACGATCGCCGCATCGCGCAGTACCTCGACCGTGATGACATGGTCACGACGGTGATGAGCACGTTCGTCAGCACGACCGTGCACTGTGCCCGCTGCCACGATCATTTCTTTGACCCGATCTCGCAGGCGGACTACTACGCCCTGCAAGCCGTCTTCGCCGGCGTCGACAAAGGGGAGCGGACATTCGATGCCGATCCCGATGTCAGCCGGCGGCGACAAATGCTGCGCGCTGAACTGACTCGATTGCGCGGACTCAAAGGGCAAGCCGATCCGTTGTTGCTGACTCCGTCCGCACAGGAAATTGCCGCTGCGTGGGAAGCGAAGCAAGCGGCAGCACCGTCGGTTTGGCAAACGCTCGATCCCGTCGAAATCAAATCGGCGGATGGTTCGACGCTCACGAAACAACCGGATGGCTCGGTCCTCGCCAGCGAGAAGCGGCCGGAGAAGGACACCTACACGCTGACGTTTCACACGTCGTTGCGCGGCCTCACGGCACTGCGACTGGAAGTCCTGGCGGACGATTCGTTGTCGAAGCGTGGCCCCGGCCGACAGGACAACGGGAACTTGCACCTCAGCGAGTTCAAAGTGTTCGCCACGCCCGACGGTCAAGCACTTGCGGCCGATGCCAAGCCGCTCGCGCTGAAGAATCCGCGAGCCGATTTCAATCAGGATGGTTGGACGATCGCGCACACCATTGACGGCAATCCGGGTACGGCCTGGGGAATTTATCCGCGTGTCGGTGAGGATCATCGGGCGATCTACGAGTTTGCTCAGCCAGTGACGATTGAAGGCCGGACCGTGCTGACGGTCGCGCTGGAACAGCTTCACGGCGGAGGCCACTTGATCGGTCGGCCGCGAATTTCCGTGACGACCGCGACCGAATCATTGGCCCTCGACGGAGAGCTCATCCCCGCCGAAATCAACACGATTCTGAAGAAGTCGGCCGCAGAACGGAGCGATCTCGAACGGGGGGAACTCGCGCGGTACGTCCGGCAGTCGCAGGTCGAACGAGACTTGGTTGCGCTCCCTGTGCCGCAGATGATCTTCGCGGCGTCGGGCGAAACGAAATCGGACGCGCTCGCGCCGCCGAGCAAGCGGCCGGTGCGAATGGTGCATCTGTTGACTCGCGGCGACATCAAGCAGGCGAAGGATGTCGCAAAGGCTGGGTCGCTGACCTGTGTCGAAGGACTCGCTGCACGGTTTGATTTAGCAAATGCGTCGGATGAAGCCGCTCGCCGAGCGGCCCTCGCAGAATGGCTGACCGACCACCGAAACGTGCTGACTTGGCGCAGCATCGCGAATCGAATCTGGCATCACCACTTTGGCCGCGGCCTGTGCGACACCCCGAACGATCTTGGCCAAATGGGCTCGAAGCCGACGCATCCGGAGTTGCTCGATTGGCTGGCAGTGGAGTTGAGGGGGACGGGGGGGGCCGAGGAGCGGGGGAGCATCGCCTCGCTCAAACGTCTGCACCGCTTAATCGTCACCAGCGCGACGTACCGGCAGTCGTCGCAAGCCAACGAACGCAACGCGGCGATCGATGGAGACAATCGGTTCTTGTGGCGGATGAATCGGACTCGGTTGGATGCCGAGTCGGTGCGCGATGCGTTGATCGTGACGACCGGCAAGCTCGATCGGCGCATGGGGGGCGAATCGGTCAAGCAGTTCATTCAGACGCCTGGCATCCATGTGACTCCGAATGTCGATTACGCCAACTTCGATCCTGACCGGCCGGAGAACGGACGGCGCAGCGTGTATCGCTTCATCTTCCGCACGCTGCCCGATCCGCTGATGGAGACGCTCGATGTTGCCGATTCGTCGCAGCTCACGGCGGTGCGAAACTCGTCGGTCACGGCGTTGCAGGCGCTGTCGATGCTCAACAACCCGCTCGTGGTCCGCCAAAGCGAACACCTCGCCGCGCGAGCCTCGCAGGCCAGCGGTGATCTGGAACACCAAATCTCCGCCGCCGTCCGCCTCGTGTTGCAACGCGACTTCACCGAACGTGAGCGAACTGTACTGAGCAACTACGCTCGCCAACACGGCCTGCCGAACGCTTGCCGAGTGCTGCTCAACAGCAATGAGTTCTTGTTCGTGGATTAGGTTTCACAAGCCCGGTCGTTCCGATTGTTCGGGCAAAGTTCCGAGTTCAAGGCACCGTCATTTGAGCGGCTGCTTGACACCCCGCACGCATCCAGAGATGCTGTTTCGATCCTACCCGTAATGATTCCTGCCAGAAAAACCTCTCGCCTGGAGAACCTCCGGTTTTCAGCCGCTTTGTGCGGCGGACGCTTTCCCGGAAAGGAATGCTCATGACTCGCTTTGCATTGCGTTCGTTAGTGGCCTGTCTCGTGGCCGTGTCGTTGGCGAATCTGGTGGCGACGCGAGCATCGGCGTTTGATCCGCCGACCGAGGAGCAACTCAATCAACTCAAGACGCAGGCGGATGAGGCCAAGGGACGCAAGGATGCGGCGGCGACGCAACTCAAGGGAGTGCAGGACAAGGCGAAGTCACTCTCCGACGAGATCGCCAAGCTGAAGACCTCGCTGACGATGGCCATGACGGCACTCAAGTCCAGCGAAGAGAAACTGAAGCCGGCTCAGGAAGCGTCGACCAAGGCCGAAGCGGCCAAGGTGGTGGCGACCAAGCTGTTCACGGATGCGAAAACCGTATCCGACGCGGCGACCAAACTCGCGGAAGAGACGCTCAAAAAGACGAAGGACGAGGAAGCAAAAGCGGCGGTCGCTGCCAAGGCTGCAGCCGATGCGGTCGTGCTGGTGACGACGACGACGCAGATCATCGAAGTCTCCAAGAAGACGATTACTGACGCGACGGCAGGATTGACGAAGCTCGACACCGACGTGAAGGCGTTTCAGCCGGAAGTGCAGAAAACCGCCGACGCGCTGGCGATGGTCAACACCGAATGGGTCACGAAGCAACGGGCCGTCGAGGGTGGTCTGATTTCGCTCGGACGCATGGTGTCGTTCTCGCACTCGGTCGCGCCGATCTTTGCGAAGCGGTGCTTGGCGTGTCACAACGCTCGCACGGCGAAGGGGCGGTACAACATGGAAACCTTCGCCGCTGTTCTCAAAGGGGGCGAGAGCGGCGAAGCGGTCAAAGCTGGCGACGTGAAGTCGAACCTGCTGGAGTTGCTCCGAGATGGCTCGATGCCCAAGGACGCTGATCCGCTGACCAAAGAGCAGATCGCGATCATCGAAAAATGGATCGCGACTGGTGCAAACTTGAACGCGGGCTTTGAACCGACCTCGCCGTTGATCCGCATCATTCCGAAGGAAGTCCAGCCGCCCGCTCCGGAGAAATATCCGGTGCCGGTGCCGGTCACGGCCGTCGCATTCAACACCGCCGGTTCGCTGCTGGCGACGTCGGGCTATCACGAAGTCGTGCTGTGGAATCCGGCCGACGGTGCGGTCGTGCGACGCATCGGAAACGTGTCTGAGCGAGTCTACGACCTCGAATTCAGCGCGGACGGCAAGACGCTGTTCGTTGCAGCCGGAACTCCGGCGCAGCTTGGTGAAGTGAAAGTCTTCAACGTTGAGAACGGTCAGTTGCTCGGCGATTGGGTCAGCACCGACGACGCGGTCTTCGCGGTCGCTCTCAGCCCGGACGGAACGAAGTTGGCCAGCGCCGGTGCCGATCGCGCGATCCGCGTCTTCGAGGTACCGTCTGGCAAGGAGTTGCTGGCGATTGAAGATCACGCCGATTGGGTGATGGACATTGCCTGGTCACCGGACGGAACGAAGCTCGCGTCGGCCAGCCGTGACAAGACCGCGAAGGTGTTCGATCTGAAGACCGGCGATTCGCTGGTCACGTTCAACGCACATGCTCAGCCGGTGTTCGGTGTCGGATTCTCGCCAGACGGGAATCAAGTCATCAGCAGCGGAGCCGACAAACAAATTCGGATTTGGAACGTCAGCGACGCCGCCGCCGTTCGCGCCATCGGCGGATTCGGTGGTGACGTCTTCCGCATCGCAACCACCAAGGAAGGAATGATCTATTCCAGCAGTTCAGACAAAACGGCCCGCATCCACAAGTTTGCGGACGGCGGCCAGGTCTTCTCTCTGGGTGGGCACACCGACTGGGTGTACTCCGTGGCGTTCAACGCCGCGAGCAAACGAGTCGCCGCCGGCAGCTACACCGGTGAGGTGCGGCTCTGGAATACGGACGACGGCAAAGAAGTGAAGCTGATCATCGCCGCCCCCGGTTATGCACCGCCAGCGGCGGCAAAGTAGTCAGCGTCGCCTGCAGGTACGCTTGACGGGGTTCTTCGGGTTTTTTGCCATTTCCCCAACCTCGCTTTCCCAGAATATTTCTGAGAAGTGAAGTTCGTGGGATGCCAAATTCCAGCCTGTCGCGTATCCTTACGTGTAATGAAACGGATTACGGACGTTGGGCGATCCGCGCTTGGGTGATTGCAGGGTTTTGCAGAGCTCATCGGAGTTTTCAGCCAAAAACTCTGTGATCGTTTTGTAGTCATTCCA
>QWQF01000055.1 GCA_003669125.1 Planctomycetota bacterium
CGAACAGCGCGATCAGCCAACTGACAGCGATCGCGATCCAGAGCGGTCCGGTCTTGATCTGCGGCCACTTGAGATGCCCGTACCAGGCGAAGGTCATGAAGATGTTCGACAGTGTCAGCAACAACGTCGTCCAAAAGAGAGTCATTGTTTGTCCCTGGCATACCAGTGAAGGAGCTTTGGGATCTCTCCCATTTGAGCCAGCGTGCGGACTCGACGCCGGAAACCGAACGAGCCGAAGATCGGCGAGTAACCGTGATGATGATCGGCAATCGTCAACGCTTGCGAGACGTCTTCGTGGGTGAGTTGCATCCGGCTTTGACTGGCCGCCAGCCAGCGTGCGATCCACAACGTGGCCGGAAAGATCAACGCGAGGCTTTGAAAACCTTCGACCAGCGGCACGTCGTAGTACGCCGGCCCGCAGAAATGCAGGCCTTGGATTTTCACTCGGAAGTACCTCGTCCACAGTTCTTCGCTCTCGGCCGGGAAGCCGAAGGGCCGTTCGAGCGTCTCGAACGGGACTTCGCGAAAGATCGGCTGAAGCGGTGGAGCATTGCCGGTCCCGCGAGCGAACTTTGTCGCCGCCCGAAACAACTTCCAGCGTCCACGCCAGCCGGCCGACAAATCGGCGGCGGTGTCTTTGCGAGCGTACTGCGCGGTCAACAATCGGAATTGCATTCGGGCGAGTGGGGTTGGGCATTCGGCCGTCTGAACGAGCGGAATGTCCTCGGTCGCCGCTTGCCGGATGATGTCGAGAAATTCGGTCAACCGTGCGCCGCTGAGTTTGTCGAAGCGGGATTGCTCGACGAGGTTCAGCCATAAAATCGCGCGGTGCAGTTTGAGGGTGATCGGCACATCGGTCGGAGTCAGCGTCGCGTCGAGCGCGTCGATGATGCGGAGCATGTCCGGCCAATCGACTCGCTCGCGCGAGGACAGGGCAGGGGGAGGCGTGCGCTCATGCCCTTCAGGCACGATGGCTCGCGCGAGCTGTTTGATCTCGTCGGCATTTTGTTTCATCGAGCGGCCGCGATTGGCGACGACCGACGGGCAACTGAATCGCAGGCTGACGGTCACCTGCTTGCCGGCGGGATGAAACGCATACGGATAGATGCGGCACGCGAGCGGCTTCGCGGCCTCGCCGAATTTGGCATGAATGCGGCAGAGGCCCTGCTCATTCAAAAACACGCAGGCTCCGTCGGCTTGATGCGAGAGCCGATATCGCTTGGCCCACGGCGGCCCGGCGTGCCGCTCGAACAACGCATTGCCGATTGGCGTCCCGTCGTTCGGCGTCCAGCCTTGAGACAGGATTCGCTGCCGCTCTTCTTCGGTCACTTCAATCGCGTGTTGCCGACAGCAGCCACCGCAGTTGTGGCAACTCCAGTTTTGAATCGTCGGCAGCGTGAGCGAGATGGCCATTGTCGTGCCTCACCGCTCGACCTTATTGAGTGACATGCGTGGCGGCGACCATCTTCGCCGCGAATTCGCCGACATCGCGGAGCACGTCGGCCGTGGTCGCCGAGTTGTTCGTCAGTCGTTCGAGTTGCCGCACGATCGCCGATCCCACGATGACTCCGTCGGCGAGTCCACGCAGCGTGCCGACTTGTTCCGGTTTGCTGACTCCGAAACCGACGGCCAGTGGCAGATTTGTTTTGCCGCGCAGACGCTTGAGTTGGCCGGAGAGTTCTTCCGGAAGTTGGTCTCTTGCGCCGGTCGTGCCGGCGATTGAAATGCAGTACACGAAGCCGCTGCCAGTCTCGACGATGCGGTCCTCGCGGACGGAGTTTGTTGTCGGGGCCACAAGCTGAATCGCATCGAGACCCGCGGCGAGAATCGCGCCAGCGACGTCGCTCGCTTCGTCGGCAGGCAGATCGGGAATGATGAGTCCGGAGAAGCCAGCGGCCTTCGCGCGTTCCACGAAACTCGCCGTCCCAATTCGGAAGACGATGGCGTAGCTGACCATCGCGACCAACGGCGGGATCTTGTCACCGTCGGGGCCGCTCGTGAGTTGTTGGATGCCGGTGAAAATGTCGTTGACGTGCAGGCCGCGCGACAAGGCTCGCGTGTAGCTGGCTTGAATCACTGGGCCGTCAGCGATCGGGTCGCTGTACGGAAAGCCGACTTCGATGAGGTCGACGCCTCGGCTGGCGAGTTCGCGAATCAGCGCCATCGACGTCGCGACGTCGGGATCACCGACGGTGACGAACGGCATGAAGGCCATGTGGCCTTGAGCCTTCAAAGCGGCGAACGTGGCGGCGATGCGAGTGGGTTTGGTCATTGATTCGCTACGCACCCGCTTTGCCGACTTCCATGACGCTCAGCAGGCCGCCGATTGAGAAGACGAAGTTCTTTTGGTCGAGATGTTTGAAGTCACCGCTCTGGTCGATGTGCGAGAAGATGATCTCGGCCTCCGCGACGAGTCGTTCGCCGACATGCGCGGTGACCTCGACCGAGCCGCCCTCGGGGCTGTCGTTCATCAGCTTGGCGGTGTACGTCAGCGTGTCCCCGGGGACGACGAAGCCGTGATAGATCACGTTCGGAACTTTGGCCAGAATGACAATGTGCTCGAAGTTGTTTTTCTCACCGAGCAGAATGCCGCCCGTCTGAGCCATGCCTTCGAGCATCAGCGATCCCGGCATGACCGGGAAGCCGGGGAAGTGGTCATGCAAATGCTCTTCGGCCAAGGTGACGTTCTTGATCGCCTTGGCGTACTGACCGCTTTGCAATTCGGTGAAGCGATCAATCCAGAACCAGCGCATGACGAACCCTTGGAGTGCGGGGACCAGAGTCCCCGCTTTTCAATTCACTCGATTCACCAGTCAGCGATCAACCGTTGTCGGGAACGTTTTGAAAAGCGCCGACTCTGGTCGTCGCAGTCCAAACTTACGCCACTTTTCTCTGCACGAACTTGACGAGCATCTGGACGGTGAACATGTCCTTGATGTTCTCGACCTTCGGGTCTTTGGCGAAGGTGTCGATGTCGATGTGCGGCACTTTCGTGCGCAGAGTAGCGAGACCTTCGGCGGTGACGAGTCCGTCCTTGACGAGTCCCGCATCGGCCGACGCGAGATCTTCCGGGAACAGCTCGCCGCGCGGAATCTTGATGCTGAAGTTCTTCTCCAGCCGGAACACGATGTCGAGGAAGTCGATCGACTCGGCGCCGAGATCGGCTTCCAGGCGTGATTCGAGCGTGACTTCGTCGTCATCGACTCCCAGTGCATCGACCAAGGTGTTACGGACCTTTGTGAAGATTTCGTCGGACGTCATTCCAACCTCTCTTGGCCTGTCGCGCGGCCGGCCTGTTTCCAGCCAGCCTGCCGCTCAACGCAGCCGAATCTTTGCTCGCGATTCGTCACGGCCACCGGCCTCGCGAGCCGACCGGCAACCACCCACTATGAATCAAGAACCTCGGCTTCCCAGGAAACCGGGGTTCTGTACACGCACCGTTACAATCCCGCTCCCAAGGTCAATCCGCCATCGACCGTCACGACATTGCCCGTGACGTAGGATGCTCCTTCGCTGGCGAGGTACAGCACTGCGGCCGCGATGTCTTCGGGTTGACCGAGTCGTCGCAGCGGAATTTGTTTTTTGATCGTGTCTTCGGCCGCGTTGCGAATCGCCTCGGTCATGTCGGTCGAGATAAATCCCGGAGCAATCGCGTTGACCGTGATGCCTCGGCGACCGACTTCGTTGGCCAGACAGCGAGTGAAGCCTTCGATGCCTCCCTTGCTGGCCGCGTAGTTCGATTGGCCGGGGTTGCCGAAGTTCGCTGCCACGCTGGAGACGTTGATGATCCGTCCCGAACGAGCTGACATCATCGGCCGAACCACCGCCTGACAATAATTGAAGACACTGTTGAGATTCGTGTTGATGACGGCTGACCAGTTTTCCGCCGTCATCGTCGCCAGCAGGCCATCTTTGATGATCCCGGCGTTATTGACCAGGACGTAGATGCCGCCCCACTTTTCGCAGATCTCTTCGACGATCCGGTCGGCGTCCGGCTTGCTGCTGACATCAGCTTGGTAGCCGACGGCCTCGTGGCCCTCGGCCTTCAGTTCGCTGATCAGAGCCTCGGCAGCAGCGGTATTGGAGTGATAAACGAACGCGACCTTGGCTCCGGCTCGTGCGAGCGATTGCACGATCGCCTTGCCAATGCCTCGGCTGCCGCCTGTCACCAACGCCACTTTGCCGGACAAACTCATACTGAACCCCAATCAGACACTGGACGAACTGATTTCTTTTCGGTTGCTTTGGCAGGCGGCTTGAGGCCGATCAAGCCGAAGGGCCGCTCCAAATTTGCGCAAACTGTTCCCGCAGACGAACCACGAGCATTTCATCGGTCTTGGCGAGGCCCGGATTGCGGTCTCGCAAATTGATTTTCTGCAGAACGATTCGAGCACTCACGGCCGATTGACCATCGACCGTCCCTTCCCCTTTGAAGGTGCATTCAGTTTCTTCGAGTTTGTGAATCGTCGAGGTCACAGTCAGCGCCTTGCCGGGCGTCACGAAGTTGTTGAACTTCAGGGCCTTAGCTTGCTTGAGCGTGATCGTGCTGAAGCGAAAATCCTCCGTGTGCCGCAGCAGCCAAGCACTGGCTTGGACCAGCGACTCGACCATCATCACTCCTGGTAGAACCGGGAAGCCGGGGAAGTGGTCTTGAAGGTATTCCTCAGCCAGCGACACGTTTTTGACGGTCGTGATCGACTTCCCCGCTTCGAGAGCGATGATGCGATCCACCAAGGAGAATTTCATGAAACCACCGTTTCGGACAAGTTCCGCCAGAACCAAAGGTGGCGGAGTATATTGGGCGCGGAAGAGTGCCTCAAGCGTCTCTTCGGCTTCGGTGGCGGAGTCGAAAACCTCAGCGGCTGGTCGAAAAACAGCGGCGCGGCAGCAAAACTACGGTCGAAAGTGCTCCCAGGATTGCCGTGGTCCAGCCAAAGGTCGCGTAAACCGCTTGATCCCCGAGGCTTCCGGATAGAAATAAGGGCGGCCACACTGAACGCAACCTGGGTCAGCAGAGCCTGGAGTCAGTTCGGCAGTCAGTGTGCCGCTGATGCCTCGTTCCTCGAGCACTGCTTGTCGCTGAGTTTCAAGTTCCGCCAATTGTGATTCCAGGGTTTGCAGTCGCTGCGACCAGCCGCGCTGCTGCTCGTGCCACTGAGCCTGTTCGTCGGCCAGTTGCGAGCGAAGTTGTTCGTTTCAGTTCGGCTTCTTTTTCTTGCAGCGACAGAACTTGGCTTTGCAGGTCGCCAAGCAGTTTCGAGATGCGTTGTGTCCGTCGCTCGTGTGAGTCCGATCCGTCGCTGGCGAGGGGCCGCAAAAGGTCTTCGGTCGTGACGGTTGCAAGGGTTCTTTGGGCAGAAACCCGGTCTTCCGGTGTTTTTCGAAACGGCTACAATCCCGCCCCGCTGCGGAGCCTCGTTGACAAGCGTTTCTGATTGGCAGGAGGCCGATTGCTCTGCGGTTTTGTGACTCTTCTATTGAGGTCCAAGCATGTCCCGAGGATGGTGGAACGCATTGTGGATCGTCTTGGTGTGCTCGAGCTTGGCATGTTCAAAGCCCGAAGCCCCCGCGAACAACACGGCCGAGACGGACAAGGACTCCGGTGGTCTCAAGCTGCCACTGCCGGAACCCGATGATGCCGATGGCGATTCGGGGACGGCGCGTGTCACCGACAAGTCGGGCAAGGGACGAGCCACCGCCGGAATTGATGATACGAATCCGTTCAACGACGCGGCGAAAAATTCGCCGATCGAGGAAGGTGCTGCGCGAAAGTCGCTGGCGGGTCGCTGGATTCTGGTGCTGACTCGGCCCGGCCAAGAGGGGTTCGTGGATTTCCACACGGGCATCGTCGCGGTCTCGGCCGCAAAGGACGACGAAGGCCGCTTGACCGCCAAATGGACTGCTCCGACCGAAGTGTTGCCTCCGTCGAAGCTGATCTCGTCCGAGGTCAGCAACCAGTCGATTCACCTGACATTCGATATCGACGGCGGCTCAAAGCTGGATTTCCAAGGGACGTTGAAAGACGGAGTCGTCTACGGCAACGCGCTCTTCGGCAACTGCCTGCCGGCTCGCTTGCTGCCGACGAAGGTCGACGCGCTGGATGACTTCAACGTGTCTCCCGAACCGACCGACGCCCGCGCACTCAGCCAGGCGTTCAGCCAGCAAGAACCGAAGGTGGCGTTGCAGGCGCTGGCCAAGTTCATCACTGATCGCCCGCAAAGCCCCTTGGCCATGATGGCCTGGGAAACACGCATCATGGTTTCTGCGATTCAAGACGTCCCGTCGGAGGAGGTCGAACAACTCATTGCCGGCTACGAACAAGAGATGGCCTTGTGGGGTCCGCGTCTGCAACAAACCTCGCAGGGAAACATCGGCATCATCCTGGCACAGACCAAATACACCCCCGACTTCTCGCTGAAGTTCGTTTCGACCGCCGACAAGGCCATCACCGACGAGTCGCTGAAGGAACTCAAAGAGCAGCTTAAGACCGCCCGCGAAGGCATCCTCACCGTGCAGGCGTTGAAGTACATCGAGTCGGACGATGCGGACCGCGCGGAGAAAGCCTTTGGTTTCCTCTCGAAGCTGCGCGTCAAAAACCCGTTCGATCCGGCCGTGCTGTACGGCCTCGCCGGTTTCCAAGAGAAGGCGAAACAAATCGATGAGGCGATCTCGTTGTACGCCGAGATCGTCAGCCTGCCGATGCTCGAGGCCTTCTTGCAGCGCGAGTGGGCGCAGAAGTCCAACGGCCCAAAACGCGATCTGCCGAGCGCCACGCTCGCCAAACTTTGGGAAGCCAAGCACGGCAAGACCGAGGGGCTCGACGAATTCAAAGACGAAACGTATCGCAAACGAGTCGTCGCGTTCGCCGACCAGCCGTCCGCCGAGGCTCCCGCCGGAAACAAGCTCGTCTTGTGCGAGCTGTTCACCGGCTCATCCTGCCCGCCATGCGTCGGAGCGGACATTGCGACCGGTGCTCTCGAAGTCACCTACCCGAAGACGCAGGTGATCGTCTTGCGATACCACCAGCACATCCCCGGCCCCGATCCGTTGACGAACTCCGACAGCGAAGACCGCTTCACGAATTACTATCGCGGCCAGGGAACGCCGACAGTGTTGCTCAATGGTACTCCGGTCAATAACGTCGGCGGCTATCTGCCGAACTCGCCAGACATCTATCGCGGCCTGAAGACTCTGATCAAGCAGCAGCTTGATTCCAAAGCGAACATCCAAGTCGGAGTCAACGCGCGTGTTGTCGATGGCACACTGCAACTCGTCGCCAACGTCACGGGACTCGATCAACTCGGAGACGAAGCCAAGGATGTTCGCTTGCGAGTCGTGATCGCCGAAGATGAAGTTCACTTCCTCGCTCGCAACGGAGTCCGCAGTCACGAAATGATCGTCCGCCAAATGGTTGGCGGCCCCGGTGGAGTCGAACCCGAGGACGGCAAACTATCGATCAAAAAATCGATTCCGCTGGCCGAGCTGAAATCGTCGCTCAA
>QWQF01000285.1 GCA_003669125.1 Planctomycetota bacterium
CTCGATCTCGCGCCGCCGATTCGTCAGCAGCGAGTCGAGCGATTCCGTCGCCGCGACTTCGCGGAGCACGCTCTCGGTGACGGCTCGCAGCGTGTCGTCCGGCCGCGAGGACGCAAACGCGAACCGACGCACATCGCCGATGCGGAATTGAACTTCGCCGGTCACTTCGATCGGCACTTCTTCACCGGTCAACGTGAACGATTCGGGAGCGACCGGCTCGTAGTCGGTGCCGGCATGCTCGCTCATCCATTCGACCGGAGCGCGGAACAGCCCATCACTCTTGAGCGGTGTCGGAGCCGAACGAAATCCAATTTGAACAGCCCGAACTTCGCCCACTCGTTCGCGGCGAATCCGCTCCAAACCGTTCGGCCAACGCCAATGCCAACCGGCGGAGAGTGTCGTCTCGAAGCGACCCAGCCGTGTGACAACGGCTTGCTCGTCCTCGCTCAACAACACGATTCCCGAACAGCACCACCACACGCCGAACACCGCCACCGTCGTGCGCACGAGTGTTGGCCAGTGATCGAGGAACCCAAACACCAGCTTCGTCGGCGAGAGTTTTTCCACCAGCCATTCGGCCACGTTCGCCGTGCTGTTCGACAATCGGCCCAGTCGTGTCTCGTGCCAGCGTCCAAACCACAACAACCGCATCGCGTTCAACATCACGGCCAGCGACGAGATCTCATGAAACACCGCCGCGACCGCCGGATTGATCCAGCCCAAGCTGCCGAGCACCATCCCCACCGCGTTCATGCCGAACGCAAACACAAAAATGCTCTGCCGAATGACGAGGACCAATTGCCGAGACAACCGCAGTAACCCCGGCAACGGCCGCAACGGATCGCCCATCAGGACCAGATCACCCGCCTCAGCGGCGAGATCACTGCCGACTCCGCCGAGCGCCAGTCCCACCGTCGCCGTCGCCAGCGCGGGAGCGTCGTTCACGCCATCGCCGACCATCGCGACTCGATGTCCGGTGGCGATCAGTTCTTCGATCCGTTTCGCTTTGTCCGCCGGCAGCAGTTCCGCCTGGACATCGTCGATGCCGAGTTGCTCGGCGATACGAACCGCCGCTTCGCGCCGGTCCCCCGTGAGCATCACGAACTGCCGAATGCCGGCTTCACGCAACTCGCGGAGCACCGCCTCGGTTTCCGACCGCGCCGCATCGCGCAGTCCAATCGCACCGAGCAGCGTCTGTTCGAGCGCGACCAGCAACACCGATTGGCCTTGCTGCTCCAACTCGCCGACTCGCTGTTCGAGATCGTGAGGAATGTTGATGCCTTGCGCGGACATCAGCCGTCGATTTCCAACGACCACCGTGCGAGGCAAGGCTTGCTGCTGCGACCAAATTCCAAGTTGTTCGTCACGCACGGTGGCGACAACGCCAGCACCCGGATGAGCCGTCAGATCGTCAGCCCCGGTGAAAACACAGTGCCGAGCTTCGGCCTCGCGCACGAGCACGCGAGCGATCGGGTGCTCGCTCCGTTTCTCGGCAATCGCCGCGAGACGCAAGAGGTCAATCTCGTCGTGACCGACGCTGCCAGCGTCCGCCACGATGATGTCGCCGACCGCCAACTCGCCGCGAGTCAGCGTGCCGGTCTTGTCGAAGACGATCGTGTCGACCGATGCCAAGCGTTCGAGCGCGACCGAGCCTTTCACGACGACACCCGCTCGCGCGAGCCACGCCATCGCGGCCATCACGGCGCTCGGAGTCGCCAGAATCAACGGACACGGGCACGCGACGACCAGCACGCTCAATGCCGGCAAATATCCGGCGGACCAAGACCCGCTCGCGATGCGCCAGCCGACCAGCGTCAAGGCCGCCACGCCAAGAACCACCGGCAGGAACCAGCGAGCCAGCCGATCCGCCGTTCGTTCCAGTGACGCTTTCCGCTGCGTCGCTTGGCCGACCAACTCGACGATCTGTGCGAGTGTTGTTTGCTCGCCGACTTGAGTGGCCGTGATCCGCAACGCTCCGAATTGATTCAGCGTCCCGGCGAAAACTTTGTCGCCAACCGCTTTGTCCGCCGGCACGCTTTCGCCGGTCAGAGCACTTTGATCGACCGCCGATTGTCCGGCTGCAACGACGCCATCCACCGGAATTCGTTCTCCGGGACGAACGACGACCGAGTCGCCGACGATGACTTGTTCGAGCGGGACTTCTTGCTCGTCGTCGCCGACAAGCACGCGTGCTGTGCGCGGACACAACTGAAAGATGCGGCGAATCGCCCGCTGTGCACGATCAACCGTGTAGCCTTCGATGCTCTCGCCGCACAGCGCGATGAACACGACTAACGCGGCAGTCGTGTGCTCGCCGAGCACGATTGCCGCCAAGCAGGCAATCGTCAGTGCGAGGTCCGCGCCGATTCGGCCCGACAACAACCCGTCGAGCGTCTGATACAAAATCCTCGCGCCGCCGAGCACCGCCGCCAAAAGCGCCAACCGGAAGCCAAACAGCGCTTGCGTCGCCAGCAGCTTCGGCCACCAGTCGGTATTCGGTGCGATGGTCGGCGAAGTACCGGGGACGCCCCAGACAATCCCCAGCGCGACATCCGCCAGCAGCAAGATTCCGACGACGGCCGTCAGCAGATAAATCGGGGCCGAGCGATAATGAAAATTCTGCACGCGAGAGCCGGAGTTGGCGCCGGCTTCGGGCAGGAATTCTCGTGGCGATTCAGGCGCGTAGTGCATCGCGGCCGACTAGCTCAAACATTGGGGATCGCCACCGTGCGGAAAGTTCCAGGGCGCGAATCCTACCGGTCGAGTTGAGCACTTCACAGCCCCGACTCCGCGACCACCAGCGATGTCGCCAAGCACGACCCGCGCGATCCGCATAATCCGTAGCAGGTACACTCCGTGTGCCGTCAACTGGAGGTCAGGGGAGCTTTCGCAGACGGCGCACGGAGTGTCCCTACTACGAATTCCAACGTCCGGGAGCGGCTGCTCGGTCGTCGCTGTCGAGGAACGCTTGCAGCATCACCTGAGCCGCGACCTTATCGAGCCGCTGCTTTTGCTTCTTGCGACTGACTTCGGCTTGTTGCAGATACAGCTCGGCCATCGCAGACGAGTATCGTTCATCCCAAAACACGACCGGCAACCCGCAGGCGAGTCCTGCCCACTCGCCGAAGGCCCGCGCCTCGCGAGCTTTCGTCCCTTCGTCGCCGCTCATGTGAACCGGCAGACCAACGACCAAACCGACGGCTTGATACTCGGTGGCCTGCCGCTTCAAGAACGCCTCGTCTTCGGGCAGATTGCGTCGCGTGTAATTTTCCAGCGGACTGGCAATCGACTGATCGGGGGTCGAGACCGCAACGCCAATTCGCTTCGTGCCATAATCCAAGCCCAACAGCGTGCCGCGAGTCGGGACAGAAGCGTTGTCAGTCACGATGCCGAATTCCAAGGCTTGCTCAATTCGCGAAAGTGGCGAGACTGCCGACAGACTCACTCGAAGCGTCAGCGAGGGCGAGCGCTTCACGGAAGTTCAAAAGCAGACCCGCTTGAAGCGTTCGCCCTCGCTGGCGCTGCGGGTTGGTGTGCAAGTCTCTTATCAACTTCCCTGGTGAATCTCCATGCCCGAACTTGCGAGTGAATACGATGTCGTGGTCATCGGCACCGGCCCCGGTGGCGAAGGAGCCGCCATGCAAGCGGTCAAAAGTGGCCGCTCCGTCGCCATCATCGAGCGAGAAGCCGCCGTCGGTGGCAATTGCACACACCACGGTACGATCCCCAGCAAGACCCTGCGGCACTCCATTTTTCAGATGGCCGAGGTCAACAGCAACGTCCTCTTCCGCGAGCACGGCATCACCGCCAGCTTTCTGATCCCCGACCTGCGACGCCGAGCCAAATCGGTGATCGAGCAGCAGGTCAAAATGCGGACAACGTTTTACGACCGCAACGACATTCCGATCGTGCATGGCGACGCGCACTTTCTCGATCCGCACACGATCGAGGCGGTCACAGCCGACGGTTCACGCAGCGTCGTCCGCGGCAAGTCGTTCGTGATCGCCACCGGAGCTCGGCCGTATCACCCGCCGGAAGTCGATTTCAAACATCCGCGCATCTTCGACAGCGACTCGATTCTCAATCTCGATCTGCATGTGAAGTCGATCACGATCTACGGAGCGGGCATCATCGGCTGCGAGTACGCCTCGATGTTCCGCAACCTCGAAATTAAAGTGAACCTGGTCAACACACGCGACCGGCTGCTGGATTTTTTGGACGAAGAGATCGTGGACGCTCTGAGTTATCACCTCCGCGAGCGCGGCGTCATCATCCGTCACCGTGAGGAGTACGACCGCGTCGAACCGTGCGACGACGGTGCCATCCTGCACTTGAAGTCGGGCAAGCAACTGAAAACCGACGTGCTCTTGTGGGCCGCCGGTCGCACCGGCAACTCGGATGGCCTCGGCCTGGAGGCGATTGGCGTTCAACCCGACACGCGCGGCAACATTCCGGTCAACCAGCACATGCAGACGGTCGTCCCGCACATTTACGCGGTCGGCGATGTCATCGGCCCACCGGCCCTAGCCAGCGCGGCGTACAATCAAGGCCGCTATGCCGCCACGAAAATCATCGGTGAAGAATCCGCACCGACGCCGTCGCTCGATATTCCAACGGGCATCTACACCAGCCCGGAAATCAGCTCGCTCGGCAAGACCGAACGTGAGCTGACCGAAGCCAAGATCCCCTACGAAGTCGGTCACGCGCACTTCAAGAGCATCGCCCGCGCGCAGATCACCGGCCAAACTGTCGGGATGTTGAAGATCCTCTTCCACCGCGAGACGCTGGAGGTGCTCGGCATTCACTGCTTCGGAGCTAACGCCAGCGAAATCATCCACATCGGCCAGGCGATCATGGCTCAACCAGTGCCGCAAAACTCGCTGATGTACTTCATCAACACGACGTTCAACTACCCGACGATGGCCGAGGCGTACCGCGTCGCGGCGCTGAATGGCTACAACCGACTGTTTTGAAGTTGGTCAAGCTTTCCAGGCGGACCAACGTTTGAGGTTCTCATGCAACGGATTCTGAGCATCTCTGGCTTGCGAGGCGTCATCGGCGACGGACTCGATCTGCAGTTCTTGACCGAGTACGCGATGGCGTTCGGCACGCTGGCCGATGGCGGTTCGGTGATCCTGTCGCGAGACGGTCGTTCGACCGGCGAGATGGTGCGGCATGCGGTCGTCGCAGGATTGCTCGCGACCGGTTGCAAGGTGCTCGATGCCGGCATCGCAACGACGCCGACCTGCGGAGTGCTCGTGCGGCATCACAACGCCGCCGGTGGATTGCAGATCACCGCCAGTCACAATCCGATCCAATGGAACGGACTGAAACCGTTCTCTCACGCGGGTGCTGTCCTGAACGCGACTCAAGGCGAAGAGTTGCTTCGCATCCTCAACGGCAAGTCGTTCAAGCTGGTTGGCTGGGAGAAACTCGGAACCGTCGAAGTGCTCGACAACGCCGCGGCTCCGCACATCGATCGCGTGCTCTCGCTGGTCGATGTCGCAGCGATTCGGAGCCGACGATTCAAAGTCGTGCTCGACTGCAATCACGGTTCCGGCGGAGTCGCGACGCCGCAGTTTCTGGCCGCGCTCGGTTGCGAAGTCACGGTGCTCGGCGGCACCCCCGACGGGCGGTTCGAGCATGTGCCGGAACCGATCGCCGAAAACCTCACGGGACTGTGCGACGCGGTGAAACAACTCGGAGCCGATGTCGGCTTCGCGCAAGACCCGGACGCCGACCGCCTCGCAATCGTCGATGAAACCGGCCGGTACATCGGCGAGGAACTGACGCTCGCGCTGTGCGCCGATTTCGTGCTGGCGACTCGCAAAGGCCCATTCGTCGTCAACGGTTCAACCAGCCGAGTGACCGCCGACGTCGCGGCCAAGCACGGCTGTCCGTTCTTCCGTTCGCACGTCGGCGAGGCGAACGTCGTCACCAAAATGAACGAAGTCGGAGCCGTCTTCGGCGGCGAAGGGAACGGCGGAGTCATCGACCCGCAAGTTGGCTTTGTCCGCGACAGCTTCGCGTCGATGGCCTACGTCCTGAATGGACTCGCGCCGAGTGCGACGTTGTCTCGTTGGGCCGACTCGCTGCCGCAGTACACGATCGTGAAGGACAAGCTCGAATGCCCGCGTGAGCGCGTCGGTGCGGCGTGTGCCGCATTGCGATCCGAGTTCGGCGACGCGACCGCTCAAGACGGGGACGGCTTGCGGCTCGACTGGCCCGACCGCTGGGTGCAAGTCCGCGCCAGCAATACGGAGCCAATCATCCGCGTGATCGCCGAAGCTCCCACAAGCGACACCGCTCACGCCTTGTGTGCGCGAGCGGTTGCGATCGTCCAACAAGCCGTGAGGTAGCAGCATGGATGTCACTGGCCGCACGATTCTGATTTCCGGCGGCAGCTCGGGCCTCGGTGCCGCGTGCGTGCGACGTTTTGTGGGCAAAGGAGCGAACGTCGTCATTGCCGATTTGTCCGAAGCGGGAAAGACGCTGGCCGAGTCGCTTGGACCGCAAGCCGCATTCGCTCCCACGGATGTCACGTCCGAAACCGATGTGCGACGAGCGATCACGCTCGCGGAAAAACAATTCGGAGGACTGCACGGAGCCATCACCTGCGCCGGCATTCTTCAAGCCGAACGAGTCGTGGGCCGCGACGGTGCTGCGTCTCTGGAGGCGTTTCAGCGAGTCATCAACGTCAACTTGGTTGGCACGTTCAACGTCGTGCGACTGGCGGCGGAAGCGATCGCAAAACAACCGCCCGGACTCGACGGCGAGCGAGGCGTGATCATCATGACATCGTCCGTCGCGGCGGAGGAAGGGCAGATCGGGCAAGCGGCGTACTCGGCCTCGAAGGGGGGCGTCGCGTCGATGACGCTGCCGTTGGCTCGCGACTTGGCCCGATTCGGCATTCGCGTCGTGAGCATCGCTCCCGGTGTGTTCGAGACACCGATGATGCAAGCCGCTCCCGAAGCGGTTCGCAAATCGCTGGCCGAGCAGATTCCGTTTCCGCAGCGACTCGGGCAGCCGGATGAATTCGCCGCGCTGGTCGAACATGCGTTCGAGAACGTGATGCTCAACGGGACCGTCGTGCGAATCGACGGAGCGATGCGGATGGGACCGCGGTGAGGAATCACTCGGGAGAAGAGATTGGCCGAATGATGGGGGATCATCAGAGGCCGGTTGCGGCGGCGCGCAGTTGTTCGTCGTCGTTGCTGTTCAGGCCGTTGAGTTCCTCGTCAATTCGCCGAGCCGACATCGACAGAAAATACATCGCGGTCTTCACGCGACGTTCCAATTCGTCGCGCGGCAACCGTGACTCGGTCAATTCGTAGTCGATCCGGCTGAGGACGCAGGTCGAGGCGAACAATTCCATCGCTGACCAAGCCAGACGCTCTTGATCGAGCTGCCGCTCCAGCACTTCTTCGCGATGCCGGAACAACGTCCGTTGCGCGGCGAGCCCGAGACGATGAATGCGGCGGCTGACTTCATCCGCTGCCGGCCGCAACAGCGCCGAGCGAACAGGGACTCCCGGCGTCTCAAACCGAAAGGCGACTTGATCCGCAACGAAACGACCGATGATCCCCAGTCCGCTCCACGGACGTTTCGCCGCGTCGGCCACGCTCTTCAATCGCAAGCCCGGTCCGCGCAGGCCGGTCAGCGCGATGAACGATGTCAGTACTTCGTTCGCTCCTTCGCCGATCTGGTTGATGCGGGCGTCGCGGAGCATTCGTTCTAGCGGTCGGTCGGTGAAGTACGCGGCTCCGCCGTGGATTTGGAAAGCGTCGTTAACCATCGTCCAGAGCACCTCCGTGCTGTAGACCTTCAACATCGCGGTCTCGAGCATGTAGTCCTCGAGGCCCCGGTCGATCAGGCTGGCGGTGATCGTCGTCATGGATTCCATCGCGTAAGTCCAGGCGGCCATGCGAGCGAGTTTCTTCTGCACGAGTTCAAACTCGCCGAGCGTACGGCCGAACTGACGCCGCGTGCGCGCGTGGTCGGTCGCCAAGCGCAGGCACGTTTTCGCCGCGCCGGTGCAACAGGCTCCAAACGTCGTGCGGCCGAAGTCGAGCACCGTCAGCGCGACCTTCAGCCCTTTGCCCAGCGGACCGAGGATATTGGCCGCCGGGACGCGCATGTTCTCGAACGCCAGCCGAGCCGTCGCGGTCCCGCGAATGCCAACCTTCGGCATGCGGGCTTCAACCACTCGGAAGCCCGGCATGTCGGGAGTGACGAGGAACGCCGTGACCGACGTGCCGCTGCGCCCCGCATTCGGCGTGCGAGCCATCACGGTCAGGACATCGGCGATCGCGCCGTTGGTGATGTAGCGCTTCTCGCCGTTGAGCACGAAGTCACCGTCACCGGTCGGTATCGCAGAAGTCTGCACGTTGGACGCGTCCGACCCAGCTTCGGGTTCGGTCAGCGCGAACGCCGCGAGCTTGCGGGCGCTGACGAGGTCGGGGAGCCAGCGCCGCTTCTGCTCGTCAGTGCCGAACAGCAGCAGCGCGCGGATGCCGATCGAGTGATGCGCGTTGACGAAGATCGACGTCGCACTGCAGCGGCCGCCGATTTCTTCCAGGACTCGGCAATACGCCATCTGCGAGAAGCCGCGACCACCGACTTCGATCGGTGCCGTCATTCCCAGCACGCCCAACTGCGCCAGTCCGTCGATCACCTCGCTCGGGATGTCCGCCTCGCGGTCGATTCGTTCGGGATCGAGATGCTCGTCGCAGAATTGCGTCAGCTCCGCCAACGACTGATCGACTCGCGACTGTTCGGCGTCGGACAACCGCGGGTACGGAAAAATCCAATCGGCGACGAACTTGCCCCAGAACAGCCCCTTGCCGATGCCGAGTCGCTCCGGCACCGAGGCCAGCAACTCCTCGGCCTGCTTCATTTGCTGATCGCGGTGCTGGCGGAAATCGGTCGGTGAAGTTTTCGTGTTCATGGTGCCCCTCGACGTCATTTCCAATTCGGAGGTCGCTTTTCCAGAAATGCCGCCGCTCCTTCGCGAGCCTCCTCGCTGCGGCGAGCCTGCAAGTGCGAGGCGATGAATTCCTCGACCCGTTCGTCCGCTTCGACGTTCGCGTGCAGATTGAGCAGTCGTTTTGTTTGCCGCACCGATTCCGGTCCACCCAAGAGGATCTTGCGAGCCAGCCGCTGCGCTTCGGCGAGTACCTGCTCGGCCGGCACCACGCGCTGCACGAGGCCGATCTCTCGTGCTCGCTCCGCCGAGATCAATTCGCCGAGCAAGAACAGCTCGCGCACATCGCTGTCACGCAGCTTGCCGCAAAGCACGGTCGAGACCAACGCCGGCACCAAGCCGCGTCGCACTTCCGGGAATCCGATCTTGAGATCATCGGCCGCGACCGCCAGATCGCACGCCGCCATCACGCCGGCTCCCCCCGCGATCGCGCCGCCATGCGCCGCGCAGATCGTGATCAACGAGGTCTCGCGAATGGTGCTCAGCACACGCTTCACCGAATCAGCCGACGAGTCGATCAACTGCGGATCGGCCGCCTCTTGCAAATCCAGCCCCGCGCAGAAGGCTGATCCGGCACCGCGCAGGATCACCACACGCTCGCGCGGATCGGCCGCCAGACTTTGAATGGCTTCGCACAGCTCACGCATCAGCGCGATGCTCAGAGCGTTCCGCCGTTCCGGCCGATTCAAAGTGACGATCGAAATGCCCGGCTCCAGCGGTTCGACAAGAACGAGAGACGTTGTCATGGTTGATCTCCAAAAGGCATCTCCAGCAATGCTTGGCCGAGCGCCTTGCCTTGAGCATCGACTCGCAGCGGCCGCGACAGGATGCCCTTCACGACAAAGTTGAACGCGTGCAAGTTCGGCAACTCGTAGCGAATGACTTCGCTGGCTCCCATCGACGCAAAGAATTCACCGACACGCTCGGCGGTCAATTGAGCGAGCAGCAGGCCATAGTTCTCCGGCGTGCGGGCCACGACACCAATGTTGGCTCCCGTGCCTTTGTCGCCGCTACGAGCGTACGCGAGATCGCCCAGCCGTTGCGGTCGCTGCGATGCAGGACGGGCACTCTTGCCCATCGTTTCGACGGTGCCACACAACCGTTCGGTGACGGGCAAGAGTACCCGTCCTACGGTGGGACGCGGTACGTCTCCCTCCGAAACCAATTCGACGCGCGGGTGGACGAGATCTCGGTCGATCAGACAGGGCCAATATCGAAACACCGGCTTCGGATGCGGCCGACCTTCAGCGTAGCCGGTCGTGCCTTGCGGACCGGCCGTGACCAGCGGCATGAGTTCGCGAGCAAAGCATTGGACCGCCAGTCGGTCGTCGGCTTCGACGGCGATCCGCAGGACGGTTTCGAGAAATTGCGATTCGTCGATGCGGCTCGGAACGGCAGGGACGCTCGCACCGGTCCCCAGACATTCGATGAACGAATCTCGCAACTCGAATCCCGCGTTGCGAACTCGTTGCAGCACGATCTCGCCGGCGCGCCGAGCTTTCGTGACAGCGTCTCGACCGAAGATCGTCAACATTCCGGCCGCTCGGAAGCCGTCTCGAAAGGTCGCGCTGACTTTCAAGGTTGTCGGAGCCGGCCCTCCGCGAGCACCGCTGACTCGGACGCGGTCGTCACCCAAGTCCTGAACCGTCAGCGATTGAAACGAGACCGTGACATCCGGACTGAGGTACTCGTCCGGATTGCCGATCTCGTAGACGAGCTGCTCCGTCACTGTCCGCTCATCGACGAAGCCGCCTGTGTTCGCCGGCTTGGTGACAACGCACGAACCGTCTTCGTCCACTTCGACAATTGGAAAACTGAGGTCTGCCGTATCCGGCATCTCCAGCCAATCGGTCGAGATGCCGCCCGTGACCTGCACGCCGCATTCGATCAAGTGCCCGGCGACGGTCGCTCCGGCCAACCGATCCCAATCGGTCAGCGACCAGCCGAAGTGATGCACACACGGAGCGACCGTCAGCGACGGGTCCGCAATGCGCCCGGTGATGACGATGTCCGCTCCGAGTCGCAACGCATCGACAATCGGAGCCGCCCCGACGTAGGCATTTGCCGTGACCAGTCGGTCTCGCACGTCAGTCAATGGCTGACCGGAGTCGAGGTTCTCAAATTTGCAATTTGAAATTTCGAAATCGACATTCCCGCGCAGCACCTCCAACACGTCGTCGCCACTCACCACCGCGATACTCAGCGGGGGAATTCCCGCCTGAGCAAGCGCCGCGACACACGCCGCCGCGCAGCCCTGCGGATTCAGGCCACCCGCGTTCGTCACGATCCGGCAACGGCCACCGCTTTTGAAATAATCCGCCAGCGATCGCACGACCTCGACGAAGTCCCGCGCGTAGCCCGCATTCGGATCACGATCGCGTTGCACAGCCATGATCGACAGCGACACCTCTGCGAGATAATCGAGCGTCAGGTAGTCCAAGTCCGGCTCGCGAGCCAACAACTCCGCCGCCGCGCTGCCGCGATCACCCCAGAAGCCTTGGGCGTTGCCGATGCGAACGACGGACGACATTTCAAACTCCTTCACACCTGCCAAACACCGGTTCGAAATGGAGGCTTCTCTCGCTGACTCGGCAACACATCCAGCGCCAACTTCAGCCACGCGCGGGTTTCGACGGGCGAGATGATCGCGTCCACCCAGCCGCGCGCGGCTCCGTAACGGATGTCGGTTTGTTGTTCGTAGCTCTTCCGGATCGAATCGCGCAGCTCGGCGATTTCCGTATCGGCAAGTTTTCGGCCTGTACGTTCGGCTTCGCGCACGCGGAGCGTCAACAACGTCTCGGCCGCTTGAGCAGCTCCCATCACGGCGTAGCGAGCACTGGGCCAGGCGAGGATCAGCCAGGGGTCGTAGGCTTTGCCGCACAGCGCGTAGTTGCCGGCTCCGAACGAGCCGCCGAGGATGACGGTCAGCTTCGGCACGACCGAGTTACTGACGACGTTCACCAGCTTCGCTCCGGCGCGAATGATGCCCGACTGCTCGGCCTGTTTGCCGACCATGAAGCCTTGCACGTCTTGCAGGAAAATCAACGGCAGCCCGGATTGGTTGCAGTCCATCACGAAGCGAGCGGCCTTCTCGGCGCTGTCGGGGTACAGCACGCCGCCGTATTCGAGTTCGCCACGTCGCGATTTGCTGCGCGTCCGCTGATTGGCCACGATTCCGACCGAATGCCCGCCGATCTTCGCAAACGCCGCGACGATCGTCTGACCGTATTCCGGTTTGAACTCTTGCAGCGAGTCCCGATCGACGAGGCATTCCAGCACATGCCGCATGTCGTACTCCGAGCGCCCATCGGTCGGGACAAGGTCGAGCAGTTCGTTCGGATCGCGAGCGGGTTCGTTACTAACCCGACGCGTCAGCGAGGGCGAGCGGCCATCGACGCCGTTCGCAGGTTCGCCCTCGCTGACGCTTCGGGTTACTTCTGCACGCTGATCGTCCAGTAATTCGAGAAGTCGTCGCAGACGCACCAGCGCGGCGTGATCGTCCGGTTCGCGGAAGTCGACGGTGCCGCTGATCGCCGCGTGCATTTCCGCTCCGCCGAGTTCTTCTGGATCGGCCTCTTGCCCAATCGCCGCCTTCACCAGCGCGGGGCCGGCCAGAAAGAGCTGGCTCCCCTCGGTCATCACGACGGTGTCGCAAAGCACGGGCAAGTACGCTCCGCCCGCAACGCAGTTGCCCATCACCGCCGCGTACTGCGGGATGCCTTCGGCCGAGAGCACGGCGTTGTTGCGGAAGATGCGACCGAAGTCGTCCTCGTCCGGAAAGATTTCGTCTTGCAGCGGCAGGAAGACACCCGACGAATCGACGAGGTACACGAGCGGCAATCGGAATCGAGCCGCGATCCGTTGTGCTCGCAGGAATTTTTTGACCGACTGCGGAAACATCGCTCCGGCTTTGACCGTCGCATCGTTCGCAACCACGACACACGGTCGTCCGCTGATGCGTCCCAAGCCGACGACGACTCCGGCGGCCGGCACGTCGCCCCATTCCGAGTACATGCCCCACGCCGCCCACAGGCCGAGTTCTCGGAACGGCGTGCCGGGATCAAGCAACTCCGCGATCCGCTCGCGAACCGTCAGCCGGCCGAGCTTGCGTTGCCGAGCAACTCCGGCCTCGCGGCCTCCTTCGCGAAGCTGCTGCTCCTGCTGTTCCAAATCGCGAATCAAATCACGCTGCGTGGACAAGTCACCGGCTCCTCGGCGAAAGGTGGAAAGGTTCCTCGCGGCACCATTCTATGGGGACCGGCGGAAGAAAGTAGACGAGTGACCGGTCGACATTTCAGCGACCTGTCCCTGCGAACAAGTTGATGAATTCGTGAACTGGCATCGCATCGAGTCGGCTCCCGTCGGCAAACAGTTCGAGCAGTCGTTGGACACGCTCCGGCGCGAAGCGCGTCCCGGCGTTGTGCTGAAACTTGTCTCGCAGTAGCGGCACGGCGGCTAGGCGTCGGCGGCGATGACCGATCGGGTACTCAACTTCGACTCGCTCGGTCTTCGAACCGTCGGCGAACACGACCTGAAGGGCGTTCGGGATCGAGCGTTTTTCGGGATCGAGATAGTCACGCGAGTAGCGCGGCTCCTCGACAACTTCCATCCGGTCGCGAAGTTGATCGATCAGCGGATCGGCGGCGACCGAATCTTCGTAGTCCTCGGCGGTCAGTGTGCCTCGCCGCAGCGCGACGGCGACCATGTATTGCAAGCAGTGATCGCGATCGGCTGGGTTCCGCAGCGGGCCAGTCTTGCTGATGATCCGCATCGCGGACTCATGCGTCTCGATGCGGATGCTCGCGATGTCCTGCCAGCGGTCGCGCACCTGCGGATGCAACGTGACGGCCGCTTCGACCGCTGTTTGAGCGTGAAACTCGGCCGGGTACGAAACCTTGAAGAGGATGTTCTCCATCACGTAACTGCCGAGCGGCCGGCCAAGCACGAGCGGCTTGCCTCGCAGGGCGACATCCTGAAAGCCCCACTGCTTCGCCGTGAGCGCTGTCGGATAGCCCATCTCGCCGGCCATCGTCCACAGCGCGAGTTGCACTCCGCGTCGCGTCGCATCGCCAGCCGCCCAGCTTTTGCGCGAGCCGGTGTTCGGCCAGTGCCGATACGTTCGCAACGCTCCGCCATCGAGCCACGCATTGCTGACCGCGTCGAGCACTTGCTGCCGCGAACCTCCAAGCATTCGCGTGACCACGGCCGTCGTCGCGATCCGCACGAGGATCACATGGTCGAGACCGACTCGATTGAAGGCATTCTCCAGCGCGAGCACCCCTTGAATTTCGTACGCCTGAATCGCGGCAGCCAGGACGTCACGGACGAGCAGCGGAGGTTTGCCACCGGCAGTTCGCTGCCGGCTGAGGTAGTCGGCCGTCGCCAGGATGCCGCCGAAGTTGTCGGACGGATGCCCCCACTCGGCCGCCAGCCAGGTGTCGTTGTAGTCCAGCCAGCGGATCATCGTGCCGATATTGAACGCCGCCTGCATCGGGTCCAACTTCCAATCCGTACCGATCACGCGAGCACCGCTAAGCAGCACCGCGTTCGGCACGACCGGCCCCAGCAGCTTCGTACATTCGGGAAAGTTCAGCGCCAGCAACGCACAGCCGAGGCTGTCCATGAGACACAACCTCGCGGTCGCTTGGGCCTCGTCACTGAAAGCCCTCTCGGTGGTGACAGAGTCAGCGATCTCGGCCAGCAGGGCATCCGGAGGAAGCGAAGAACTCGCGGTCATAGTTGGTCTTGTCGAAAGAGAAAATTCCGGCAGGGACATTTGCCCGCCGAGCACGCCACTCGGCGGCGGAGGGAATATACTGCCCACCGATCGTTTTGTCGGTCGCGGTTCCAGGTGACTCATGCACACTTCTGCTTCAACCAGTTCTCCGGGCCTTCGCTTTCGCGCTGTCGTGGACGCCGAGTGTCCATTGCAGATCGTGGGGACGATCAACGCCTACTGCTCGTTGCTGGCCGAGCGAGCCGGGTTCCGCTCGCTGTATCTTTCCGGCGCCGGAGTCGCAAACGCTTCGTTCGGAGTCCCCGACGTTGGGATCACCACGCTGGCCGATGTCGTGGAGGACGCTCGCCGTATCACCAGCGCGACGTCGCTGCCGCTGCTGGTCGATGTCGATACTGGATTCGGCGACATGGCTCAGACGGTGCGCGAAATGATCCGCGTCGGCGTCGCGGCGATTCATCTCGAAGACCAAGTCGATCGCAAACGCTGCGGACATCTTCCCGGCAAGCAATTGGTCTCGGCCGGCGAGATGGTCGAGCGTGTGAAGGCCGCGCTCGATGCACGCACCGATCCCGGCTTCGTCGTGATGGCTCGCACCGATGCCGCGTCGGTCGAGGGACTTTCCGCCGCGATCGACCGCGCCGGGCAATACGTCGCCGCCGGAGCCGACATGATCTTCGCCGAGGCATTGACGACTCTCGACGAGTATCGCCAATTCACAACCGCTGTGCCGGTGCCCGTGCTGGCGAACCTGACCGAGTTCGGCAAGACACCGCACTTCACGCTCAACGAATTACAAGAGGCCGGCGTGCGGCTCGTTCTGTACCCGCTGACCGCATTCCGCGCGATGAGCGCAGCGGCTGTGATGACCTACGACACTCTGCGACAATGTGGGACACAGCAACAACTGATCCCGCAATTGCAGTCGCGTGCGGAACTGTACGACGTCTTGAAGTATCGCGTCGAATAACGATTGTTGCGGACCTGCCTCCCGGAGAATGACCATGAGTGAATCAACCAATACCGCCGGCCTCGCAGGCATCGTCGCCGGACAGACGGCTCTGAGCACCGTCGGCAAAGAGGGAGCGGGACTGACCTATCGCGGGTACTCGATCGAAGAACTCGCCGAGCACGCAATCTTTGAAGAGGTCGCTTGGCTACTGCTGTACGGCGAACTCCCGAAGCAGCACGAACTGGATGAATTCCTGTTGCGTCTGCAATCGCAGCGCGGGGTGCCCGCGCAGTTGAAAGCGGTGCTCGCACAACTGCCGGAGTCGGCGCATCCGATGGACGTCTTGCGAACGGCTTGCTCGGCACTCGGCTGTCTGGAACCGGAGCAATCCGCCGCCGACCAGTATCGCGTCGCTGAGCGGTTGCTGGCGATCTTTCCGTCGGCGCTGGCGTACTGGCACCACTTCGCTCGGTCGGGAAACCGCATCGACACGGAATCGCCGGAGCCGACGATGGCCGGCCACTTCCTGCATCTGTTGCACGGAGTTCAGCCCACGGCCGAGCATCGCCGAGCGCTGGATGCGTCGTTCACGCTCTACGCCGAGCACGAATTCAACGCCTCGACGTTCGCCGCGCGAGTGACTGCATCGACGCTCTCCGATTTCTATTCGGCGATCACATCGGGCATCGGCACGCTCCGTGGTCCACTGCACGGCGGAGCCAACGAGCAAGCGATGGCGCTCATCGAACGCTTCAGCGATCCCGATCAAGCCGAACAAGGCGTGCTCGCCGCTCTGAGCCGCAAAGAAAAAATCATGGGCTTCGGCCACCGCGTTTATCGGGACCGCGATCCGCGCTCCGATGTCATCAAAGAATTGAGCCGCCGCTTGTCGCAAGCCGCTGGCGACCAGCAACTGTTCGCCGTCTCAGAACGCATCGAACAAGTCCTGCGACGCGAAAAGAAACTGTTTCCGAATCTCGATTTCTACGCCGCGTCGGCGTATCGGTTCTTGGGCATCCCGACGCCGCTGTTCACGCCGCTGTTCGTCTTCGCTCGTACGGCTGGCTGGGCAGCGCACGTCATCGAGCAGCGTGCCGACAATCGCCTGATCCGTCCGACCGCCGACTACATCGGCCCGGCGACTCGCCCGTTTCGTCCGATCGCTCAGCGCTGAGCATCGAAGGAGATTGAGGAATGCGCAAGCTGCTCGCCGCGATGTTCTGTGTGAGTCTGTTGCTGGCGACCGTCTGGTGGGTCCGCGGCGAGCCGACCAATTCGCGCTGGCGCGAGATCGCGCCGGGAGTCTGGCAATCCACGGGACTGCCCTGCGGATACGCGCTGATCGACGGTGACACCGCGCTGCTCATCGGAGCCGCGCGCGGCATGGATTGGCACGGACTGAAGCTCAAGGTCGAACGCTGCCTGCTCACGCATCATCACCGCGACACGAGTGCGCTGGCTCGCGAACTGATCGCGGCGGGCGTTCCGGTGCAGGCTCCGAAAGCCTCGGCCGAATGGCTGAGCCGCGACGGCGTGCAGCGATTCTGGAATGCCTGTCTGCCGGAACTCGTCCCCGGCAAGGAGCCCGGTTTGCGAGACCGAACCTTCAACGCTTTCAATTACCTCGTCCACCCGCAGGGCATCGACGAGGTGGAGTGCTCGCTGGAGGACGGACAGACAATCGACTGGCGCGGCTGGCGATTGACGGTCGTCGCGACCCCCGGCCACAGCCGCGATCACGTCGCCGTCACGGCCAAACGTCGCTCAGAACAAACGGGCAACGCGGACGAGTTCGTTTTTTGCGGCGACGCATTCGCGACGCGCGGCAAGCTGTGGTCGCCGTACACGACCGACTGGGATCATTGGACCGGCACCGGCCTGAAGGCTGCCGTTGAATCGCTGCGAAAGTTGGCGACACGTCGCCCGCAGACACTTTGCCCGGAACACGGGCCGGTGCTGCGCGAGGATGTCATCGCAGCACTCGAAGAGACGGCGAAGTCACTCGATGAGGCCGGCTTCTTGAAGAGCTTCGAGCGGTTCAGCAAACAGCGACTCGGCCAGGAACCGCAGTACGAGTTCTTGGCCAAGGAACAGGTCGCGACCGCCGGCGAGAAGCCGTGGACGAAACTCTCGCCGCATCTGTTTCTGACCGGCAACACCTTCGTGCTCCGCTCGGAGGCCGGGCCGATCGCGGTCTTCGATCCGTTTGGAACGACGCTCGCCGAGCAGATCCGCAGCTTGCAGCGCGACGAGAAACTCGGACCCATCGATGTCGTGCTGATCAGTCACGCTCACAACGATCACTACGTCGGACTGCATCAGTTGCCGAATCGCGAATCGTTCGAGGTCTGGACGCTCGAGGACGTCGCCCGTCCGATGGCCGAACCGTTTCGAGTCACCGCTTTCGGACTCGATGCCCGCTCGATCCGCACCGACCGCTGGCTGAAGGCAAACGAGACCGCGACGTGGCGTGAATTCTCGTTCGGCGTGCGGCACTTTCCCGGCCAGACGTATTTCACGATGGGCCTGCAAACGACAATCGACGGCCGAACTTGTTTCTTCACGGGCGATAACTTTTTCCACGCCGATCAATTCTCCGGCAGCGGCGGCTGGTCCGGACGCAATCGCGGCTGGCCGGATTTGTACGCCAAGAGTGCTCAAGCGGTGCTCGATGCGAAACCCGATTGGGTGCTCGCCGAACATGGCGGAGCGTTCGCGTTCAACGCCGAAGACTTCCGCCGCCGAGTCGCCTGGGGCCAAGCCGCCGCGAAAGCCGCCGATGCAGTCGCTCCCTCAGGCCACTTCCGCCGCGACTGGAATCCGAGTCGCATTCAAGTTGAGCCGTTGCTCGTCCACGCATCGGCCGGCGGGACCGCCAAGACGACCGTGCTCATCGACAACCCGCTGCTGCAGCCGGAGACGTTGCGGCTGCGGATCGATCACGGAACGAGCACGTCACCGTGGTCGCGCGAAGTCACGATCCCAGAGAACGGGACCGCTCGCGTCGAATTGCAATTCCAAGTGACCGGACGATTGCCCGTCGGGCGACACGTCGTGCCGCTGATCGTCACCTCGGCCGCCGGCGAAATCGAAGAGGGAAGCGACAGCTTCGTCGTGCTGGAGATCGTCGAGAAATAGTGCGCCGCGCCGCTCGCTTGACGACTCAGTGCGAAACCGACGCCGCCGCTTTCTCTCCGACGAGTCGGTCTTCGTAGAACCGCGTCAACGCAAACGGTTCGAGCTTCGGAGGCGTCTTGCCCGAAGCAATCAACTCGGCCATCAAGAACCCCGACGCCGGGCCGGCTTTGAAGCCGTAGGTGCCCCAACCGACGGTCATCAGAAAGCCTTTGACGTCCGGCGTGCCGCCCATAATCGGCGAGTAATCCGGGGTCATGTCGCACAGTCCCGCCCACTGCCGCAGGATTTTCACGTTGGCCAGATGCGGGAACAGTTCCAACAAGTGCGTCGCCGCGCCTTCGAGAAACGACAGCGTGCCGCGCAGCGAATAACTCGCGTGGTCGTCCACTTCGGCACCGAGCACCAATTCGCCGCGATCGGTTTGCGAAACGTAAACGTGCAGCGTCGAAGAGACGATCACCGAATTGAGAAACGGCTTGAGCGGCTCCGTCACGGCCGCTTGCAGCGGATGTGTCTCGATCGGGATTTCGAGACCAACCATTTTGCTAATCAGCCCCGCATATCCGGCCGTCGCGTTGAGCACCGTCTTGGTCTTGATCCGCCCGCGATTCGTGACGACCGCTTCAACTTGCCCGTTTTGAACTTCGATGCCGGTGACTTCGGTCTTTTGATGAACGTGACCGCCGCCCCGATCGACTCCGCGAGCGAACGCCCACACGACCGCGTCGTGCCGAATGATTCCGCCGGGTGGGTGATACAACGCCGCCTGAATCGGAAAGCGGCTGTGTCCGAACACATTCAAGTCGGGAACGATCCGCTGAATCTCTTCGGGGAAGATGATCCGCGAGTTCACGCCCATGAGTTGGTTCGTATTGGCCCGCTCCGTCAGACCGGTCACCCCCTTTTCGTTGTGAGCCAGCGTGAGATGCCCGTGCTGCGAGAACATCACATTGAATTCGAGGTCCGCCGCCAATTGCTCGTACAACTTGACCGACAGGTCGTAGAACGCGATCCCCTCCGGCGTGCGATAGTTCGAGCGGACAATCGCCGTGTTCCGCCCCGACCCGCCGAAGCCGACGTACTTCGCCTCCAGCACCGCAATGTTCCGCACACCTAACTGCGTCAGGTAGTACGCCGTCGCCAGCCCATGCACGCCGCCGCCGATGATGACGACGTCGTACTGGTCTTGGAGTTCATGCTCGCGCCACATCCGCTGAGTCGTCATCGCAAGACCTCCAAACCGGCGGGCCGGAGTCCGAACTCTTGCCCGGCATCCAACAACACCTCCCAAAAGAACTCCGCCGAGTCGCTGCACACATGTAATTCGAACCGATCCGCAAACCGGCCAAACAGCGTGTTGACTCCAAAGATCGGCCCCTGACAACACGCCTGCACCGGCAGCGTCCGCTCGCGCAGATCGACCGCCGTGACCTTGTTCAAAATCCGCTCCGCATCCGGACCAGCCAGAGCAATCGATGTCCATCCGCCAGTGACGTCGATCGTTCCGTTGCCCGGCGACAGTTTGCCGAACACGATCGCGCGAACCGGCGCCAGACGATAAACGTGCCGGCCATCGCTGCTGTGAATCTTTCGCAACGAGACGTCGCCTCCGCACATCGAAATCAAAGCCGCGCTGGTTTCTGGACCGTTGATTTCAAACGTCGGGACATGCGACAGATCGACCAGCGCATTGCTCGTTCGATCCGGCGGATGCGGGTATCGAACGGGGACTTGCCAGCCCTCAATCAACTCCAATGTTGCCCCCGACTGGCGATGCCGTTCCGTCAACGGGCCTCGAGAGATTGGCGTCACACTCATTTCGAACTTTCTGATGAACAGTCTTCCTGACGAATCAACTCTTTAACTTCGATCCACTGGGATCGTAGAACGGCTCGTCCTGCACGACCGCCGGAATCATTCGGCCGTTGACCTGAATCTGAATCGTCTCGCCGTTGCGAGCGAGATTGGCCGGAACCCAAGCCAGTCCGATCGTCCCGCCCACTGCCGGTGAATAGCCGCAGGACGTGATGCGTCCGCCGAGCTTGCCGTCGCAGAGCACCAGCGATGCGAGGTCCGGCACAACGAACTCCGACAGTCGGAACCCGACCAGCTTGTTGCGATCACCACGCTGCTGCGCGCGAGCCAGCGATTCCTTGCCAATGAAATCGTCTTTGTCGAGTTTCACGATCCACGGCAAATCGGCCTCCAGCGGATTCGACAGTGCGTCGGTGTCGATGCCGGGCAGCAGGTGTTTCTTTTCCAAGCGCAGCACGCGCTGAGCTTCGAGACCGAACGGCGAGATCGAGAACTCGCGGCCCGCTTCGAGGATCGCTTCCCACACATGCAGGCCGAATTGGCTGGGGACGTGAATCTCGTAACCGAGTTCGCCGACGAAACCGATTCGCAACACGATCGCCGACACGCCCGCGATTTGGCATTCGCTCGCGGCGAGATACGGCATCACGTCGGACGAGAGATCGGCGTCGGTCAGCTTCTTCAACACTTCGCGGCTGCGCGGGCCGGCGAGATTCATCGCGGCGTAACTGCCCGACACGTTTGTCATCCGCACGTCCCACTCCGGACGACCAGCCAGCCACCAGCGGAACCAACTATCAATCGCATCCGCGTTGCCGGTCGTCGTCGTCAGAAAGAATCGGTCGTCTCCCAACCGCGCGATCGTGCCGTCGTCGAGCAGGATGCCTGCGTCATCGCAGATGACTCCGTATCGCACGCGGCCGACTTTCAGGTTCGCGAAACGATTCGGGTAGATGAACTCCAAGAACTTGACGACGTCCGCCCCACGCAACTCAATCTTGCCGAGCGTCGAGACATCAATCACCCCGGCTCGCTGCCGCACCGCTTCGTATTCCTGATCGACTGACGAATAAACCTGCGGGCGTTTCCAATTGCCGGCATCACCCATCTTAGCTCCGGCTTTCTCGTGCCAAGCATTCATCGGCGTCCGACGGACCAACGAGAAATGCAACGCCCGCCCCGCGAGCACTCCCAGCGGCAACGGCTGCTCTGGCGGCCGAGCGGTCGTGACGCCGGTCTCCGCGATCGACTGCCCATTATGCCGAGCACAGATCGCGATCGACGCCGACTGGCACATCTTCCCTTGGCACGGCCCCATGCTAACCGTCGAGTACCGCTTCAACGTCTCGATGTTCGAGTAGCCCTCGTCGATCGCGTCGCAGATGTCTTTCTCCGTCACGTCTTCGCACAGGCAAACAAATTTCTTCTTCGCGCCGGAAGGCGAAACGTAGTGGCACGAGGGTACTGAGTCCTCCTTGCGTTCTCCGCGTCTCTGTGTTGCCTCTGCGATTGATGGCTCAGTTTCACCGCAAAGGCGCGGAGATCGCAGAGATTCGGCAGCAGCCAAACCGGCGTGTTGTCCATCCAGCGCGGCGTCGCGTGGATCGTGCAGAGCATTCACCGCTCCGGCCGAATACATCGACGGGACGTGTTGAATGACGACCGCCTGATCGACCGACTCGTCGTACCGCAGCTTGCAGCCGTTCTGATACAGCAAAGAATTCGCTGGTGTGAACCCGACTGCTTGCACGATCCAACGGCAGGAAAGTGTTTGCTTCGGATGCCCCGCCAGCGGCGCAATCACCGCGCCGCTGACATGCCGCGAACCGTTCGCCGAGATGATCGTGTGACCGCGAAACGTGCGGATGCCGTCGGCCGACTCCGGCGGATTGTCTCGCACATCGACGATCGCCGTGATCCGAGTTCCCGCCGCTTTCAATTGGTTCGCAACTCGATATCCCTGCGCGTTGTCCGTGACGACAACCGCCTCGCCGGGGAACTGGCAATGATCGAGATGCAACAGCCGTTGCGCGCCGCTCGCGAGCATGACGCCCGGCAAGTCGTTGTTTTCGAAGACGAGCGGCCGCTCCCAGCAACCGGTGGCGACGATGACTTGAGCCGCTCGCAGCCGAATCATCCGCTGGCCTTGTTGGATGCCGAGATAGTTTCCCTCGTAGCAACCGAAGACTCCGGCGGAGGAAATCACGGTGATGGCGGGATGCTCGGAGACGCGGCGGATCAAGTCGCTCAATGAAATCAGCCGGAACGCGCTAGCGTCCGGTTGACTGGCTGACGAACCGGACGCTAGCGCGTTCCGGCTGATGATTGATTCGGCCAAATCCGGATCGTGCCGCAGGTGTCCGCCGAGTTCCGACTGCTCGTCGATGAGCGTGACGGTCACTCCCGCATCGGCCGCAGCAAGAGCCGCATTCAATCCAGCAAGACCACCGCCGATCACGGCGACGTCGGTGAAGAGGTTCTGTTTGTCGTACACCCCCTCCGCACCGTGCTCGCGGTTGATTGTGCCGAGGCCGGCGATGCGGCGGATGAATTTCTCCCAGACCGGCCACATCCAGCGCGGCTTGTACATTCGCTTGTAGTAGAACCCGACCGGCATGAAACGGTGCAGCTTGTCGAAGATTCGTAGCAGGTCGAACTTCACCGACGGCCACGCATTCTGCGACTTCACCACCATGCCCGGCTTCGCGGCCTGCGTACAGATGCGGACGTTCGGAGTCCCATCGACCGTGCAAATGCAATTCGGACAGCGGCCCGACATGCACAGCAGCCCGCGCGGCCGGTGATACTTGAAGCTCCGCGAGACGATGTGCTCGCCAGCGGCGTGCAGCGCGCCGGCGACCGACTGACCGGACTCGGCATGCACGCGGTGGCCGTCGAATTCAAACTCGATGGATTCAGGTTGAGTCGTTCCAGATTCGGATGTCATTGAGTTGTCTTCCACTGACTTTCACTTTTGGCGAGCCGGTGGGCGTTAGCCCCCGGACGTACCGCGTTTGATTCTCGTCCGGGGGCTGACGCCGCCCGGCTCGCCTATTCGGTTGCGGAAGCGAACCGCTTGGTTTCCAGCACTTGGTTCGTGCGAGTGTCTCGGCGGACGAGGAACCACAGTTTGCAGGCGGAGCGGTGATACCACCACTCGGTCTGCTCCCCGGCGATGTTCGGCCGGTTGTAGAGATACTCCGCCCATTGCCGCTCGGTCGCCGAGCCATCCGGTCGCTGGCGCGGCGTCCCGCCGTAGTGATACTCCCACACGGGCCGGCATCCGCAGTTCGGGCAGTCGATTTGAAAGGACATGTTGGGGCTCTTGCGCGAGGTGGGAAAGTGGGCAGATGATTGGTCTCACCATGGAATCAGTTTGATGATGTAGAGAACTGCTCCGACGAAGGCGAGGAGGAGGATAATGAGAAATCCACGCATCAGACTCATTCCCGCAGGCAAAGTTGGCGGCAGACTCACTCCCTTAGGCAAAGTTATCGTCGTGCCGCATTCTGGACAGTCAATTGATCTTCTCACCCGATTGTTGTCGATCAACCAGTCGATTGCGCCGAGCGCAAAGTACCGTGATCTGGCTTTCTTGAAAGTTCCATCAAATCCACATTGAGGGCATTTCATCCGAGTTCCTTTGCGACGATGGTCGATTTCGGCGACAGCTACAGCGACGTCAAATACTGCTCGACTTCCCACGCCGACACTTGCTTGTGGTAGCTCTGCCACTCGCGGGATTTCAGATCGATGAAGTCGTCGGCGATCACGCCGAGGGCCGACTTCACCACGGCGTCGTTGCGGAGTTCTTCGACCGCCTCGTTGAGCGATTGCGGGAGCAGTTTGATGCCGGAGTCGCGGATGTCGGCGAGCGTGCGTTGATACAGGTTGCCGAGGTTCGGTTCGCCCGGATCGAGTTTGTTTTCGATGCCGTCCAACCCGGCGGCCAGGAACGCGGCCAGCGCCAAGTATGGATTGCAGCCGGCCGAGAC
>QWQF01000296.1 GCA_003669125.1 Planctomycetota bacterium
CTCCAGCCAGAATCATCGAAGTCCGACTTCTGCCAGCCCTCTTCGGGTTTGTCGGTGATGATGCGCCACCGCTGAGCCGTCTCTTCAGACGTGGGCACGAGTGTCATCACACGCGGCGGCGGGAGGTACAGCTTGCGAGCCGCCTTCGCGATCGTGTCGGCGTCCATTTTCAAGACAGCTCGGTCGTAGGTCATCAGGCCGTTGACTTCGATTTCAACGTCGGTCGTTTGCGTGTACACGGCCGCGCTGACTCCTTGAGCAATCATTGGCCGCAGCGATGACAGCAAGCCGACGTACGCCTTCTGCAAGTCGTCACTTTTCGTGAACGAGCGATAGCCCCAGTTGTCCTTCCCCTGCCAGGTGTGGCCTTCAAGCGGCAGGCCCAGGCCACCGAATTCGCCGAGTACTGCCGCTCGGTCGCTGGTCGGTTTCGGAGCGAACGGGCCGGGGTAGCGATGCACGTCGATCACGTCGCCGACCGGAAAATCGTTCCCACCCGACGCGCAGTTCACCAGCCGAGTCGGATCGTACTCTTTGGTCCACTTCGTCACCGCGACGGTGTTGGCCTGCCCCCAGCCTTCGTTGAACGGAACCCACATCACGATGCTGGGATGATTCCGCAGCGAGTCGATGATCGCCTTCCACTCGCGGTTGAAGTTGTTGGACGACTCTTTCGATCGCGTGGCTTCCTGGTTGTCGAACTTGCCGAACGGATCCCACTGCGCGTGCTTGTCACCGCTGGGCATGTCCTGCCAGACAAGCATCCCCAGCTTGTCGCAGTGGTAGTACCAGCGATCCGGCTCGACCTTCACATGCTTGCGAATCATGTTGAAGCCCAGCTTCTTGGTCATCTCGATGTCGTACCGCAGAGCCTCATCCGTCGGAGCCGTGTACAACCCATCCGGCCAAAACCCTTGATCGAGCGGCCCGTACTGAAACAGCGGCTTGTTGTTGAGCATCAGTCGCTGGACGCCGTGTTCGTCCTTGCCGAGCGAGATTTTTCGCATCGCGAAATACGACACGACGCTGTCATCGACTCGCCCGCCAAAGGTTCCATCAGCATTCGCCGGCAATAACTCCACGCCGGCGAAATACAAAGTTGGGGACTCGGGCTCCCACGGTTTCGCATTCGGGAATGCAATTTCGACGGCGGTGTTAGGCTTCCCAAATCCATTGAATTGTTCGAGTTGCCGCGGCCCAAAAGGAGGAAGAGGAATGAGATTCGGCTGCTGACGCTGCTGCTCTGAAGTTGTGTGGATCATCACTCGATACTTCTCGGCATCGATTCCGCGAACATTGATCGTGAATTGAACTGCCTTCTTGTCGATGTTGGGGACAATCTCAACGCCCGCGATGTACGTCTTCGGCACCACTTCCAGCCACACGGTTTGCCAGATGCCGGTTGTCGGCGTGTACCAGATGCCATGCGGTTTGCGGACTTGTTTGCCGCGCGGTTGGAACGAGCCGTCGGTCGGATCGCTGACGGCAACGATGAGTTCGTTTTCGCCGCCGGATGCCACTCGCTCGCGCTTCGTGCTGGTGAGGGCGTCGGTGATGTCGAACGTGAACGGGTCGTAGCCGCCACGATGCTCGCCGACTTTCTGGCCGTTGACCGAGACGACCGTCTCCCAATCCACGGCTCCGAAGTGCAGCAGCAACCGACCCTCCTTCGGCATCTCCGGAGTCGTGAACGAGCGGCGATACCACAGCTTGCCGTTGTCCGGCACGCGCTGCATCACGCCCGACAACGCCGACTCGACTGGAAACGGCACGAGGATTTTGCCGTCCCATTTTTCGGGTTGAGCGAGACTCGAACCGGGGTTAGCGCCCTGCGGCTGATTGGGGCCGGCGACGATCGCGTAATCCCACAGCCCATTCAGATTGACCCACTTCTCGCGGACCATCTGCGGCCGAGGATATTCCGAATGCACCTTCTCCGGCGAAACATCCTTCGCCCACCGCGTCATCAGTGGAGCCTTCTTCGGCTGCCAGTCCTCGGCAACGAGGTCGCAGGCGATGAACAGACTTGCGAGGCCCACGATGAACAACGTGCGAATGAGCGACGGCATCATCAACTCCGGAGTGAGAGGCTCGGCATCGGAGGGAAAGGATAACGGCCAGCGGCTCTCAGCAAACGGCTTGTCGGCCGATCACTCGGCCGCGAGTTCGAGGCTCCGCCACAAATACCACGAGGCCACTGTCGAGTGAGGCCGCCACGGTGCCGCGATCTCCTCCGCTTCCGCACGTTTGGGCAACTCCGGCAGGCCGTACAACCGCTGGATCGCCGATCGCAGGCCGAAGTCATCGGGGGCGAACACGTCGGGGCGGCCGAGGCAGAAGATCAAGAACATCTGCACAGTCCAGCGGCCGATCCCTTTGACTTGGATCAGTTCTTCGATGATCTCCTCGTCGGTCAGCCGATGAACTCGGTGCAATTTCACAGTCTTGCTGACGACCTTCTCGGTGAGGTCTTGCAGATACGTCGCCTTTTGACGCGACAGTCCGATCGCTCGCAAATCCTCGAACGACAATTGGCCGAGGCTCACCGGAGTCAACTTGCTGGGGGCCAAGCGAGCCTCCAGTTTCCGCAACATGGACCGAGCGACCGCCGTCGAAATCTGCTGAGCGAGAATCGAACGAACCAGCGATTGGAAGCGGCCTCGACGGGGCTCAAGCTGAAAAGCACCGACTCGGCGGATGACGTCGGCCAAGACCGGGTCACTCTTGCGAAGGTGCCGCAACGCACGGGCGACATGATCGGGAGTCAGGCTCATCGGCGGCGGTTCTTTTTCTTGTTGTCGCGTTCCGCTTTGCGTTTCTTCTTCAATGCTTCGTGAGCGGCAATCGGATCGACCGGGCCGCGACCGCTGCGTTGTTTTTGCACCGGGCCGTCGAGGCCGGGGATCGCCATGCCCCCCTTCGAGATTTCACTGACGGCACGCATTCGTTCGAGCATCCCCATGTTCGACATCTTGGCCATCATGCCGGACATCGCCTCGAACTGCTTCAACAGATTCGAGATCTCGTTGGGAGCACTGCCGCTGCCACGAGCGATGCGGTTGCGGCGGCTGCGGTCGATCCGGTCGGGATGGTCGCGTTCCCACGGGGTCATCGAGTTGATGATCCCGTCGATGCGGCTCATGTCCTTGTCCGGGTCGCCGAAGTTCTGCATGGCATCGACCATGCCTCCCATGCCGGGGATCATCTTCATGACTTCGCCCATCGGGCCGAGCTTGCGGATTTGCTTCATCGACTTCTGAAAATCTTTGAGCGTGAACTTGCCTGCGGCCATCTTGGCTTGGGCTTCGGCCATCTCATTTTCGTCGAGGTGCATCTGCGCCTTCTCGACGAGCGAGACGATGTCGCCCATGCCCAGGATGCGCCCCGCCATGCGGTCGGGATGAAACAGCTCCAGCTTGTCGAGCTGCTCGCCCATGCCGATGAATTTGATCGGCACGCCGGTGACATGCTTGACCGACAGCGCCGCACCGCCGCGTGTGTCGCCGTCCAGCTTGGTGAGGATCACGCCGTCGAGTTCCATCGCCTCGTTGAACGCCTTCGCGCTGTTGACGGCGTCCTGGCCGGTCATCGCGTCGCAGACGAGATACACCTGATGCGGCTGGCATTTGTTGTCGATCTGCTCCAGCTCGCGCATCAGTTCGTCATCGACGTGCAAGCGGCCGGCGGTGTCGAGAATCACGACGTTGATGTCGCCGCGACGCTTCGCCTCTTTGATTCCGTTCTGACAGACGGCCAGCGGCGTGCTCTTGCCGGGCTCCTCCGCGTGAACCGGAACGCTGATTTGATCGCCGATGACTTTGAGCTGGTCCACGGCGGCGGGACGTTGCAAGTCGGCCGCGACGAGCATCGGCTTCTTGCCCTGCTCCTTGAGCATCTTGGCGAGCTTGCCGCACGTCGTCGTTTTGCCCGACCCCTGCAGGCCGCACATCATCAGGATCGTCAGGCCGTCTTTCTGAAAATGGAACGAGTGATCGACCGGTCCCATCAAGTTGACGAGTTCGTCGTTGACGATGCCGATGATCTGTTCGGAGGGCCGCACCGACTTGAGCACGCTCTCGCCGAGGGATTGCTCGGTGACCGTTTTGATGAAGCTGTCCACGACTTCGTAATTGACGTCGGCTTCCAGCAGCGCCTTGCGGACTTGCTGCATTCCTTCGCGAATGTTGGCCTCAGTCAGCTTGCCGCCGAGGAACGAAAAGGCACCACGAAGACGATTGGAAATGCTCTCAAACATGCGTCACTGACTCCTGCCGGGGCGAAAGAAGAGGCGGATTGTAGGAGTGCTTCCGAGGTGAAACAACCGGCCCCATTTTGAACAGAGACGCGGAAATGGTGCCGGCGATTGCTCGAAACTGCCCGCCGTGTTCGATAGAACGCTCAGGGTTCCACGGCAGAAGTTGAGACCGAGCAACGAACCAGATCACGAGGCATTCGATGTCCAAACGATGGTGGGCAGTGAGTCTGACGGCAGCCTTGAGTTGGAATGTCGTGGCCAAGAGCTTCGAGTCGCCGGCTCCGGGGCATTCGATACACGGCGAGGTCTTCAACGAAGGCCCGCGCCAGGCCGCGTACCTGATGGGCGACACAGGAACTGTGAGCTTCCCGATCACGTCGGCGAATCCGGAAGCTCAGGCGTTCTTCAACCAGGGCATCGGTCAGTTGCATGGCTTCTGGTACTTCGAGGCGGAGCGATCGTTCCGGCAAGTCGCGATGCTCGATCCGAACTGCGCGATGGCCTACTGGGGCATGGCTTTTGCCAACATCGAGAACCGCACGCGCGGAGCCAAATTCATCGTCAAAGCGACCGAGAAGAAAGCGTCTGCCAGCCGACGCGAACAACTCTTCATCGACGGACTCGCTGAGTACTTGAAGGACGACAAGCGCAAGGACGAGGAGCGCCGCAAAGCCTACATCCGCGATCTCGAAAAAGTGCTGCTCGAATTCCCGGACGACATCGAGGCCAAGGCGTTCCTGGCTGTGTTCCTGTATCAAAGCAAAAGCGGCGTGCCTCTCCCGAGCCAGTTCGCGGTCGATGCGCTGCTCAGTGAGGTCTTTCAAAAGCAGCCGATGCACCCGGCTCATCACTACCGAATTCATCTGTGGGATCATCAAAAGGCGGAGAAGGCCTTGGAGTCAGCCGCTCGCTGCGGACAAGCCGCGCCACGGATCGCGCACATGTGGCACATGCCGGGACACACCTACTCGGACTTGAAACGCTGGGCCGACAGCGCGTGGCAGCAGGAGGCCTCTGGACGAGCCGATCACGCGCACATGATGCGAGATCGTGTCCTGCCCGATCAGATTCACAACTACGCTCACAATCAGGAATGGCTGGTTCGTAACTTCATGAACCTGGGGCGGCAGAAGTCCGCGTTGGATCTCTCGAAGAATCTGCTCGAACTACCACGGCATCCGAAGAACAATTCGCTGACGAAGGGGAGCGGCAAGAACGGACATGATCGGCTGTTGCAGGTTCTGGAAGGCTTTGAGTTGTGGGACGACGTCGTCGCGCTCTCGAAGACGATGTACCTCGAAGCGCCCGACGCCACCGCAGAACAATCCAAGCGACTGCTACTGGTTGGCGTGGCTCACTACCACCGTGGCGAGTTTCCGCAGGTCGAAGAGTGCGTCAAGCAACTCGATGCGATCGCCGCGAAACTGGAAGAGAAGGCTCAGGCCGAAGCGGCCGAAGAAGAGAAGAAAGCTCGTGAAGCCAACAAGAACGACGCCGACATTGCCAAAGCCAAGGACGAGAAGCTCAAGAACGCTCGCGAACCGATTGCCCCTGTCGAAAAAGCGACGGCAGAACTGCGCGGCGTGCAACTGCTGGCTCGCGGCGAAACCGACAAAGCTCGTGAGCAGTTCGACAAGGCGGGCGACATCCCGAAACTGCGGCAGGCCAAGTATCAGTTTCTCTGCGGCCAGCACGACAAGAGCGTGGAGTCGTTGAAGGCTGCCGTGCAATCGGCCGACACCCAGGTCATGCCGCTGGCCGTGCAAGTCGATCTGCTGCGACGCATGAACAAACTCGACGACGCGAAGGCCGCGTTCGCAAAACTGCGTGACATCGCCGCGCACGCGGACCTCGATTCGCCGCTGCTCGCGCGACTCGCACCATTCGCCAAGGAGCAAGGCTGGCCGGACAACTGGCGCAATCCCGTTCCGCCACGCACCGATGTCGGTGAGCGACCGACGCTCGACGCGATCGGCCCGTTCCGCTGGTCACCGTCTCCGGCGATCGACTGGAGCTTGCCAACTCCCGGCGAAAAGACACTTTCGCTGAGCGAGTATCGGGGCAAGTCCGTCGTCGTGATTTTCTATCTGGGTGCCGGCTGCCTGCACTGTGTCGAGCAGTTGCAGAAGTTCGCGCCGCGCGTCAACGACTTCCAGCAAGCGGGCATCTCGATCGTCGGCCTCAGTACGGAAGACTTACCCTCGCTGACGACCGCCGTAACGAACTTCTCGAAGGACACGCCGTTTCCGATCCCGCTCGCGGCCGATCCGGAACTGAAGACCTTCAAGGCGTACCGCGCTTTCGATGACTTCGAAAAGAAGCCGCTCCACGGCACGTTTTTGATCGACGGAGCGGGCTTCGTCCGCTGGCAAGACATCAGCTTTGAGCCGTTCCAAGACGTGGACTTCGTGCTTCATGAATCCAAACGGCTACTGTCGATCACCCGCTGAGTTCCTCAATGCGGACTCACGCAAAAAAAATGGCCACACATTCGTGTGGCCATTTTTTGTGAACTGATTCGTCGGTCTGAAACTCACCGATTAGAAGTTGGGCATCGGATTGAACGGAACCGTCGAGGTTCCACCGGGGCCTCCCGGGGCGCCAGTGGTTGGCGGAGGCATTCCGCCTCCCAATCCGTCGGGAGGAGTCGGCATTCCACCACCCGGCGTTCCGCCGCCTGGACCTCCCGGCGTCGTTCCCGGCATTCCGCCCGTGGGAGATGTTGTTGTCCCTGTGTCCGGTCCAGATGTTGAACCTATCCCAGTTCCCAAAGTCGGTTGACTGTCACCCAGCGGCCCTTGACCAGACTGCGACACACTCTCGGACGTTGGCGCAGTTCCTCCAGAGGTCGGCGGTGTCGCTGGATTGGAATTGCCCGATCCGCTGCTCGGTTGCCCAAATCCACCTGAGGACGTGGATGACCCGTTTCCGAATCCACTCATGGTTCCTGTAAACGAGTTCTGGCCACTCGCGCCCATGCCCATTCCAGATGCCATCGCGCCGCTGGAGCCACTACTCATGCCACCTCCCGGATCACCCATTCCGGGACGCGAGTTACTCGCTCCGTCCATCCCCGACGACGATCCCATGCTGTTGCCCGCGATCCCACCAGACGACGATCCCATCCCGCTGCCCGTGCTCCCACCGAGTGACGATCCCATGTTGCCAGTACTTGTGGGCGTTGAGTTGTACCAACGGTAAAAAGGGTTGTCTGAATTGCTGTTGGAATTTCCAAAGCCGCCGCCGCCCATCGCGTTCCCATGACTACGACCACCCGAGGAACCGTAACTTCTCCCCGATCCTCGGCTCGCTCGGCGCTCCCGCTCTTCGTCCTTGTCCTTCGTTGATGACGAGGGAACCGACGTCTCGCGTTCCTTCGGAGCCGTTGGATCAACGGCGGGGATCAACCGGTCTAGCAAGTCACGTCCCGCATCCCGCTCCGCAACACTCAAGCGGTTGTCGCCATCGGTATCGATCGCTTGCAACAGTTCGCGCACATCATCGCGCCATGTCTGAATGTTGATCTCACGTTCCGATTTGTCTTCCAGCAGATTCTTCAGCCGAGCACGAGTCTGACGAGCTTCACCGGCATCCAGCTTGTGGTTGCGGTTCTCGTCGAACCGTTGCAGGAGCGCAGTCTTGACCTTGGCTTCATCCAGCGCTTCGGCCTGCAGAGTTGCCGGACTGAGCAGCAGACTCGTCCCCGCAACAATAACCGACGAACTCAACCACGGAAGCCAACGGAATCGACGCATGACAGACTCCTGAGACAGGTGAATGAGACGGCCAACAGAGTGTCACTCATTTGGGCGAAAGTCAAGATGAGGCTGCCCCTGAGGGCCATCGCCACGAGATTCGATCCGGCCTCCCCCTCGCACTCGATGGGCCTTCGTCTCTTCGGCTCTTGGCAATCCCGCGATTCAACGATTCCAGGGCGGCGGCTTCCCAGTTCTCTGAGCCTCCCGTGGCCAATAAGCCAATAAACTGAGAAGGCATCTCCGATTGGGCCGCGACTCCTGAGAAGGGGACATCATGCCGACAGGACAACCGGATTCGATTCCTGCCCCTCCTCACTCCGATCACGACTCGACCGGAGTGACGAAGTAACCTTGCTTCTGTACGACGCAACTTTCACGGAGTTTTCCGTAGTGCAGAAACGCGGGGACCACCGAGCTAAACTCGGTGGCGTGAAAAACATCACCACCTCGAAACGTCAACGAGGGAGAACCGTGACAACGCCCTCGCTGATGCTTCGGGTTACAATCCACCCGTGAATCACCTCGGCTGAGCCGATCGCCGACATCCGTTGTTCCCACTTTTTTCGAACCACCCGCATGCTCACCCCCGAATCGACCAATGACGAGTTGCTGAGCCTACTGCGGCTGCATTTGGTCAACGGCATCGGACCACGACATTCGCAACTGCTGCTCGACCACTTCGGCTCGGCAGCAGGAGTGCTCGCAGCGAGCCTCACGCAACTGGAAGAAGTCGAGGGCATCGGTCCGAAGATCGCGATGTCGATCGCTGCGTCGAAACTCGGCCGCGACGCAGAACAGGAACTCGAAGAGGCCCACAAACTCGGCGTCAACCTGCTGCGACGCGGTTCGGCCGAGTACCCGAAGGCCATCGAACGCATCTGCGATCCGCCGCTGCTGCTGTATTGCCAAGGCGACATCCGGCCGCAGGATGAACTTGCCGTCGCGATCGTTGGCTCGCGACGCTGCACCGTGTACGGCCGGCAGCAGGCGGAGAAATTCGCGACGATCCTGGCTCGCGCGGGAGTCACGATCATCAGCGGACTGGCTCGCGGCATCGACGCGGCCGCACATCAAGGAGCACTCGCCGGCGGGGGACGCACGATCGCCGTGATGGGGACCGGACTCGGCGAAATCTATCCGCCGGAGCATTGCGAACTGGCGACGCAGGTCGCCGCCCGCGGAGCGTTGCTCTCGGAATTCAAGCTGCATCAAACGCCGCACGCGGGACACTTCCCGCAGCGGAACCGGATCATCAGCGGCTTGTCGGTCGCCGTCGTCGTGATCGAAGCCGGTCGCAGCAGCGGTGCGTTGCACACCGCTCGGCACGCGATGGAGCAAGGCCGCGAAGTGCTCGCCGTCCCCGGCCGCATCGACAGCCTCGCCAGCGAAGGTTGCCACGATCTGATCCGCGACGGCGTCACGCTAATCCGCCACGTCGATGACATCCTGGCTGCGATCGGCCCGCTCACGAAGCCGATCTCCGTCGCGTCCGACAGTGGCGAGACAGTTCACAGCCTGCGTGAACTGTCGCTGAACGAAATCGAACGGCACATCCTCAACCTGATCGGTGCCGACCCGACGCTGCAAGACGAGATCATCTTCCGCAGCCAGATGGAACTGCCGCGAGTCCTCTCGACCCTGACGGTCCTCGAAATGAAACGCCTCATCCGCCGCCAGCCGGGGGGGTTCTTCATCCGCTCGCCGTGGTAAACGCGAAGTCGTTGACGGTCTCCGACGCCGCACCTAACGTGGTCTCCAGATTTCTCACGCCGAGACCTTGTCTTCCACCTGGAGTCCTGGCCATGCGATCTTGCGTGACTTGTTTCTTGCTTCTGATCACTGTCTCAGGCAGCGGTGCTGAGCCTCCGAAAAGTCCGCTCTCCCCTGAAGAGTCGCTCAAGCACTTCGTCCTCGCCGATCCGAACTTGCAGATCGAAATTGTCGCCGCCGAGCCGGAAGTCATCGATCCGGTCGCGATCCAATTCGACGAGCACGGTCGGCTGTGGGTTGTTGAATTGAGCGACTATCCGAACGGCCCCGAACCGGGCAAGCCGCCGCTGTCGCGGATCAAGTTGCTCGAAGACAAAGATGGCGATGGCCGCTACGAAACCGCTCACGTCTTCGCCGACAAACTGCTGTTCGCGACCGGAGTGCAGCCGTGGGATGGCGGAGTCATCGTGACGCTGGCCGGTGAGGTCGCGTACTTCAAAGACACCGACGGTGATCACAAAGCCGACGTGCGCGAGACGTGGTTCACCGGATTCGCTCAAGCCAACCCGCAACTGCGAGCCAATCATCCGACGTTCGGCCCCGACGGCTGGATCTACGTCGCCAACGGCCTCCGCGGCGGCGATGTGATCGCAACGAAAAAGGACTGGCCCGTCAAACTCCCCCCTCCCGCTGGGAGAGGAATCGGGGGCGAGGTACCAGCAGCCAAAGGCTCCACCGGCCTGTCTCAAGATCCTGCGAACCCCAAGCCCGTGTCGCTTACTGGTCGGGATTTCAAATTCGATCCGCTCACCGGGCGGTACGAGGCGATCTCTGGAAACGGGCAATTCGGGATGACGTTTGATGCGTGGGGGAATCGGTTCGTGTGCGACAACCGGCATCCGTGCCGGCATGTGATCTTTGAAGAGGATTTTATTAAGCGTTGTCCGCACGTCGCGTTTCCGGCGGTGGTCCACGACGTGATTCCGGCGGACGACAAGAACCAAGTCTTTCCGCTGACCTCGGCGTGGACGACGAGCAACCTGCACGCGGGGACGTTCACGGCCGCGTGCGGCGTGACGGTCTACACCGGCGACTGGCTGCCGCAAGAATTTCGCGGCAACGTCTTCGTCTGCGAGCCAACCGGCAACCTCGTCCAGCGAGCGATCCTCGAACCCGACGGCGTGACGTTCAAATCGCGAAATCCGCACACCGACGCTCGACGCGAATTCCTTGCTTCGCGCGACGACTGGTTCCGGCCGGTCGACCTGCAAAACGGCCCGGACGGAGCGTTGTACGTCGTGGACATGTACCGCGCCGTGATCGAGCACCCCGAATGGGTTCCCGACGAACTCAAAAAACGCCCCGACACCTGGCTCGGAAACGACAAGGGACGCATCTATCGCATCAGGCCCAAGGAAACACAGGTCAAGCGTGAGCCAACCGTCTCAGTGACAAATCTTGATGACAGTTTCAATTCGACCAACGGCTGGCATCGCATGACGGCATCACGAGTGTTGCACGAACGAGTCAGCCAAAATGACCTTCTGCCAATTATTGATTCCCGATGCGATGAAGCATCTTTTCTCACGCTTCGCGCAAAACAACTTCGTCGCTTCGTTGGTGGAGCTGAAGCGTTTCGCCATCTATTTTCCGGTAGCTACCAACTCCGAAGTGAAGTGCTTCGGCTGCTGAGCGAGTTTGCAAACGACAGTGACATTCCGAAGACGCAGGCTCTTTTTGGCAAATTCTTGTCCGACAAATCTCCACATGTTCGATTCAGTGCAATGCAGGGGATTTCCTTTGCGCCCGACCAAGACGATCAATTGACCGTCGAATTCGCATTCCAAGCCTCTGAAGACGCCGCTGACCCGTGGATCCGGCAGGTTGCCGTGGCTGTCGCGTCGGCTTTGCCCGACGTGATTTTCTACAGTGTCGTCACACATGCTCCCAAGAGTCTCGAAGCTCGCGCAGGGCGGCGATTTTTGTTGGCAATGTTGGGCGAACAGCACGGACGACTTCTGGGACGATTGAGCGACGATGCTGAATTGGATCGTGAGATTGCAATGACAATGTGGGAACTCGTCGCCTCACCGGTTCTTGGTAAACACGGTTTCGTGAACTCTGCAGAATGCGCTCTCGGATTTGAGCGCGGTCTGAATCGAAGTAGTCAATCACTTGCGAAGAGGGATCGTTTGTTTTTGTCAGCGTCGGAGAAGTCTGACGAGAGTCTCGGCAAACTGGCTCTTGATGTTCTCAGCGGCGAACATAAGGACGTCGATCAAGCAATTCTTGCGGCTCGCCTGCTACGGTTAGGTTCCTACGAGAAAGTTCACTCTTCTCTGAAGCACGTCGCGGAATCAACAGACGACAGGATGCTGCGACTCGCGGCTCTCGAATCATTTGCCTCATTCCAAAAACCCGAAGTCGATGCTTGGCTCATCGACCGTTATCGCTCCGAAACCCCCGCGATTCGTCGGGCGATCTTGGCGGCGTTGTTTGCGTCGAAGGAGCGGCAACTGCGGTTGCTGGAGGCCATCGAGCAAGGGCAGATCGCCGCCACCGAGCTGGACCCGGTGCGAGTCAACCAACTGACGCAGGCCAAGGACGAGACCCTCCGCGAGCGAGCCAAGACCGTGCTGGCCGCCGCGGCTCCCGCCAGCCGGCACGAGGTGCTCGACGCCTACCGACCCGCCCTGGCTCTCACCGCCGATCCGAAACGCGGACGCGAGGTGTTCGTCAAGAATTGCTCGACCTGCCACCGCGTCGACAACGTCGGAGTCAACGTCGCTCCGGACATCTCCGACACACGCACCAAGAAACCCGAACAACTCCTGCTAGATATCCTCGACCCCAACAAAGCCATCGACGCCAACTACTTCGCCTATGCCGTCGTGACCAAAGACGGCAAGGTGGAGTCCGGCGTCATCTCAGCCGAGACGGCGACTTCCATCACGCTCAAACAACCCGAAGGCAAAGTCTTGACGCTGCTGCGAACGGACATCGACGAACTCCGCAACACCGGCCTGTCGCTGATGCCGGTCGGAGTCGAGAAGAACATCGATCAGCAAGCGATGGCCGACCTGATCTTCTGGCTGAAGAACTGGCGGTATTTGGATGGCAAAGTGCCGGCGACGAGTTTGGGCGAAAAATAAGCCGGCGAGCGTGTGAACGTAGTCGCCTCGCTCCCGCGAGGCGAAGCTAAGTCTGTCGGCTAACGACGGAACAAAAGTCTGACAAGCGGTGTCATGAGATGCGTGTTGATAAGGATGCGAATGAGAGTCGTTTGATCATTGCTCCGCCTCGCGGAAGTGAGGCGGCTACGTTCACGCGTTCGCAAGCCGAGCCAACTTTCGACGACCGGTTGCGGCAGTTGTTTGATGAGGCGGAGGATGCCGATTCGGAGCGGTGTCTTTCTTGGGTATCGGCTCTGTTGGCGGAGTCGCATGCGGCGGAGGCGTCGCTGGTGGGACTCGAACGCTTGCTGCGAGCCGTGCCGGATCGGCGCGAGCTCTTTCGGCAATTGCTGGAGTCTCCGCGAGCGATCGAGGTCTTGCTCCGAATCTTTGCGGCCAGTCCGTATCTGACCGACATCCTGTTGCTCGAACCGGCGTTGCTCGAACAGTTGACTCAACCGCGATTGCTGGCCGACTTGCGGAGCCGGCCGGAATTCCTGGAAGCGGCGCTGGTGCGAGCGGAGAACGCGACGACGTTTGACGAACAGACCGCCGCACTGCGTCAGTTTCAACATGGCGAGTTGCTGCGGATCGGCGTCTGCGATTTCCTCGGCTTGCTCGATCTGCGATCGGTGACGAATCAATTGTCACTGCTGGCCGACGCGATGGTGCAGGCGGCGCTGCGGCTGATCGGCAGACCAGCCCGAAGCGCCAGCGAGGAGTTGACGAGCAACAACAGCGACGACCCCTCGCTGACTCTTCGGGCAAGTTGGGATGCCGCGGCATCCGGTTTCGCGGTGCTCGCGTTCGGAAAGCTCGGTGGCGAGGAGTTGAATTACAGTTCGGACATCGACTTGGTCTTCGTCTGCAACGGTGATCCGGCGCGGTTTCAGGAGTTGGCTCAGCGGCTGACGAAGGCACTGTCGGACGTGACTTCGCACGGCATTTTGTATCGGGTCGATCTGCGGTTGCGGCCGTGGGGGAACGCGGGGCCGCTGGTCGTGTCCGTCGAAACGTATCTGGATTATTTGCCAGACCAGGCGCAGTTGTGGGAACGTCAAGCGTTGTTGAAGACTCGCGTGATCGCCGGAGACTTCGCGATCGGACAGCATTTCTTGAACAGTGCGAAGCCACTGATCTTCAGTGCGGCGGCGGAGGACGTGCGGCGCAGCGTGTTGCTCGCGAAGCAGCGGATCGAGCAAGACCTGCAACGCAAAGGCAAAGCGGCCGGCGAAGTGAAGCTCGGTGCCGGCACGATTCGCGACATCGAGTTCGTCGTGCAATGTCTGCAACTGCAACACGGTCGCGAAGTGCCGCAGGTGCGTAGCATCAACACGCTCGACGGTTTGGTGCGGCTGGCGGAGTTCGACTTCGTGTTCGCGGACGAGTACCGCGAATTGACCTCGGCCTACGTCCTGTTTCGCGTCATCGAGCACGGCTTGCAACTCAAGTACAGCCGGCAGACGCACTCACTGCCCAGTGATCCGGTGGAACTTGAGTTGCTCGCGCGGCGGCTGGATTTTCCCTCCGCCGAACAACTGACGGCTCACTTTCAGCAGCATCGCTCGGCCGTGCGACGCATTTTCGAGAAGTACGTCGGCGGCGCAAGCCATTCGCAAACAACTCCGCGTCTGGCCACTGATCGAGCCGAAGCGGCCACGTCGGCGCGGCCGGCGCTGGACGAGCGTCAGCGCACGAAGCTGTGGGGGCGGCTGTCCGACGACGACTCGTTGATCGTCGATTGGCGATCGCTCGACGCGGAACTCAGCGAGGTGACGATCGCTGGCTTCGACCAACTCGGCGAACTGTCGATGATGTGCGCCCTGCTGTTTGTGCATGGCTTCGACATCGTGGAGGGAAACGTCTTCACCGAAGAGGGAACGACCGATCGCGTGAATCAACCGCTGCGGTTCGTGAATTCGTTTGTGGTGCGACAGCGCAACAGGGTCGGGAATCACATTGTTGATGCGATCAGCCGGAACGCGTTAGCGTCCGGTTCTCGCGCGGGTGGCTCATCGGAACCGGGGGCTAGCGCCCTCCGGCTGATTGAGTTGGGCGGACAATTCTCCGCATCGCTGCGTTGCGAGTTGCTGGAACTGCTCATTCAAGCTCGGACTGGGCAGCGCGAGGCTCAGGCCAAACTCGCCAAGCGAGTCTCGGAAGCGCTGCCAACCGCGCGTTCCAGCACCGTCGTGCAGTTGCCCGTCGAGATCGACTTTGACAACGAATCGCATCCCGCGACGACGCTCGTTCGCATCGCGGCCGAGGACGCCAGCGGTTTTTTGTACGAGCTGACCAACTCGCTCACGCTGTTGGGCATCAATATCCGGCAGATGGAAATTCGCACGAATGGCTCGCTGGTGCGGGACACGCTGCTAGTCACCGACGACTCTGGCCGCAAAGTGCTCGACCCACAACGGCAGCAAGTGCTGCGAGCGGCGGTCGTGTTAATTCGGCACTTCACCGAACTGTTGCCGCAGTCGCCGGACCCCGAAGCCGCGATGCGGCACTTTCAAGAATTGCTCGAACGCGAACTGCATGAGCCGGACTGGCTGCAACGCCTGGCATCGCTGCAACAGCCGGAGGTCTTGGCCGCTCTCGCGAAACTGCTCGGCGCGAGCGGTCTGCTGTGGGAGGATTTTCTGCGGCTGCAACACGCGAACTTGTTCCCGGTCGTGACCGACATCGCGGGTCTGCGGCTACGCAAATCACGCGACGTCTTGGCGGCGGAGCTTGCGGAAGAATTGGCGGACGGCTCGACGTTCGAGAACCGTCGTGACCGGCTCAACGCCTTCAAAGACCGGGAGCTGTTTCGCATCGACATGCGGCATGTGACCGGCGTCGTTCCCGATTTCATCGAGTTCGCTGGCGAATTGACCGAACTGGCCGAAGCGGTCATCGCCGCCGCGTGTGAAATGACCGGACGAGAGATCGTCCAGCGACAGAGAGTTCGAGACGTTCCGGTCTTCTGCGTGGCAGCGCTCGGCAAGCTCGGTGGTCGCGAACTCGGATTCGCGTCGGATATCGAATTGCTGTTCGTCTTCGATGGTCCCGCGCCGTCCGAATTCTGCGAACGGCTCGTCGAACTGTTCCAGCAAACGATTCAAGCCAAGCGCGCCGGCATCTTTCAAATCGACTTGCGTCTGCGGCCTCACGGTCGAGCGGGTAACTTGTCGGTCTCGCTCGACGAGTTCTCGCGGTACTTCGCGGCCGACGGTCCCGCTTGGCCGTTCGAGCGGCAGTCGCTCATCAAGCTGCGTCCCATCGCGGGGGATGCGGCATTTGGTGAGACGCTGCTCCGTCGCCGTGACAAGTTGCTCTTCGGCCCCATCCATTGGGACGTCGCGCCCGTCCGAGCCATGCGCGAACGGCAGGTCAGGCAACACGTCCAAGCGGGCACGTTTCATGCAAAGCTCAGTGCCGGTGCGCTCGTCGATATCGAATACCTCGTGCAGTTGTTGCAACTGACTCACGGTGCGCGGCACCCGTCACTGCGAATCCCCGGCACGGTCGCCGCGCTGATCACCTTGTTGCGAGAAAATTTGATTCCGAGCAATGCTGCCGAATCGCTCCGTGCGGCCTATCTTTTCTTCCGTCGCCTGATCGATGTGCTGCGCATGGCTCGCGGAACGGCCGATGACCTCACGCTACCGCTCCTCGAATCGGAAGAACTGGCCGGACTCGCTCGCCGGCTGAACGTCACGTCAACGGAACTGCTCCGACTCGCCGAGCAACACTCCGCCGATGTTCGCGCGTGGGGCTGGACGCTCGGCTGGCCAATCTCGCCGGCGTGAGCGCACTCGTTCGTAACCCGAAGCGTCTGCGAGGGCGACCGCCTCTGCGACCATGCTCGTGAAGCCGCTTTCACGGACACATGCCCGCGACACATCAGCCCTCGCTGACGCTTCGGGTTACTTTGGCTTCGTCGCGAACGACACTTTCCGAAACTGCGCCGACTGGCACGCATCGTACACGCGGACGACATCGCCGAGCGGCACTGCGCCTTCGATGTCCAGGATCACTGGAATCTCCGGCGTGGTCTCGGCGAGAGCCAGCAACGTCTTCCGCAATGACGGCTCGTCGGAGTACTCGCGATCGTTGAGTTCGACGACCGTGACGTCGTCCGCTCGTTGCTTCAATCGCAGCCACACTTCTCCGAACGGCCGCTCGACCACGACCGGAGCCGCCGACTCGACCGAGCCAGCCGCCAATTCGGTCGGCAAGTGAGACTCCACCGTCTGACCGGCCGACGCGCACACGAAGAAAATCAACAATTGAAAGATGACATCGATCATCGGCGTCATCGACGTATTTTCAACTTCGTGGCGATGAGTGGGAATTCGCATGTCAAATCTCAGAGGTCAGCAACACCGCGAATCCGAGCTTGCGGATGCCGAGCTTCGCGCAGGTCAGCATCAACGGTTCGATCTCGCTGTACGGCACGCGGGCGTCGGCACGCAGTCGGACTTCGATTTCCGCCGCTTGCTCCGGCGTGCGAGCCGCTGCGAGGAGTTGCTGTTCCACGACCGCCCGCTCGGTGCGTTGGTTGCCGAGCAGCCAAACACGCTCGGCCGTGATCGTGATGACGAAACGATGCGGCGAAGCGGGCGGCTGATCTCGTGCCTGCGTGGCCTTCGGCAGCGTCACCTTTTCATTGGCGTCGCTGCGGACGATGTACGTCGCCACCTGAAAGAAGATGATGAGCTGAAACACGACGTCGATCAGCGGCGTGATGTCGAAGCTCAATCCGAGTTTTCGGCCGCGAGTCGGAATCCTCATTTCGCGCCTCCGCGATCGGCGGCTGGCCTGTCGCTCTTCGCGACCAGCTTCGCTTGCGAGGCCACCGCCGCCGTGCCGGGATTTTCAAGCTGCATCTCAGTCGCCGGCTTGCCGCGCAGACTGGTGGCGGCTTTGACTCGTTCGCTGCGTGGTTCGGCGACGGCGGAGCGTTTGTAGTCGGCAAAGACCGCCTCGGCCGTCAGCGCGCCGTCGGCGACCAACTGGTCGATGCGATTGCGAAAGTGAGCGAACGCAGCCAGCGCGGGGATCGCCACGCACAGACCTTGCAGCGTCGTGACGAGAGCCTTGTAGATGCCGGGAGCCAGTTCCGAAACCTGCGGGTTCGCCTTCTGCTCGAACTCCATGAACGCGAGGATCATACCCCACACCGTCCCGAGCAGTCCGAGCATCGGCGCGATCGTGCCGATCACCGACAGGTACTCGATCTTGCGATACAGCCGAGCGGACTGCTCGACCGCCGCGTCTTCGAGCGATTTCTCGACCGCCGAGTAGCCGAGATCCGTTTCGCGCAGTCCCGCCGCCAAAACGTACGCCAGGAAGCTCGGATGAAACTGGCACTGCTGCCGAGCCTCCTCGAAATGCCGCAACGCCAAATGATGATGAATCGAATCGGCCAGTCCCGGCGGGATCAAGGCGTTGTGCCGCAGGCTGATGAGATGCTCGACAATCAGCGCGACCATCAAAAAGCTCAGCCCCGTGATGATGTAGCCAATCGTCCCGCCCGCCTCGAAGAGTTGACCGAGGCTCATCATCTTCGGCCCAGCCGGAGCCTCCGGCGCGGGATCAGCGGCAAACAGTGTTGACCCACCGAACACCAAGGCCAGTGCGATCACAATTCCGATTCGCCGCCAAGACATGAATGACTCCGTTCCAACGACCTTCAGCCACGATTATCGTCAGTGTAGCCAGCTCTCCGGACTCAGCGAAGGCGTCTCGCGTGGGGCAGGTTTTCAATCTGCCTGTCCTGGCCGGGCAGATTGAAAACCTGCCCCACTCACCCGCCGAACTGCAACTTCAACAACGCCGCTTTCACGTCCTCCATCGCCAGCCGATCTGTCTCGATCGCCTTCGACGAGCAGATGAAAACCGGAGCCTCACGCGATTCAAATCCCGGAGTCGGTAACCGGCCGTGACTGCCGCGAACGATCGAAGCGTCGAGGCCGATGACATCCATGGAGTACCGGAAGCCGAGTTGCTTTTGCATCAACCGCGTGGCAATTCGCAGCTTCGGCCACTTCAAGTCCGGATCAAGAAACAACTCGACCGGGTCGTAACCGGGCTTGCGATGAATATCGACCGCCCGTGCGTAATCGGGAGCCAATGCGTCGTCGAGCCAGAAGTAATACGTGAACCAGGACTCCGGCGCGGCGATGACGATTAACTCGCCAGATCGCTCGTGATCGATGCCGAACTCGGCTTGAGCGGCGCGATCGAGGACACGCTCGATCCCCGGCGTCTTCCGCAGCAACTCGGCGACCGGAGCGACGTCTTCGGGGCGACGGACATAAACGTGAGCAACCTGATGATCGGCGACTGCGAACGCTCGCGATGCGCCGGCATCGAGCGTTTCCCAGCCGAGCTTCTCGCGTCGCGCAACCAGATAGCCATGTTGTCGCAGGAGGCGATTGATGTGGACCGGACGGCTGACGGCGGTGATCGCGTACTCGGACAAGACAACGACGTCGGCTCCGCGTGCTCGTGCCGAGTCGATGATCTTGCCCGCCTCGGCATCGACCGCGCGGATGTCGTCGGCGATGCGCGGATCGTTCGGGCCGAGCCGTTGCAGGTTGTAGTCCAAGTGCGGTAAGTAGGCCAAAGTCAGCGAGGGATTGTGTTCCTGCATGACGGTGGCGGTCGCGTCGGCAATCCAGCGCGTGCTGGTGATATCCGCCGCCGGCCCCCAGAACTTGAACAACGGAAACACTCCGAGCCGCTCTTGCAGCCGATCCTTCAAATCGGCCGGCTGACTGTACGAGTCCATGACCTTGCGGCCGTCGGCGGGATAACTCGGCCGAGGCGTCACCGACCAATTCACGTCGGCGTACATGTTGAACCACCAAAATAACTTCGCGACCGTGTAGCTCGGATCGCGTCTCCGCGCCGCGTCGTACAACCGTTCGCCGCGCACGAGTTGATTTGACTGCCTCCAGAACAGCACTTCGGAAAGGTCTCGCCAGTACCAGCCGTTCGCGACGATGCCATGCTCGCGCGGCAACGAACCGGTGAGCAACGTCGCCTGAGCCGAACAGGTCACGGCCGGCAGCACCGTCCCCATCGGCCGAGCAAACCCGTCCGCCGCCACTCGCGAGATGTTCGGCGTGTTCGAGCCGAGCATCTCGTGCGTGAGACCAACCACATTGATGAGAACCAGTAAACGAGGCATGAGCAGAGCCTGTCGGATTTCGCGCTGTGAATCAATGTCCGGCCGATCGCCGATCGGCTGTCGGCCCGGTCAGAAGAGTGTCGTTTGAACCAACGGGGCCGGCGGAATCACACATTCAACCTCGAACGATTCGCCGATGACGAACCACGGACTCGGCTCGTGCTGCTCTGCGGCAAAGACGTTCGCTTCCGATCCCAGTTGTGCCAACGTGGCACGAGCTGTCTCAGCCGCGAGGTCACCTGAGTTGCACTCGCGGCTGATGTGCAGCAGCACGAGTTGCCGCAGCCGATCCGTGTTCGATTGCTTGAGCACTTCGCCAACCAACTCGGCCGCTTGCGCATTCGAGAGATGTCCCTCATCACCGAGGATACGGCGGACGAGCCACGGCGGACGCCGGCTTTGTTGCAGCAATTCCGGATCGTGATTGAACTCCAGTGCCAGCAGCTCAACGTCCGCCAATCGCTCCAAAAGTCCGCGATCCCAACAGCCCAAGTCGGCGGCGTAGGCGAAGGCTGAATTGGCGGACTCGAAGCGGAACCCGAAGGTTGCACCGCCGTCGTGTCGAACTCGGAACGGACGGCATTGCCAATTCTTGGAGATCGCGATCGGCCGCTCTCCGACGAACGGTCGAAACAATCGGCCCCGCTCGAGATCCGCGAAGTCCGGACAGCCGATGCGGAACGCCGCGGCGTGATCGCGATGACAGAACACCGGCACACGCGACGTCCAACATCGGCTCAGTGATCTCGGAGTCCAATGGTCGCTGTGCCGATGCGTCACCAGCACGCCTCGAATCTGCGACCAATCGGCATCGACCGTCGCTAGCCGCGCGTCGAGTTCCTTCGGCTCCAGGCCGAGGTCGATCAGCCAGCGTTCGCCGTCGCACTCGATCAGCGCCGAGTTCCCCGCGCTGCCGCTGGCCAAAGTCGTGAGACGTGCCGTCATTTCCAAAGGTCCATGTAGCCCGACCCTTGTAGGTCGGTTGATTGCCCCGCATTGCCGAATCATTCAGGCACAAGGGCCTGGGTGACCAACCTCATCGCGCCGTCCAACCACCATCGACCGTGACGAGGCTGCCGGTCATGTAGCTGGAGGCATCGCTGGCCAGGAAGATCGCGGCACCCTGAATTTCTTCCATGCGGCCCCAGCGGTTGAAGGCGACCGCTCCGACGACGTTCTTCTTTGCGTCTTCAGTCTCGGCAATCGGGACGTTCATCGGCGTCAGGAACGGACCGGGGCAGATCGCGTTGACCGTGATGTTCCACGCGGCAAGTTCCAAGCCCAGCGTCTTCGTCATCTGCACGACCGCCCCTTTGCTGGCGGCGTACGGCGAACGCAGCGCCAAGCCAACCAACCCGATGGTGCTGGCGATGTTCACGATCTTGCCGTACTTCCGCGATTTCATGTGCGGCACGACCGCTCGCATGCAGAGCCACACGCCGTCGGTGTTGATGCTGTTGACCTTCTTGAATTGTTCGAGGGTCAGTTCTTCGATCGGCCCGCGAATGTTGATGCCGGCGTTGTTCAGCAGGATGTCGATCTGTCCGAATTCGGCGAGCGCTCGATCGACCATCGCTTTGGCGGCATCTTCGGAGGAGACATCCGCCGCGATCGCGACCGCCTTGCGGCCGTACTCGCGGTTGATCTGATCCGCGACGGCCTGAGCCTCGTCGATGTTGCGGCTGGTCAGCAGCAAATTCGCTCCGGCCGAGGCCAGCCCCTCGGCCATCGCCTGTCCCAGTCCCTTCGAACCGCCAGTGACAATCGCCGTTTTGCCAGTCAGATCGAACTGCTTGATTCCCGGAAGCATGACATGAACCTCGGTGCTGGAGAGTTTGGGAGAACGACCATCGGCCAACAGCCGTCGGCCGGACAGATTGAGCAAACTTAAATCGTCATCGACAGGAATCCGCCGTCGACGACGATGTTCTCGCCGGTCAGAAAACTGCCGGCTTTGGGTGAGGCCATCAGCAGGATTGCTCCCGCCAATTCTTCGGGGTTCCCGAAACGATTCATGGGCGTGTGACGCATGATGTTCTCGACGCGGTCGGGCGTGAGCACTTTGCGATTCTGTTCAGCGGGGAAGAAGCCGGGCGAGAGGGCGTTGACGCGAATCCCTTTTGTGGCCCACTCGCGAGCGAGATTCAGAGTCAGATTGAGCACCGCCGCTTTCGACGCCGAGTAGGTGAAGACTCGCGACAGCGGAATCACGGAACTGAGCGACGCGATGTTGATGATCGAACCGGCGCGTCCCTTGTCGAGCAGAAACTTGCCGAAGACCTGACAAGCCAGCCGCAACGCTCGGACGTTGACGTTGAAGATGCGGTCCCACTCTTCGTCGGTGATTTCGAGGAACGGCGTCGGCGAATTCGTTCCGGCTCCGTTGATCAGCACGTCGCAGTTTCGCCCGTGCTGGTCGAGATGCGAGACGATCGCTTCCAAGTCGGCTCGGCTGGTCGAGTCCGCTCGAAAGAACTCCGCGCTGCCGCCGGCTTGCTGAATCGCAGCAACGCGAGCGTTGCCGTCGACTTCATCGCGACCGACAACCAGGACATGTGCTCCAGCACCAGTGAGGGCGTCGCAGAACGCACCGCCCAGTGTGCCAGTGCCGCCGATGACGACGGCGGTCAGACCGTCGAGGCCGAAGAGAGATTGCAAATAATTACTCGATGACATGAATCCACTTTCGAGCGCGATGGTTGGCGTAGTCCCGATGTCTGTTAGCCAATGAACTCCAACTCGACCGGCTTCGGGATGATGCGTGCTTCGTAGGCTCGGCGGAGCAACAGCGAAACCGCCTCGCGGCCGCGTGGGCCGAAGTCGAGCGTCCAGTCGTTGACGTACATGCCGACGAATTTGTCGGCTTGGCTGCGGTCGAGGTCTCGGCCGTATTGCAGCGCGTGAGCGAGTGCTTCGGCTCGGTGTTCGAGTCCGTATTGAATGCTTTGCTTGAGCAACGCCGTGACCTCTTCCATGCCTTGCTGGCCGAGATCCTTGCGAATTGCGTTGCCTCCCAGCGGGAGCGGCAGGCCGGTGTCGTCATGCCACCAGCGGCCGAGATCGACCACCAAGTGCAGTCCCTGGTTTTGGAAGGTGAGCTGACCCTCGTGGATGATGAGTCCCGCGTCGGCCTTGCCCGCCTCGACGATGTTGAGGATCTCGTCGAACGGATGCACCTCGAACGTGAACGTGTCGCCGAGCAGCAGCTTCAACGCGAGGAACGCGGTCGTCAGCGTGCCTGGGACGGCAATCTTTTTGCCTCGCAGGTCGCCGATACTCATTGGCTGCCGAGCCACCACCATCGGGCCGTAGTTGTCCCCAATGCTCGCCCCGCAGGCACACAGAGCGTACTTGTCGGTGACGTAGGCGTAACCGTGCAGACTGACGGCGGTCAGTTCCAGTTCGCCTCGCTGAGATCGGTGATTCAGCGTCTCGATGTCCTGCAAGGTGTGCGTGAAGCGATAATTTCCGGTTGGGATTTTGTCGTTCGCCAACGCATGAAACATGAAGGCGTCATCCGGGTCCGGGCTGTGTCCGACATTGATCGTGATGGGCATGGGCTGTTGTCGTTGGTGAGTGGTTGATGGTTTGAAGCAACACGAATCGGAGAATAGACCCCACGGAAACCGGTCGCAACCGCTCGGACTTAACTGACTGCGGAGGAATTGTCTGCGAACGCCGGTCGGCTGACGGTCGTTTCCGGCGACGGCTATACTCCGCCCGTTTATGCAACCAGTGGATTCTGCGGAGTACGAATATGGACCAGTCTCACCGTGACCTAGCCTTCGACGAAATCGAATGTTCGGGTCATCTCTGGTGTCTGCATTGTGAACGCACTTACGAACGGGGAAAGTGGCGCAATAAAGATGGTCTCCAAATGTGTCCGTATTTGGACTGCGACGGCGACGCGGTGATTGACGCCTGGGACTGGGCAACAATCCGTGAGCATCATCGTGAATACCCTGAGTTTCCTGAATTCGGAACGCGGTATCCAATGTACGGTTGAGTTGACCAGCGAGGCTCTGCCGCCGAGCGAGAAACTTTTGAGTCCCGCATGGGTTGAATGCTCCGACGCGATCCCAACGGAAAGTCCGGACGTGGTGACCTCTGAACCCGCACTTTCGCAGTATCTGCACGACCCAGACGTGCAACTGATGCTGCGCGCGAAGCGGGGGGACGACGCGGCGTTTTCGCAGTTGGTCGAGAATTATCAGGACCGGCTGGTGGCCGTGCTGTACCACTTGCTGGGCAATCAAGACGCGGCGGAGGATTTGGGACAGGAAGTCTTTCTGCGGATTTATCGCAACCGCACGAAGTACGAGGCCAAGGCGAAGTTTTCGACGTGGATGTTTCACATCGCCAACAACTTGGCGAGCAACTGGCGGCGTGACGGTGCTCGGCGGCGCGAAGCGCCGCTGGCCGGCAGCGATTCCGGGCCGCTGGGTGCTCGGCCGCAGGAGCAACTGCTGGCGGAGAAGTCGGCATTGATGCCGGCTCGTGTGTTGGACCGCAACGAATCGCAAATGCTGGTGCGGGCCGC
>QWQF01000094.1 GCA_003669125.1 Planctomycetota bacterium
GACGCTGGCGGCGGAGTTTCCGCAGATGCCGTCGATCTCCATCGACTACGCCGTGTTGGAGCAAGCGAACTCCGTGGCCGTCGTTCCAGCGGCCTTCGACTGGGACGACGTCGGCAGTTGGCAGGCTCTCGCCCGTTTGTTGCCAGCCGATGCGGATGGGAACACGATCTCTGGCCGCTTCTGCGGACTGAACTCAACCGGCTGCATCGTGCGATCCTCGGATGAGCATCTCGTCGCCACATTTGGCGTGCGCGATCTCATCATTGTGCAGACGCCAGACGCAACACTGGTCGCCGACAAACGCGACGAGAACTCGTTGCGACAGTTGCTCGCGGAGTTGGAACGTCGCGGGCTGACGGAGTTCTTGTAGTTCGGGCGTTACTCGGTCAGTTCCAAGCAAGGGTCGAGGCCCATTCGCTTATACATCAGCATGCGGTGGCGTTCGGCTTTGAGCAGGTCTTTGCGTTGGCGGAGGTGGGTCTTCTCCAGGAACTTTTGCGTCTTCTTGAAGAACGCGATCCAAGTGCGGTTGAGTTCGCCGTTGGAATCGGGGCGTGCCTGCCGTCGCTCGGAATCGAGGTCTTCCGGTTCGAGGCAGCGGAGCAATTCGTCTTCCAGCGACAGGAAGAACTGATAACTGCCGGGGTCGCCCTGCCGAGCTCCGCGGCCGATGAGTTGGCGGTCGATGCGGGCGGAGCTGTGCATTTCGGTGGCGATGACGTGCAGGCCGCCGTTTTTGACGAGTTGCTCTTCCAATTGGATGTCGGTGCCTCGGCCGGCCATGTTCGTGGCGACGGTGACTTTGCCGGCTCGGCCGGCGCGGGAAATGATTTCCGCTTCCTGCTCGTGGAAGTGGGCGTTGAGGATTTCAAACTCAATGCCCTTGTCGGTCAGCAGTTTGCCGAGTGCTTCAGACGCCTCGACCGACGGAGTGCCGAGGAGGACTGCTCGGCCGGCGGCGATGAGTTCTTCGATGCTCTTGAGGATCGCGGTGCGTTTGGAGTCCATCGTGGCGAAGACGCGCGTGGGCCAGCCGCTGCGGATGCACGGTTTGTTGGTGGGAATCGGCGTGACGATCAGGCCGTAGGTGCGTTTGATCTCGCCGATGCCTTGCACGGCGGTGCCGGTCATGCCGCTGATGTAGTTGTAGAGTCGGAAGTAACTCTGCACGGTGATGCGCGCGGCCTCGCCCGATGCGGCGGTGACGGGGACAAGTTCTTTGGCTTCGATGGCTTGATGCAGGCCGTCTTGCCATTTGCGGCCGTCCATGACGCGGCCGGTTCCTTCGTCAACGATCTTCACTTCGTTGTTGACGATGACGTAGTCCTTGTCGCGAATGAACGCGAACCGCGCGGTCAGCGATTGCTCGACGTGTTTGTAGATGCGTTCGGTGTCGATCGAGTCGATCAACGCCGGCTTCGCGAGCAGAAGAACCTTGCGACAGCCGGCGTCGGTGAGGTACGCCGAGCGGCGTTGCGGTTCGTAGACGAAGTCCTCGTTGACTTCGAGATGCGAGATGGCTCGCTGACACCAGCGGAACAGACTGACGGTCGCGGCATCGTTGGGCTGTGTCAGACCGATGATCAGCGGCGTTCTCGCTTCGTCGATGAGGATGCTGTCCGCCTCGTCGATGAGCACTCCGTAGTGGCCACGCTGCACGGGACGTTCGCCGTCGCCTCCGCCGGTTCCCTTTTGAACGAAGACGTTTGGCTTGCGTTCGTCCAAGACGCCAACTCCCAGTCGCAAGCGATCGCGGAGGTAATCGAAGCCGAACTCTTTCGCGGTGCCGTAGGTGATGTCTTGAGCGTAGGCTTGCCGACGGGCATCCGTTTCGTCGGGAGACGTCACGCAGCCGACAGACATGCCCAGCGCGGAATAGATCGGAGCCATCAATTCGCAGTCACGTTTGGCGAGGTAATCGTTGACGGTGATGACGTGATAGCCTCGGCCAGGGAGTGCTCGGAGGAATGACGGCAACACGGCGGTGAGCGTTTTGCCTTCGCCGGTTTGCATCTCGGCGATGCCTCCCTCGTAGAGGCCGATGGCTCCCATGACTTGCACGGGATACGGAGTCATGCCGGTGGTGCGGTGTGAAGCCTCGACGGCCAGAGCGTAGGCTTCCGGCATCAACTTCAGCAGCGAGACGCCGGCCTTCGCACGCCAGCGGACTTCGAGGCTGGCTTGCAACAGTTGGCGATCGTCGAGCTTCTTGAGTTGCTCGGCACGTCGCCCAATGGTCTGGGCGAGCGCACGCCAGCGTGACAGACGGGACGGAATAGGACGTCCGCCCGTTTTGACGGTGTGATAGAGCCGTTCGATCGCCAACACGGGGCTGCTCCTTCAGACGTTGATCGAGGATGCTCGCAAGTTCGAGCGCTTTGTAGCTCGCGACCGGGAGGTGTGCCAATCGGAGTTGTTTGCGGATGATGCCGGTCGCCGCGATCGAGCTGTTTGGCTCGGCGGCGGCTGGCCGGCATCGTGGCCATTTTTGCCCGTCCGTTCGCAGTGACACTTCGACTTTTGGAGCCACGAAAGATGCCGCCCATGAACGACAGAGTCATCGCCGACAGCGTTGTTTTTCCTCGATACCTCGCGCGACCTGCGATGCGTCGTTGAACCCGGAGCCAACGTCTCATTGGTGGTGTGCGAGTCGTCATCGGAAGCCGTCTTGTGGCGATCGGCGGGGAGTCGTAGCATCCGCTGCTTTTTCTAGGAGTTGGGGCGGGACATGGTCCAAGGACGGGCGTGGCTGATCGCGATCTTGATCGTGGCGTTGGTCGGGCGACTGGTGGCGGCGTATGCCGTGCAGCAGAAAGTCGGCGATCGATTGTGCCTCATCGCCGGCGACGCGGATGGGTATTGGGAACTGGCTCGAACGATTGTGGCTGGCAAGCCGTTCGCGTATGCCGATCCGCCTCGCCGAGTGCACCGGATGCCCGGCTTCCCCGCGGTGCTGGCCCTGTCGATGACAGCCTTCGGCGAGAGTCGATTGGCCCCGCGTGTGCTGTTGGCGATCTTCGGAACAGCGGCGTGCGGCGCGGTGTATTTGCTCGGACGGCAATTGTTCGACGAACGAGTCGGATTGATCGCGTGTGGAATGACGGCGATCTCGCCGGTGATGACCGGATTCAGCGTGCTGCTGCTGAGCGAGACGGTGTTCGCGCTGACTCTGACGCTCAGTCTGTGGTGCGCGGCGAAATGGTTGGCCGATGTACCCCGAAGCGTGAGCGAGGGGCTTGGGACACGCGGCCCTCGTTCACGCTTCGAGTTACTTTGGCCGCTGGCGACGGGCATCGGCATCGCGGTGGCGACGTACATGCGACCGAGTTGGTTGCTTGCCGGACCGGTCTTGGCGGTGTTCGCAGTTTTGTTGCGCCGACCACGAGCGAAGACGTTTGTCGAAGCAGCGGTGCTGTTGCTCGGGCTCTTCGTGACGTTGCTGCCGTGGGCGTGGCGCAATCATTCGGTCTGCGGGCATTGGGTGTTCACGACGCTGTGGTCGGGGCCGAGCTTGTACGACGGTCTGAATCCCGATGCGAACGGCGACAGCAACATGGACTTCTTCGATCGCGACAACTTGATGGCGACGATGACCGAGTGGGACGTCGATCAACACTACAAGTCGGAGGCGTGGCGATACGCCGCCAAGAATCCCGGACATGCGGTCGAGTTGACCTTCCGCAAGCTGTGGCGGTACTGGAAGCCGTGGCCGAGCGCGGAGCAGTTCGGTGGTGTCCTTCCGACGCTGCTCGTTGCGGGGTTCTTTGTGCCGGTCTGTGGGCTGGCGACACGCGGTTGGTGGCTCACGCGACAACAGCCGTGGGCGTGGTTGTTGCCGCTGGGGCCGATTTTGTACTTCGCGGCGATTCACGCGGTGTTCGTTGGCTCGTTGAGATATCGGCTGCCGGCGGAGTATCCGCTATGCGTGCTGGCAGCGGTCGGATTGAATGATTGGTTCGGGCGACAACGCGGCAAGAAAACTGACGGATGAAAACGCTCCTCAAAACTCTGCTGTGGATGATCGTGCTGGTGGCGGCGGGAGCCTATATCGGTCGGCGGGAGTTGCTGCACGCGTGGAATGGTCGTGATGCGGTTCTCAAGCAGGAGGTCGTCGCGGCGTTGCAAAAGTTGCTGCCGGATGCTGACGTCGATCTCGACAAAGTGCTGTACGACTTCGGGCATGAGGTGGTGCTGACCGACTTCTCGCTGACCCCTCCGGGCGGCGACGCTCCGATCGTGCAGTTGCCGGAGACGGTCGTGCGTATCAATCGCGATTCGCTCATCGAGCGGCAGCAGTTGGAAGTGCAAAAGATTGTCATCAAGTCCCCTCGGCTGGAGATCGTGCGCGGTCACGATGGGCGGTGGAATTGGGAATCGCTGATCCCTTCGCCAGATCAAGAGAAGGGAAGTCTCCCAGAGATTCAGATCCAAGACGGTACGGTTGTCGTGCGAGTCGAACAGGCTCCGGGCATTCCGCCGGGCGTGCTGACCTTGGAGCACGTCGACATCGAATTGCTGCCGTCGGGCAAGCGGCAGTTTCAGATCACGGCGACTTCGCGCTGCGAGCACACCGGCGGCATCAAGCTGCAAGGCCGCTGGCACATCGACGAACACACGGGACAGCTCGACGGCGAGTTGACGCAGATTACCGCCGGCCAAGAGTTGGTTGGCGTGGTCGCTAGTTTTGCCCCGGACGTCCGCACGAAGCTGGCGGAGTGGGAAGCGAAATTCCTCGCGTTGTTGTCGGCTCCTCCGGAAGCTCAGGGGGGATCGCCGTTCGCGATGCCAGCACCGGTGAAGGCTGCGGGCGCTCCGGATTCGATCATGGGTTTGAAGGCCACGTTCAATATTGCCTTTCGAATTTCTCGACCAGAGCCGAAGACGACTCCGATATTCAGCGTAGCAACGAAAATCATCGGCGGAGAGATCACAAATCCCGCACTGCCGTTTGGCTTGCAACAGTTGCGCGGCGATTTGTACGCCGACAACGATCGGTTCGTCCTGAAGGAACTGACCGCTCACAACGGCGCGACGAAGCTGCGAGTGAACGGAGAACTGGCCGGTCGCGAAGCGGGGTATCCGGGAAAAATCGAAATCACCGTCGACAACATCGTCTGCGATCAGCGGCTGCGCAGTCGGCTGTCGGCAGGATTCGGCAGCATGTACGACGCACACCATCCGATCGGCGAAGTCAACATGCACTCCTTCCTGGTGCACGCTGGCGGACGCTGGCAGCCGGAAGGGTTGCTGGTGACGGCGAAGGGCTGCGAGGTTCGGCACGACGCGTTTCCGTATCCAATCAAGCAAGTGAGTGGCTCGATCACACAGCAAGGTCAGGACTTGATCATCGACATGAACGGCATGGCGGGCGGACGTCCGATCTCGCTGGATGGGACAGTCGCCAATCCGGGGAAGAATGCGGCGGTCCTGCTCAACATTCGCATCTCCGATTTGCCGATCGACGAGACTTTCCTCAACGCCTGCAATCCACAGATTCGATCGGCCATCCAGAAGATGCGGCTGACCGGTGTGATCGACGGCACCGTGCGATTGACGAAAGCCCCGCAGCAGCCGTTCGTCCCGGTCATCGACGCCGTCCTGCGCAACGGGGCGATGAGCTACGACGCCTTCCCGTATCCAATCGAAGGTATCACCGGCCGGTTGACTGCGATTGGCCCAAATTTCCAATTCAAGGAAATGCTTGGCCGACACGGCGACACACGCATTGCGGCGGAAGGTGTCTACGGGAAGGTGAACCAGAACGTCGGCGAATTGAAACTGCGGATCGTCACGAATGGGGCTCCGTTGGACCAATCGCTGTTCGACGCAATGCCTGCTGCGTTGAAACGAGTCTGGAAAGAGTTCCGTCCCACCGGACTTGTGGATGTCGTCACCGACGTGCATTGGCTGAGCGATCGGCCAGCGGACATTCGAATGTCGAGCATCGAACTGTGGAAGGGGAGCCTGTCGCTCAAGATGCTGCCGTATCGCTTGGACGACTTGCGAGCCAGTTATTCCTACGGCCCCGATGAAAACGGTTTGCCGAAGGTGATCGTCAAGTCGATTGAGGCTCGGCATGGCGAGACGCAGATTTCGGCGGCCGGCTACTCATCGGTGGAAGCAGACGGCAATTGGCGTGCTCATTACGACAAGTTCACGATCGATAATCTGACGCCGAACCAAGAGTTGCTCGACGCGCTGTCGCAGTTGCCCGGCTTGCGGCAGCTCTTTGCGAGCTTCGATCCGAAGCAATCACTGCGCATCGACGGCGTGATGGACTTCAAAGGGGCGTCCGATCCCGCCGTGCCGATCACTGCCGCCTGGGACTTGGACACCTACTTCTCCGGCGGCACGATTCGCACCGGCCTCGACTTCAAGAAACTTCACGGCAAGGTGTGGTCCAAGGGCGAGTGGGATGGAGTCGAAGCAAAGATCGCCGGCAAAGTGGAATTGGCGTCCGCGCGCATCCTCGATTACGACCTCTCCAACATCACCGGCCCGTTTCGGGTTGTGAATGGGGCGCTGCTGTTCGGTGCGGGAGATTCGCAGAAAGTCCCGCCGCTGATTGCGCAATTGTTTGGCGGCACGCTAGAGATCGACGGCGCGGCCACGCTGGCCGAGCAACCCAAATATCGAATCGTTATGCGACTCAACAAAGCCCGCTTGGAACACTTCGCCGCATTGCACGCGCCCAAGCAACGCAATTTGCGAGGCATGATGGATGGTTCGATCGAACTGCGAGGCGAAGGGAGCAGTCCGCAAGGAGTGAAAGGGAGCGGTTATTTGAAAATTGATCGTGCCGCGCTGCTCGACATGCCAGTCATGTTGCAGATGTATCAGGGACTGCGATTCACGCCCCCGGACGACTACACCTTCAAGTCAGCGGAGTTGCAGTTCAACATCGAAAAGGCACAGTTTCAGCTCAATTCCATCGTCTTGAATGGAGATGCGATCAGCTTCGTCGGCGCTGGGACGGCAGACTTCGAGAGCAATGTGCGGCTCAAGTTGTATTCGTTCCTGCCACGCAATCAGATCCCGATCCCGATTCTGTACGAACTGGTGGGCGCGGCGACCAGAGGCTGGGTCCGTGCGGACGTCACAGGGAAATTGTCGAATCCCAACGTCCAAATTAATCCCAGTTCGCCGATCGACGACGTGCTCAGAGCGATCCCGCAAACGATTTTCCCAATGGGTCAAGGCCTGATGCTGAAAGGGACCAGTCGGCAGTAAGTTCCGTAGCCGCACTTGCGAGAACGCGGGCGACGTGGTGAGTGCTCCCACGTTCTGGCGAACGCGGTGACATCACTTCCGGCGTTCGTCCTCGAACGGATGCAGCATCTTCGCGATGCCCGGCTGCGGAATGTGATCGACCAGCGCCTGAGCCAGCCGAAAATCTTCCGGTGACGTGATCTTCAGGTTCATCGGCGAGCACTCGACGACATGGAC
>QWQF01000023.1 GCA_003669125.1 Planctomycetota bacterium
AGCGAGGACGTCGCGGCCGAGGCTCTGCATCGTGGTGCCGTGGGCTACATCCCCAAGCGTCGGATGGATTCCGATCTCGTCCCGTGTCTGGAACGAGTGTTGGGCATTGCGAAAGCGAACCCTCGGCATCGGAAGTTGATTGACGGGCTTGTCACCAACGAACTGCGGTTCGAGCTCGACAACGATTTGTCCGTGGTGCCGCACTTGGTCTCGCACCTGCAAGACTGCGTCGGACTGATGCAACTCTGTGACGAGACCGCGCAGCTCCGCTTGGGAATCGCGCTGTCGGAAGCGATGACCAACGCGATCTACCACGGCAATCTGGAACTGAGTTCCGAGCAGCGCAACGCTGACGGACGCAATTGGTTTGACTTCGCTCAGCAGCGTTCGCAGGAGGCACCGTATCGCAATCGCCATGTGCATGTGGCCGCGAGCCTCTCACGCGAGTCGGCCAAATTCGTGATCCGCGACGAAGGCTCCGGCTTCAACCCCGCGCTGCTCCCCGACCCGTGCGACCACGCGAATCTCGACAAGGCCAGCGGTCGCGGATTGCTGCTCATTCACTGTTTCTTGGACGAGGTGTCCCACAATGCCGCCGGCAATGAAATCACGCTAATCAAACGACGCGACCAGCGGTAGATCGGGCATTCTTGCCCGATCCTGCGACTGGCAGGAGTGCTCGTCCTACGAATCCCACTCCGACAACTGGCGACCGATCGCCTCCGTCAGCGTTTCCAATCCTCCGGGCGCGACCATCGCGACTTCCGGCTGATAGAGCTGCGGCTTCGAGTAGGCTTCGCGAGTCGGCAGGTAACTGACGTTCGTGCCATTCGCCAAGGTGATCGCAATCAGCGGCCGATGAGGAAACTGCCGAATCATCTCTGACTGCAACTGATGATACGGCTCCCCTTCGGCGGCGAACCAAAACGCATCGCCCCATTGCCAAGCCCACGTCGGCAGCGGGTAGTTGTCTCCCTGCGGCAATGGACGAATGCGATCCAGCAGCCGGCGCTGGCGTTCGACTTTCGCTCGCAACGTGGCGGAATCTTCGCCGCGTCCGGCCTCACGAGCCGTTCGTTCTTCTCCGATCAACTCGCGATGACGTTGCTCGGCAGCGGCCAGCTTCGGCAAGGACGACAGGTACGGCAGCGGCACGGTCAACGCGGCTTGTTTGGCAACGGCGGTGCTGGCAAAACGCTCGGCTGTCCACGGTTGATGGCGCCAGTTGCCGAGCGTCGCGCCGGAGAAGACCGGGCCTTGATAAACGTGATCGGTCTCGGCTGGATTCATTCCCGCCAGGACGCTCAGCGCCGCGAAGCCGACTTGCCGGCCGTTGCGATCCGCGACCGACGTGTCGCCGACGTAGCCGTCGCGCGGCCCGATGTCGCCGCATGGTGCGAGCAAAAACAAACAGGGCGTGGCGGTCTCTCGTTCGACGACGTCCCGCAAAGTTCCGACGTAATCGGGGCTGACCAGCGTGTTCTCCCAAGCCAGCGTCGTCGTGTGACACGGATAGTTGACGATCGTCGCGACCACCGCGTTGGCCGCGGTCACACGCACGACATTCAGCGGCAGCGGTGTGGCCGCGTCGGGATTGAAACCGCAGACGTAATGCCCGCGTGCTTCGTCGAGGTAGTCGCGCTGACAACCCATCTCGCAGGTCGTCGAACCGTACGTCAGCGTTGCCGGTTGCGAACTGAGTTGAGCGGCTCGGAATGCTTCATCGATCTTGCCGGGCAAGCTGTCGAGGTACGCTCCAATCAAGTCGCCGCCGGGACAATCGGCTCGGTCGCGAGACAAGTATCCCGCCGAGTGCGTGTGCGAAAACGTGACGAGCAACTCCGAGTAGCTCAATCCCGTAAGCCGGCAAGTCTCGCTCAACAAGGCTTCCATCTCCGGCGCTCGCAGCAAGCAGTGATCGAGCGACACCAGCACAGTCTGCCGCGATCGATCGAGCGGCCGCATGACGACGACAGTCGCTCGCAGCGGCCGATGGATTCCGGTCGAACGGTCATGCGCCGCCGCGCCCCACATGCGGTGGTACATCCCGACCGGCGGCGTGATGTCGGTGAACGCGATGCCGAACTCGCAGCGGGATGAGGGCGTGCGGACGATGGTGGTGCTCATGGAGATCCCCCAAAATCGAATTTGGCAGCCATCGGCATGCGTCGTCCGCTCCCGAAGGCTCGCGCGGTGAGCTTGATTCCCGGTGGCATTTGCCGACGCTTGAATTCGTTGCGGTCGAGTTTCGTCGCGACCCAACGCACGGTCTCCGCCGGGAATTGTTCGCTCAGCGTCGCAACCGACTCCTCCCGTTCGATCAGCCCTTCGAGGATCGCGTCGAGGACCGGGTACGGCGGCAGCGTGTCTTGATCGAATTGACCCGGCGCGAGTTCCGCGCTGGGAGCCTTCGTGATCGAACTGACCGGAATGACTTCACGGCGTTCGCGGACATCGTTGATGTACCGTGAGACGGCGTAGACGTCGCGTTTGAGAAGGTCACACAGCACCGCGAATCCACCGGCCATGTCGCCGTACAGCGTGCAGTAGCCGACCGCCAGTTCGCTCTTGTTGCCCGTCGCCAGCGCCAGCCAGCCGTGCCGATTGCTGCGGATCATCACCAGTGCTCCGCGAATCCGAGCCTGCAAGTTCTGGTCGGCGAGACCGCCTGGCTGACTCGCGAGATCCGCTCCGACGATGTGCGTCGCCTCGTAGGCGCGGTGCATCTCGTCGATTGGGATGATCGCGTGATCGATGCCGAGATTCTCGGCCAGCAACTGCGCATCGGAGACACTGTGCTCGCTGCTGTGTCGGCTGGGCATGAGCAGGCCGTGGACATGCTCCTTGCCCGCCGCTTGTGCCGCGATGTACGCCGCCAGCGCCGAATCGATGCCGCCGCTCAGTCCCAGCACACAGTCTTTGAAGCCGGACTTTCGCAGGTAATCCCGCAGGCCGAGGACGAGTGCGTCGAGCAGATCGGCCTCGCGGGGGCGACTGGGGTGCTGGGGTGCTGGGGTGACGGGGTGCTGGGGTGACAGGAGATCGAGCATGCACAGATCGGTGTCAAACGGCGCGAGTTGTTCGATCACGTTGCCGTCCGCGTCGATCGCCAGGCTGTTGCCGTCGAAGACGAGGTCGTCGTTGCCACCGACTTGGTTGACGAAGACGAACGGCTTGCGATGCCGCGAGACATGCCGCTGCAAAATGTTCAACCGGCGATGCGGCTTGTCTTTCTCAAACGGGCTGGCCGAGAGGTTGATGAGCACATCGGCTCCGAACGAAACCAACTCGGCCACCGGATCAAACTGTTGCAGCGGTCGGTCGTGATAAAACGTGTGTGGCTCGCCGTACCAAGCATCCTCGCAGATGTGGACGCCGAGCTTCACGCCCCGCAGTTCGATCGGTCGCACGCGCTCGGCGGGGCGAAAGTAACGCTGCTCATCGAACACGTCGTAATTCGGCAGCAGCGTCTTGTGAATCGTGTCGAGCACCTCGCCATCGAGCAGCAAACTGGCTGCATTCGCGACACGGCCCTCGCTCACGCCCCACTTCGTCGGATGCCCGACCAACACCGCTAACCCGCGAGGCAGTTCCTTCGCGAGAGCACTCACCGCCCGGTTGCACGCGTGAGCAAAACCCTCTCGCAGCAACAAATCTTTCGGCGGGTAGCCGCTGATGACTAACTCCGACGTGACCAGCAAGTCCGCACCCGCAGCCTGGGCCGCCTCCGCCGCCGCTCGCACCAGTGCGGTGTTGCCTGGCAAGTCTCCGACTGTCGGGTTGAGCTGCGCGAGAGCGATCTTCAAAGCAACATCTCCATCACGGTTGCCGAATCAGCGGCCAGCGTACCAGAATCCGCCAGAGTCTGCGAAGAAGCACTCGGCATCCTTTGGTTCGCGAGACAACGATGAACACGCGATTTCGTCTGTGGCACATGGGCCTCTGGTTTCTGTCAGCATGTTGGTTGGCTGGGACTGCGATCGACATCTGTACGGCGCAAGAATTGACCGAAGCTGGTCGATCTTTTGACCGAGACATCGCTCCGGTTCTGGTCCGGCGTTGTCTGGATTGCCACAACGCGGCCGAGAAGAAAGGAATGCTCGACCTCTCGCGAGTCGAATCGATGACGAAGGGGGGCGAGTCGGGAGCGGCGATCATTTCTGGCAAGTCTGCAGAGAGTTTGTTGTGGCAGCGCGTGCGCGACGGCGAGATGCCTCCCAAGAAGCCGTTGCCGAAAGAAGAGGTCGAACTGTTGCGACGCTGGATCGACGGCGGAGCGAAATGGGGCACGTCACCGATTGATCCGTTCGCGGTCACGACGAACGCTCGCGCGGGCTACGACTGGTGGTCGTTGCAGCCGGTGCGGAGGTCGGCTCTGCCGGAAATCCGAAACTCGAAATCCGAAACTCGAAATCCGATTGATGCGTTTGTGCTGGCTCGATTGCCGCAAGAAGGTTTGTCCGCATCTCCGCCTGCCGAGAAGCGAACGCTGATTCGGCGGTTGTCGCTCGACTTGATCGGTCTGCCTCCGACGCCTGCAGAAATCGCGGAGTTTGAAAAGGACGACTCACCCCAAGCCTACGAAAAACTTGTGGACCGGTTGCTCGATTCGCCGCACTTCGGTGAGCGTTGGGCGCGGCACTGGCTGGACATCATTCGCTTCGGCGAAAGCCAGGGATTTGAACGGGACAAGCTGCGAACGAATTCGTGGCGGTTTCGAGATTGGGTCGTCAACACCTTCAACCGCGACATGCCGTATGACGAGTTCGTCCGACTGCAATTGGCCGGCGACGTGCTGCGGCCGAACGATCCCGAAGCGGTCATCGCCACCGGGTTTCTCGTGGCCGGGGCCTACGACGAGGTTGGCCAATCGCAGCAAAGCGCGGCGATGCGCGCGGTCGTGCGACAGGATGAAATGGAAGATTACGTCAGCACGATCGGAGAGACGTTTCTCGGCCTGACGGTGCATTGTGCTCGCTGCCACGATCACAAGTTCGATCCCATCTTGGCTCGTGACTACTACCGGATGTCAGCCGTCTTGGCCGGAGTGCGGCCCGGCGAACGCGAGATCCCCGCAGGGGACGAAGCTTGGCGAGCGTCGCAGCAGAAGATCGTCGCCGACATGAATCGCGAATTGAATTCGTTGACGGCACGACTGACCGAGATCGAAGCCGAGACTCGGAAATCAATCCTCGCCGAACGGCGCACGCGGATCGACAAGAAAGTTCCACCGCCGCAACCGATCGCTCGTTGGGAGTTCAACGACGATCTGAAGGACGCCGTCGGCGAACTGCATGTCACCGCGAACGGCGCGAAGCTCAAGGATGGCACGCTGCTGGTCAACGGACGCCAAGCGTTCGCGACAACCGTGCCGCTGAAGAAGCCGATCCGCGAAAAGACGCTGGAAGTTTGGCTGCGGCTCGATCACCAAAATCAAACTGGCGGTGGAGCGATCACGCTGCAAACGCTCGACGGCGCGACGTTCGATTCCATCGTCTTCGCCGAGCGCGAACCGAATCGCTGGATGGCCGGCAGCAACGGCTACGTCCGCACGCAGAGCTTTCAAGCTCCCGAAGAGACCGAGGCCGACAAACAAGTCGTGCATCTGGCGATCGTGTACGACGCCGACGGCACGATCACCGGCTATCGCAACGGCCAGTCGTACGGTCAGCCGTACAAGAGCAGCGGGCCGATTACGTTCGAGGCGGACAAATCGCAAATCGTTTTCGGCTTGCGACACGGTCCGGTGGGTGGCAACAAAATGCTCGCCGCCGCGATCGACCGCGCCGCGTTGCACGATCGCGCGTTGACGTCCGCCGAGGTTGCCGCTTCAGCCGGCGTGTTCACCGACGCAATCTCGGAGCAAGAACTTCTCGCATGCTTGTCGGAGTCGGTGAAGTCCGAGCGAGTTCGACGGAAGTTCGAGTCCGACCATCTTCGCAAGCAGCTCGCGCGAGCCAGTGAGAATCGCGTTTACGCCATCGCGCCGAAGAGTCCCGAAGCCACGCACGTTTTGCTGCGTGGCAATCCGACGACACCAGCCGAGGAGGTCACAGGCGGGAGTCTGTCGGCCTTCGGTTCTCGGCAACCGACGGCCAATCAGGAGGAATCGTCTTTCGAGTTTTCGTTGCCAAAAGGTGCCTCCGAGTCCGACCGTCGCCAAGCGCTGGCCGCTTGGATTACCGACCGACGGAATCCGCTGTTTGCCCGCGTGATCGTCAATCGCCTGTGGCATTACCACTTCGGCGTCGGGATCGTCGATTCCCCCAGTGACTTCGGCTTCAACGGCGGCCGGCCGAGCCATCCAGAACTTCTCGATTGGCTCGCCGCCGAGCTAATGGATCACGGCTGGAGTCTGAAGCACATCCATCGCCTGATCGTGAACTCGGCGACGTATCGCCAGTCATCGCGTCCCCGAGTCGATGCGGCAAAAAAAGATGCTAGCAATCGTCTGCTGTGGCGCAAGAGCCCGCAGCGCCTCGATGCCGAGACCTTGCGCGATGCGGTGCTCAGTGTCGCGGGCGAATTGAATCCGACCGTCGGCGGGCCGGGCTATCACGACTTCACGACGTTCACGTTCAACTCGCAGTTCTACGACATCCTCGATCCAGTGGGAGACAGTTTCCACCGCCGCAGCCTGTATCGGACGTGGGTCCGCTCAGGACGCAATCCGTTCCTCGAAGTGCTCGACTGTCCCGACCCATCCACGAAGACTCCGCGCCGCGCGGTGACGACCACGCCGTTGCAAGCGTTGTCGTTGTTCAACAACTCGTTCATGCTGCGGATGTCGGAACGACTTGCGGACACTCGGCGGCGAGACTCGGCGGCAGTCTCCGATCACGATGTTGCTCAACTCGTCGAGCAAGTTCTTGGTCGGAAGCCATCCGCAGCGGAGACCGCCGACCTCCGTGCGTTCGCCGCACAGCACGGCCTGCCGACCTTGGCACGCGTGCTCCTCAACAGCAACGAGTTTCTGTACGTCGATTGAATGCCGATGCCGGTTCATGGCCGCACGAAGTCGGGTGGTGCAAGGAACTCGGTCCAGGTGCGGGGAGGCTTGTCCCACAGTTCGCTGGGAAGAGGTTCTTTGAGCGGCACGATCCACGGCTGCGGGGACAGACTGCGTGTCTGGCTGGCGAGGTCGATCTGCGGATCGACCAACAGTTGCGGTCGCCGGCCGTTGAGCGAACAGAAAACCTGCGCACGGATTTCGACGTCGAGGTTCTTGGTCTGACGCAACTCGGTGGCGAGGTGCTGGCTGAACTGCACGAGCAGGTCGGGATCGTAGCTCATGTAGTTGAGCTGCCACTCGTTGAGCAACGGCCGCGGATCAATCGCCGTGACTCGGCGAGTCTGCTTGTCGATCGCAAACAGACGCATCGCGGGGGTCTTGTCGCACAGCATCATGCGCCAGGAAAAGCGTTGGCCTTCCTCGGTCCAATCCAC
>QWQF01000190.1 GCA_003669125.1 Planctomycetota bacterium
AACTCGGCGGCGGGGAGGTCTTGTCCGGTCGCGGACTTGAATTGCGTCGCGAGTTGCTCGGCATAGACATCGACGGGGCTGACCGTTTTGGCTCCGCGCTCGCGAGCCTCTTTCATCACCGGGCTTTCGCCGGGCATCGTGGTGACGTCGATTGTCATCATGCTGGCTCGCAAGTAGCCAAGGTTGAACTCGTCCTTCTTGCCGCCGAGTTGCAGGTTGGGATCGGCGAAGACCACGACATCGGCCAGCGTGTTGTAGAGGTTCTGGTACGGCACGAATCGTACGCCCATTTGGATGGCCAGAGCCTGAGCTTCTTTGTCGTTGGAACTGGTCACAATGACCAGCCCTTTGCGTTTCGTAATGCCGAAGATCATCGACTTGGCGAGTCCACCGCTGCCGATGACCATCACGTTGCGTCGATCCAGCGGCCGAGTATCTCCGTTGCCCTTGTCCAACGCCATCTCCAAGGCTTTGACCGCGCTGCGCCACAGGCTGTTGTAGGCGGTCCAAACTTCGTTCTGCTTGAGCATCAAGTCGCCGTGCTGCGACATCTGCGTGACCTCTTCCATCTTCTCGGCCAACTGCAGCATGTGCTCGGCGGTCGAACCGGCGGCGACCAGGACGTTGATCTTGAGTGCGTCGAGTATCTGCTTGAACTTGTCGAACTTCTCGGTAGCGACCGGCAGGCAGCGCATGTTGAGGTTGATCTTGTCGAACATTTTGTTCAGGGTTCGCACGGTCGCGGCTTCGGCGTCACCCAAGCCGGCGACTGCGAGCAATCGCGTTTGCGCATCGATGCTGCGCCAGCCATAGGTTTCGTCGAGTTCGAACACCGTGGCTTGCCCCTCGTAGGCTTCCATCCCTTTTTCGAGCGCGGCGTAAATCCACGGCGAGCCGTACTTCCGACCCAGCAATGAGAACGTCAGGCCCGTGCGGCCCAGTCCCAAACCGACGACTGGGATGTCTCGTTTCTTCGACACGGCAGACAGCAGCGGCCACGCGGCTTCGAGCGTGGGTGTCGGCCATGTGAACTTCACGACGTCGGCGTTGACCTTTTGGGCTTGCTCGAAAATCGAATCGATGTTGGTCGTGAGCGGCTTCTCCAAGCTGGTGTAGCTGATGACACGCTTGGTTTTTCCAAAACGTGGAATCGATTTTGCGGTTTCTAAATCCAATTCGATGTACGCCGGGCCGGCGACGATTGCTTGCCGCAACAGCGTGAGGCGTTCTTGTTCGGTTCCTTCCCACGCTCCGCCTTGTTCCTTGTTGCGGCAGGAAAGCAGAATTGGTTTGGGAATGTCTTCCATCAGCTCGGCGACGTTCGGTTCTTTGATGAGATGGTCGAGGCCCAACTCAACGATGTCACAGCGAGCTGCCGCATTGAGCAGATCGACTTTGGCCAGCGTGCGCGATTCCGGAGAAACCGAGATGCAAATCATGGTGCGTGAGTCTCAATCCAAAGGTAGAGGTAAAGCGGGAGCGGAAATTGGCAGAGCGGAAGAACCTCAAAGATTCTGAGCTCCTAGTGCTCTGTTCCCATGAAGCGAATTACGCAGTCTGGAAGCAGCTTTTTCAAGCTCGTGACTCCATTGATCGTGCAACTGGTCCCGTTGATGTCCAGAACTCGCAGGTCTTTGTTCTTGGAGAGGTTCTTCAACGTGAAATCGCCGACCATCGAGTTGTTGCGCAGAGAGACTTCCTCGAGGCCTTTCATGGTGCTGAGCACTGAGAGCCCATGATCGGTGACCTGATTGAAACCGAGGTTGAGTTTCTTCAGGTGATTGACTCCCCTCAGCCCCAATAACGCACGGTCGGTCACTTCCGCCTGGGCGACATCGAGCTCTTCGAGTGTTTCGAGAGTTCGGAGGAATTGCAGTCCGGCCGATCCAAATTGCGAATGCTGAGCATCCAGAACTCGCAAGCCGGTGTCACCTTTCTTGCGTTTTAGAAATTGCAGGCCTTGCCCGCGGACTCCAGTGTTGCTGATCTTCAAAACTTCCAGGGACTTGATCTTGTTGAGATGTTTGAAGCCGTTGTCGGAGATTTGCGTGCCGGTCAGATTGAGCGACTTGAGATGGCTTAGGTTTTCCATCGCGGCCAGCGCCGTGTCGCCAACCTGAGTCCGTTCGAGCGACAGTTCTTCGAGGTGCTCCAATTTTGCGAGCGTCTCCAGCATCGCCGCGGAGACGTTGCAGTTGGTGAGATTCAACGCGCGGAGCTTGGGCAATTCCTTCGTCACGGCGAATCCAACCTCGGTGATTTTCGTGCTGGCGAAGTTGATCGTCTCCAGGTTTTGGAGTTCGGCGAGATTCTTAATCCCTTCATCCGTGACCGACGAGAAATTCAAGTCCATGTTGTTGACGGATTCCGTGCCTGAGGACAAGTTGCAGAGCCTCAAGACGTCGGTGTCTTTTCGTTCGTTGGTGGGCGTGTTGAGGAACTTGGCAATGACCGCCTGAGGGTCTTCCAAGTTGGCCGCCGTTGCCGGCTGGGCAGAGGCTGTGATCGTGTTGACGGTCTCTGGCGGGGTTTGCGGCGCGACGCTCGGAGGTGGTGGGAGGGGTGTCGATGGAACCTCCTCGCAGCCGGTGAACGTGGCGACCAAAGCTCCCAGCAGGATCGGCAGAGCAACTCGGATCGATCCGGCATTCAACGAGGAAGGCAAGTGACTCATGAAACAACTCCTTGCAAACAATCAACGCGTGGAAAGAAATGGCGAACTGATGAGAACTAGGAAATGATTCATTCCGCGTGACATTTGACGAGGCAGTTTGATCCAAGAGAGTCGAAATGACTCAGGACGGGCGATTGCATCGTCGCCACGTTTCAAGAGTCGATGGCGTTTCCGTGATGCGGGGTGGAGCATATCATCCGCCGCCGCACGACGTCAGTTGCCGTGCGGGTTACGGCCCGAAATCTCGGAGACTCTGCGGTCATGCACGATGCGATTCGCGACGCCCTGAACGCCGTCTTTGAGCGGCACGATGTTCCCGAAGCCGTTTGCCAATCCGCCGTCGCCGCGATCATGGATGGCCAGTGCGACGAGATTTCGATCGCCGCCTTCCTGACGGCTCTGCGAGTCAAAGGGGAAGCGATAGATGAGATCGTCGGAGCCGCTCGCGCGATGATCGAACGCGCCGAGCGAGTGCCGACACAGCGCACCGGCTTGCTCGACACCTGCGGCACGGGCGGCGACGAACTGCACACCTTCAACATCAGCACCGCGACCGCGTTCGTTGCGGCGGCCTGCGGAGTGCCGGTTGCCAAACACGGCAATCGCGGCGTGTCGAGCAGTTCCGGCTCGGCCGATGTGCTCGAAGCGCTGGGCGTCCAAACGCAACTGACGCCGGCTCAAGTCGGCCGTTGTCTGGACGAGATTGGCATCGGCTTTTGTTTCGCCCCGGTTTTTCATGGCGCGATGCGGCACGCGGCTCCCGTCCGAAAGGCGTTGCGGTTTCGGACGCTGTTCAACTTGCTCGGCCCGCTGACCAATCCAGCGAACGCGGAGTTTCAATTGCTCGGGGCGTCCCGCATCGCGACCGCAGAGAAACTGGCGAACGCCGCCGCACGACTCGGCCGCAGCCGAGCGTTGGTCGTCTGCGGCAACGATCAACTCGACGAAGTCAGCCTTTGGGGTGAGACTGCAGTCTTCGAGGCCGCCGCCGGTTCGGTGCGGCGTCTGACCTGGAGCGCGGCGACATTCGGACTGTCCGAGTGCTCCGTGTCCGAGTTGCAAGTCGGCTCACCCGCCGAAAGCGCGATTCGCATTCGAGCCGTCTTCCGCGGCGAGCGTTCCGCGTCTCGCGACATCGTCGTCGCGAACGCCGCCGCTGCGTTGATCGCCGCGAAGTCGGAAACCGATCCCTTGTCCGCCGCCGAACGAGCGGCTGGTGCGATCGACTCCGGCGAGACCGCCGCGCTGCTGGCTCGATTTGCGGAACGGACACAATCTCTGGCCGCGAAGTAACTCGCCGCCGTCGACTCAAAAGCCGATACTCCGGTGCGATGAGATCGCTGATTGATGCCGATCGCAGCGCCCACGCCCGCAGCGTCTCCTGTGGGCGGCTCATGAGGACGCCGTTCGATGGAGCGGTGATTCGGTTGCGTGGAGTCGTATACTCCGCAGTCGGTACTGTCCTGACAAGTTTTCGAGACGGTTTCACGCGAAGTGTTTCAAGGTTGAATCCATGCACATCCTGTCTGATGCCCAAGTCTGCGAGTGGTTCGCTCGTGAAGTCCCTGTGTCTGAATTCCAAGGCCAGCGTGTGTTGGTCATCGTTCCTGACTCGACCCGCACCGCGCCGCTGCCCTTGTTGTTCAGCGCGTTGCACGACCGAATCAGCTCGGCCGCAAAGCAAGTCGATGTGCTGGTCGCGCTCGGCACGCATCCGCCGATGCCGGAGGCCGCGATTGCCAAGATGCTCGGCATGAGCAACGCCGATCGAGCGGCGGGCGGCAAGTACGCGAACATCGGACTGTTCAATCACGAATGGGACAACCCCGCGCGGCTGACGACGATCGGCACGCTCACAAAGGCCGATACCGAGGCGATCACCGACGGCCGGCTGTCGCTCGATGTGCCGGTGCAGATTAATTCGCGGATCGCCGATTACGACACGCTGCTGGTGCTCGGCCCGGTGTTTCCGCATGAGGTGGTCGGGTTCAGCGGCGGCAACAAGTATTACTTCCCCGGCATCTCCGGGCCGGAGTTGCTCAACTTCTTTCACTGGCTGGGAGCGATCATCACGAACGTCGGCATCATCGGCGTGAAGGGGACGCCCGTCCGAGCCGTCGTCGATCGAGCCGCCACGCTGATCCCGAACACTCGCCGAGCGATCACGTTCGTCGTCGCTAGTGACGGCAACTTGCACGGCTTGTTCTTCGGCACGCCGGAGTCCGCGTGGGAGTCCGCCGCCGACCTGTCGAGCCAAGTCCACATCAAATGGATGGACCGCTCGTTCCACACGGTGCTGTCGTGTGCTCCGCCGATGTACGACGAGCTGTGGGTCGCCGGCAAGTGCATGTACAAGCTCGAGCCGGTCGTGGCCGACGGCGGCGAACTGATCATCTTCGCCCCGCACCTGCACGAGATCTCGGTGACTCACGGCAAGCTGATCGCCGAAATCGGCTATCACGTCCGCGACTACTTCACGCAGCAATGGGACCGCTTCAAAGACTATCCCTGGGGAGTCCTCGCCCACAGTACCCACGTCCGCGGCACCGGCACGTTCGACAACGGCCTCGAGCAGCCACGAGTCCGAGTCACCCTCGCCTCACAAATCCCCGCCGCCGTCTGCGAGCAAATCAACCTCGGCTACCGCGACCCCACCACGATTGATGTCGAATCCTTCGCCAATCGAGAGGATGAAGGCGTCCTGCTGGTGCGCAAGGCGGGCGAGTATCTGTATCGCTTGAAGGGCTGAGTTTGGTTATTAGCTGTCGCCGATGATTCGCGATGCAGCCGACGTTCCTTGGTGTTAATGGAGCGTGTCATGTGGCCTTGTCCACGTTGCAATTTTTCGAACGACTCAAAGAGTGATCCCTATGCCCGCTGCGGTGCCGCACCGAACGGTCAGGTCGATCCTGTGCTGGCTGCGTGGAGAGCATTCGCAGATAGTGATTGAAGACGGCACTTATCGCGGCGGTCAGCCGATTTATATCGATGACCCCTTCCAATGAAAGCCGAGCCGAAGAGTAGATCGCCGGCGTGCTCATGTCGTCCGATCGCGACATCGTGTCCACGAGCGTGACGGTTGCGTAGGATGGCCGCCCTCGGACGTCCGTGTTCGAAAGCGAACAACGATGAACCGCAGGACGTCCGAGGGCGGCCATCCTACGACGCGTGGAACAAAATCATGCTGCGATTGATCTGCCTGGTGATGCTTTCGTCGTTCGCGATGGTCGCGGCGGCGGACGACACCTTGCCGAAATCGGCCGAGACGTTCGAGCTTCAAGGGCATAAGGCGTTCCTGTATGCCGCCCCGAAATCGGCCACGGGGAAACCCTGGATTTGGTACGCACCGACGTTGAAGGGCGTGTCGCTTGTGCAGCGGAAGCTGTACTTCGAGAGCTTCCTGCGCGCGGGGGTCAGCATCGCGGGGTTCGATCTCGGAGAAGTGCGCGGCTCGCCCGCCAGCACCGCGCAGTTCACGCTCTTCTACGACGAGATGGTCCGGCGCGGCTGGTCATCGAAACCGATCCTGCTCGGCCAGAGCCGCGGCGGCTTGATGATGCTGGCTTGGGCCGTGCGGCATCCCGACAAGACGCAAGCGTTCGTGGGGATTTATCCCGTGTGCAATCTCGCAGGCTGGCCGATGAAGAACAAGCCGGTCACGCTGGCCGATTACAACCTGACTGAGACTGAATTCCGCGCGCGGCTCACCGAGTTCAATCCTCTGGACAACCTGCAGGGCTTGCTGAAACACAAGGTGCCGATCTTCGTCGTCCACGGCGATGTCGATGCTGCGGTGCCCTATGAAGAAAACACGCGCATCCTGAAGGAACGCTACGAAGCCGGCGGTGGCCCGATCACCGTGAAGCTAATCCCCGGCGAAGGCCACAAGGTCTCGCCGTCGTTTTTCGAGTGCCCAGAGTTGATCGAATTCGTGTTGCAGCAGGCGAAAGCCACCGCCGAGTAGAACCGGCGTCTGCCGACTGCCTGGGAGTTTCTATTTGGCGTCGAAAAGCAGCACCGGGTTGATTTTGAACTGCAGCATCTTGGCAGTTTCTCGACCGTTGTCGCCCCCTTTGCGTTGCATGGTGATGCGGCCGATTTTCAGGTTGCCGGCTTTGGTGAGTTCCACCGGGCCGTCGCTGTAGAACTTGATCGCATCGGCAGACGAACGAATGACCCACTTAGGTTTTTCGGTCGCCTTGTGCGCGACCATCATCCAGTTGGCCGCATGGAGACCGTCACCGGCGAGCAGGTCGGAAACAATTTCGTCTTTGTTCGCGGTGAAGAAATCCACAACGGCCTGTTGGACACTCTGGTCCAATTCGTTGAGATACATTCGCCGTTTGTCGCGGCTGGATTCGCGCGGCGGCGCCTCGCCGACGAACAACTTCAACGCTTCGACAACATCCGGCGGCATCTTCCACATGGTCGCGTACGTCTTCAGCCAGCGTTTATCGATCTGGTTGAAACCGTTCTGACTGCTGACGAGCTTGATCGAAATTCGTTCGACTCGTTCGCCCGACTTCGTTTTGACCGTCACTTCCACATCCGCTTTTTCGCCATGCGGCTTCGACGCCGAGACGCTGTGGATCTCGGCCACCGGATGATTCATCGCCTCAAGCCACGCACGAGCCTCTGCGTCGGTTTGCCAGTGATTGAACTTGTCCCGGATTTCATCCTCGTTCTGGAACCCACCCTTGGCCGTCTTCGAACCGCGTTCGACCTTGGCGGCATCTGCCTCCTGTGCCGTCACCACGCCG
>QWQF01000248.1 GCA_003669125.1 Planctomycetota bacterium
ACCATGCACGGATCGCAGGACGTAGACCACAGGTCGAGCACCACGACCTTGCCTTTGTGCTCCGCGACGAGGGCCAGCGTCTCATCCCAGTTCTTGATGTCGAGCGTCACGGTGGCGGCAGGATTCTTCGCCACGTCGCCAGTAGATTCGACGGGCAACGTCTTGTCTTGCTCTGTGGCTTTCGCAGGAGGCTGTGTCGCCGTCTGGGAATTCGATTCGCAACCAAGAATTGCCAACGGAAACAACAGGAGGGCGGACCAGAGAAAGCGAGACATGACGTTCCTTGCCGTTGAGTGAATGGCTGGGGACGGGCAGGAGTGCCCATCCTCCAAGTCAGCGTGCGATTTTCTTTAACCCCGCAGCTTCGGCGGCGGGTTGCGGGTCTTCGTAGGGGAGTGCCTTCAAGAACTCAATCAGATCGTCGATCTGTTGCGGTTTCAAATGACTGGTCTGGCCATGTTTATCGCCGGCGTTACTGGTCGTCAGGAGGTCTCGCAGCGTTTTGGCGGAGCCGTCGTGCAGGTACGGCGCCGAGCGATAGACGCCGAGCAGTGTTGGGGTGTCGTATTTCATGGGCATCTTCTCGGACGGGTCCGAGCGGCCGGTGTTGACGTCGTGCAGAGTCGGCTTCGTCGCGGGGTTCGAGTCGGTGAAGAACGGCCCAGAATGACACGTCGCGCAGGCGGTCTCTTTTGCGAAGAAGACTACTCGGCCGCGTTTCGCCGCTTCGCTGAGGCCGGACTTCGCGTGCGGGCTGAGCGGGACTGTGTGCGAGTTCGTGTACGCGGCCATTGCGTCGAGATCGCGAGAGCGGCCTTTGTTCGGCGGGCCGAGCGAATCAGCGACGGGGCCGTTGATCAGTCCCCTGCCCTGCATCAGCAGACCGCGAATCGTGTGCTCGAAGTCCTGTGTTTCGTCGCGGTCGGCGGACCAATGTTGCGGGTGCGTCCACGCCAGGCCGACGAGCGGCGGCGTGTTGCGGAGACCTTCTGGATTCTGCCAAGTGCGGCCGTCGGCGTCGCTGTCGGGGTGGCAGCTTGAGCAAGCAATCCAGCGACGTGAAGCCATCGGCATCAAGGCCGAGTAGAACAGCCGCTTGCCGCGCAGAATTTCGTCGCCCAACGGATTTTCGGTGACTCGCACGAGACCAACTCGTTGGTGTGTCTTTGCGTCGTAGGCCACGACTTCAAAATCGAGCGCGTTGTAGAGCCAGAACCATTTGCCATCGTGAGAATACTTCACGGCTCGCGGGTTGTGCCCGATGTTCATGTGCTGGATCGGAGTCAGTTCACGGTAGTTGTCGTCGCGGACCTCCATCACAAACAGATCGTCGGTTGCTCCAAAAACAACGACGGCTTGCTCGCCATCGGGACTGACGGCGACTTCCCAGGGGCTCGCGGTGACGAGGTTGCCGATAAACGAGTCCATCGGAATGCGTTTGCGTTTGAGGTCTTCTTTGGGCTGGCCGGCAGCGGTGGGCAAGTCAATCACGCTGATGTACGGGAAGATCGAGCCTTCGCCGTGAGCCGCCGTGGTTTTGGATCGCTGATGCGGAACGTAGGCTTTTGGTCGCGTCGGATGCACAGTGATTTGCCGAGCGAGATTGTCCGTCGCGGAAGCCGGCACGGCGGCGAGTTCCTTGCCGGAAGCCAGTTCGAGCAACCGCACGGTCGCGGTGTAATACTCGGTGACGAGCGCGGTGCGCTGATCGCTGGCGAGCGCGAGTCCGCGAGGAAACGAACCAGCGGCGAGCGTGCGCAAAATCTTGTGCGACTTCGCGTCGATCTCGATCAACTGCCCGGGATACTCCAGCGTCACCCAGACGCGCGAACCGTCGCGTGTCGAGACCACGGCATACGGCTCATCGAACACTTCGCAGCGGCCGAGGACTTCGCCCTTGTCGGCATCGACGAACACGACGGCGTCATCCGCATAGATTGCGACCGCGAGCTGATGGCTGTCACCGAGGAACGTGACCCCTTCCGGCTTATGGCCGACGGGAATCTCTCGCAGTTTGGTGAACGTCGCCGGGTCCACGATGGTCACAGTGCCGCTGTCGCGATTCGAGCACGCCAGCAATCGACCATCGGTGGAGATGTCGAGCAAACTATTGGAAGGCCCGGCGACGGCCGAGAGGCCACGCAGCGCTATCAGAAGCAACACCCCGGTGAACTCAAACAGACGGCGGCGGGTGGTCTTGGGCATTAGGCAGTCCTTTCGACACGGCGGATGATTCAAGTGTCGCAACCGACCGAATCTTTGTGGAGTTTGCTCCGCTTCGCCAGTGCTGTGCTGCGACGTTTACAGAAGCCGAGCGACATCCAGAGGCGCGGCCCAGGTCGCGTATTTGGCGAGGTCGCAAACTCGATTCGATCGACGGCGTTGGCCTCCCAATCGCTTGGCCAACAGTTTAGTCAACACTTCACCGATCTCAGGATTCTTCATCGCAGCCGCATGAAACTTGTCGGCGGGAAGCCGCATCGCCGTCACGTCGTCCTGATCAATCAAACTCTCGCTGCGAGGCTCCTCGGTCAACAGCGCCATTTCGCCGAGAATGTCTCCGGGACCGCTGCGGTCAATCTGGTGGGCGACGCCGTGCTCATCGTTGACGACGATGCCGACAGTTCCTTTGCGGATCAAGAACAAGCAATCTCCCGGATCGCCTTGCCGCGTGAGAGACTCCGTCGCGGAATACAAGCGTTCAACCATCTGGACTTCGAGCGAATCGACCAACTCGGCAGGCAGCGTGTTGAACGGGAAGCACTCGCGCAGTCGGCATTCCGCCGAGATCGTGGGATTTTCTGGCGTAGCGGATTTGCTCGGAGAAGGACGGGCGAACGTCACGTCTTCGTGCTGACCTCCGCCGGAGACCGGTGGCGCGAAGATGCTGGCCTCGGCACACGTCTCCAACGACCCCAACTCCGACTCTGACAGGGGGTCCATATCGGAGGCGTGCGTTTCGTTCGAAAGACACTCTTCGAGAATCTGCTCGTACTGATTCCGCGATGTCGCATTCTCGTGATCGCCGTAGAGTTTCCGCAGCAGTTCGGCTCGCAGCGTGGGAAAGCGATCGACAAACTCAGAAACTGACTGCGTGTTCTCTTGCAGGCAGTACTCGCGAGACTGCAACTTGACCAATAAGACGCGGTCGGTGGCGATCTCGGGACAGAGTTGCAGGTAATCTTCCACCCGGCGACCCGCTCCGCTGGACCAACTGCGAGTCTGATCGAGCAGCAGCAACCGGCCGCGTTATGCGGGGGTCATCTCCGGATGGCTTCGCAGAAACTCGATCAAATCGGGAGGTGCGACGTTCGCGCTCCAGATCGCGGAATATTCTTCCGCCAGAGTCCACTCGGACTCTTCGGAGTACATTCCTTCTCGCGACCGCGATTCGCTCGACACCGGCCTCAATCTTTGCGCATCCGCAAACCTGCAGGCGGAATGTGACAGAGATTATCTGGCGTCGTCACTCCATCTTCAAGCGGAAGTCGAGCACTCGGCAACGACCTGTGACAGCGGCGCGTCATCGCGGCTGAGGGCTTGCAGCAGCTGAGCCAGCGTGAGAATCGCATCGCAGGCGGGCACGGCGTCACGCAGCCACACGCGACCGGTGGCTCCACCGCCGCAAATCGCAGCCTCGTGACGCATGGCTTGCCAGAGATCGGATTGAGTCCAGCCTCCGAGCCAGCATCGAAATGTCTTCGCTGCGATGCGCGGTTGCAGGAGATCGCGAGCCGCGTTGTCGATCACGATCGCGCCGTCCGCTTGTTCCGCCGACAAGACTTCGGCCAGCAAACACAACAGGTCTCCCGGTGCCAGCAATCGTCCGAGTTCATCCACAACTGCCACGTTCGCTCCGTCGTCATCAATCAACAGACCGAAGTCTGCGGCCTGAGTAACAACGGCATCGCACACGCGGCACACGTCTGGGTCATCTTCGTTGAGCACGTCGCGTCGACGTTGCGGAATCTCGATCCAGTTCAACGTCACGGGCAAAGTCTCAAACAACTTGCCGAGAGTCCGCCGCACGAACTGCACGGGACAACCAATCGCGACTCGCAACGGCCGCAACGCGTGAAAGCGTTTCAACAACCCCGCGAGATACGGCACCGACGCTTGAAAGACTCGCTGCGATCCCCCTTGCCGCAACGGTCGCACGGCCCCTTGCTGACAACGCTGGTCAATGTCCTCCAAGCTGATCGCGCGGGCGGCGTACTCATCGCGGCTTTCGACTCGGCGGCGGGCGACTGAAACCGGCCGGCCGTGCTTCACCACAAAATCGAGACCGGTCCAGGACGGCTCGCAACCGTGGCCCGAAATCAGAATGCCTCCCGCTGCCTGCATGTGCGCGACGGCAAATCGAAAACAGGGCATCGACGTCTGACCGATATCTACCACTTGGCAACTCATGCGACGCAACGCCGCCGCGACCCCGGTGACGATGTCCGGCGATGACGGTCGCTCGTCGAAACCGACCACGACGACCGGACCGTTGCGGCGAATCGGCCGCTTCGAGTTCGCATCCCGCAGATCGCTTCGTCCCGCCAGTGGCAGCGACTCCCACAACAGACTCGCAAAGGCGGCCGACAACTCGCCCGCTTTGTGCCGAGTCAGTTCGTTGAGATAAACCCCGCGCACGCCTTCCAGAGTGAACAGCGACCTCTCGGACTCACGCGGTGAAGACGAGTCGTCCGAATCGAACTGGGACTGCGGAAGCTGACCGGTCTCTTGCCGATGCGGACACTCGCGGCATTTCGGATAAAACGCCGCCAACCGCGACAAATGCACGGCGCGTGAAATCGCATGCGTCTCGCCAGGGCAGACGTATTGCGGTTCAAGCGTGGGGAGCAGCGAAAGCATCGGTATCAGAAGTCAGAAGTCAGAAGTCAGAAGTCAGAAGTCAGAAGTCAGACCGAAGTGCTGGATTTGTGATTTGAAATCCAACCCCTCACACTGCCGACCGTAGGCCACTTTGGCGGAAATGGTCAAGCACTTTTGTTTCCCGAGATCCTAGTCCCAACCCCGAACTCCTCATCCATGCACGCCACTGCGTTTCTGAAAGCTCCGAAAGACCACCCGCTGGGCACGATCGTCGTGTTGTCCGGCGAGGAGCGGTCGTTGAAGCTCGACGCACTGGCCGCGTTGATGCCGTTGGTCTGTGGCGACGAATCCGATGACTCGGCGGCCACAAAGTTCGACGGCAAAGAGATCGATCTCAAATCGGTGCGCGACGAATTGCAGACCGTGTCGATGTTCGGCGATCGTCGGCTAGTGCTCGTCGAGGAGGCGGATGACTTCGTCTCGGAGTTCCGCGACGGCCTGGAAAAGTACCTGACGAAGCCCTCCAAGAAATCACTGTTGGTGCTGGATGTCGGTTCGTTCCCCAAGAATACGCGGCTGTTCAAAGCGGTCGACAAACTCGGCCTGCTGGTCGAATGCACAGAACTGCAAGGGGCAGAGCTGATTCGCTGGATTCAAGGAACGATGAAGGATCGATTCGGCAAACAGATCACTCGCGACGCCGCGCTGCTGCTGCCCGATCTCGCTGGACCGCACCTGGGTTTGCTGGAGCAGGAACTTGAAAAGCTGACGGCCTACGTCGGCGAGCGACCGCAAATCGACAGCGAGGACGTCCGCAAAGTCGTCGGCGGCTGGAAGGCCGAGACCACCTGGGTGATGCTCAACGCCGTGCGCGACGGGCAACTTTCGTTTGCCCTGTCGAACTTGGACAAACTGCTGACCGCCGGTGAGCCGCCCATGAAACTGCTCGGTGGCATCGCCTACACCTTTCGCAAGCTGGCTCAGGCGACGGAACTCTCGCGACAAGGAGTGCCTTTGCCCGCCGCACTCAAACAAGCCGGCGTCTTCCCTCGCGACACGGCTGCCGCCGAAAGCTACCTGCGACGCATCGGTCGTCCGTGTGCCGAGCAAATCTCTCACTGGCTGCTGGAAACCGACCTCAATCTGAAAGGCGGCGCGCGCACGTCGGAGCGGCTACTGCTCGAACAACTCTTCTTGCAACTCAGCGGCAAACTGGCCAGCCACACCGAACGCGGCGAACATTGACACAAGCCCCACCGGAACGCGGGGGCAATGTCGTACAGCCTGGTGCAAACACTTCCGGAATCCATTCATGCCCGCATCGCCACAGACTCGTCGAGACATCACCGCCCTGCTCTTCGCGATCACGTTTCCATCGTTGTTGACGTGGGTCTATTTCATTCTGCTGGCGGAGTCTGCCGCCGCACCGCAACTCGCGGCAAAGTCGATCGGCATGGTGATTCAGATTGGCTTTCCGCTGTTCTGGTTTGTCTGCGTGCAGAAGCAGCGGTTGAGTTGGCCGCAGTTCAAACGGGACGGCCTGCTCATTGGCGGATTGCTCGGTCTCGCGATCGTGGCCGCGATGTTCGGAGCGTATCACCTCTGGCTGAAACCGAGTGGTGCGTTCGATTCCGCCGCCCCGTCAATTCGCGAGAAGGTCAAAGGCATGGGCATCGACTCGACCGCGAAGTTCGCCGCACTGTCGGTGTTCTATGCCGTGCTGCACTCGCTGTTGGAGGAGTATTACTGGCGTTGGTTCGTCTTCGCCCAACTTCGCCGCGTGACGGCGCTCGGCCCGGCGATCGCGATTTCCGCCCTGAGCTTCATGGCTCACCACGTGATCGTGCTGTCGGTCTTTTTCGGCGGGGGTTCGTTCCTGAGCCTGTTCTTCTCGCTGGGCGTGGCAGTCGGCGGAATCGCTTGGGCGTGGCTCTATCACCGCAGTCGTTCGCTCTTCGGCCCGTGGCTCAGCCACGCCTTGGTGGATGCGGGACTTTTCTTGGTCGGATTCGAGATCGTGAAATCCGCGTGGTGAGTCTAACCGCACTCGATGCGTCATCGTTTGATTCTGAGCAACTCGATGTCACCTCAGCACGACGCGCGACCGAGTGGTTTTTCTCAAACAATCACTCGCTCGCGAGACGAGCTAGTGTCCTGAGTTGTTAATCCGTTAATTATCTATTGCGCTCATCATTCCGCTTCGATCGTGTTGTTCGTCGGAGGTGGAATGATGGCTGGTGGACGTCCGAAGGTGGAACTGATTTTGACGGAGACAGAACGTGAAACATTGCAGCGATGGTCGCGGCGTCCGAAGAGCAGTCAGTTCTTGGCGCTGCGGTCGCGAATCATTTTGGCCTGTGGCCGGGGTTCGTCGAACACTCAGCCGGGATTCCCCAGATGGATTGAGCTTGGAACCGATCCCAGCTCGTAACGGTCTCCTTTTTAACAACGCGCCCCCCCGCTTCTAGCGCAGAATGAATTTTCATCGTTTTCTCCGTCATGATTCCAATTCCCGGGTTCCCACGACC
>QWQF01000312.1 GCA_003669125.1 Planctomycetota bacterium
CCGGCTCCAGCGAAAGCGGCGAGTTCCTCGTCAGCAAGGCCGAGAACATCGGCGCGATGATCCTGCCCAACCGAGTCGCTGCCGACGATCCGTTCTACACGACGTTCGCGAAACGGAGCATCTACCTGCCCGTCGTCCGCAACATGCTGCCGGACGTCCTGGCCCTGTTCGACGCGGCCGATCCCAACGGAGTCACCGCGCAGCGCAACGAAACGACCGTCGCATCGCAGTCGTTGTTCCTGCTCAACAGCCCGTTCGTCCGAGAGCAATCTCGCGCCTTCGCCGAACGGCTACTGGCCGACAAATCATTGCCGGACCCGCAGCGCATCGAACAGGCACATCGCTTGGCATTCGGCCGGACTGCGTCTCCTGACGAACAAGCCCAAGCGAGCGAGTTCCTCGCTGCCTATTTGAAAACTCCCACGATTCAAGATCGTCCCGAAGAAGTCGGCCGACTCGCCGCGTGGCAGAGCTATTGCCAGTCTCTGCTGTGCGCGAACGAGTTCATGTATGTGGAGTGATCGGCAAAGTGGCTCACACGAAGACACGAAGTGAGGCAGGGTGAATCCTTGGCAAAACACTCCCCCCTTTGTGCCTTCGTGTGAGATCATGTCTTGTCCCTAACCATTGGAGTTCAAATGAATGCCGAATTGGAACGGATCGCGACTGACGTTGTGGATGCCTCCATCAAGCTGCACAAGGCTCTTGGTCCAGGACTTCTGGAGTCGGTCTATTGCGTGCTCTTGGAACACAAGCTCGTTGAACGTGGCTACCGGGTCGAGCGAGAGAAAGAAGTTGCGATTGAATTTGAAGGTGTCCAATTCGAGGTTGGCTTTCGTGCGGACTTGGTCATCAACGGCTGCTTCATCGTGGAATTGAAGTCCGTGGAACAACTAGCTCGAGTCCACGGCAAACAACTTTTGACATACCTGAAGCTGACAGGCTATCGACTGGGTCTGCTGATCAACTTCGGAGAGGAACTTCTCAAAGACGGAATCAAACGAGTCGCGAATTGAATGAAGAGTGGCTCACACGAAGGCACAAAGACACGAAGATGAGGATCGGAAAAGCGGCGACTTGAGATTCATATCTCCTTTGTGCCTTCGTGCCTTTGTGTGAGCCCTGTTTCCTGAAGGAGGACCGCCATGAATAATCTCTTTTCCCGCCGTGAGTGGTTGCAACGATCGGCTTGCGGGTTTGGCAATCTCGCGTTGCTGGGCCTGCTGGCCGATGAGGCTCGCGCTGACACGACGCCATCGGCCAATCCGCTGTCGCCGCGACAGCCACATCAGCCGGGCCGAGCCAAGCGAGTCGCCTTTCTGTTCATGCACGGCGGCGTTTCGCACGTCGATTCGTTCGACCACAAGCCGAAGCTCAACGAGCACAACGGCCGGCCGCTGCCGTTCGCGAAGCCGAAGTTCGAGTTCGCTCCGACTGGCAATTTGTTGGCGTCACCGTGGAAGTTTCAGCGATACGGACAAAGTGGCATCGAGGTCAGCGATCTGTTTCCGCAGATCGGTGCGTGCATCGACGACATCTGCGTCATTCGCTCGATGAACGGCGGCGATCAGGTGTCGCACGGGCCGGCACTGCTCAATATCAATACGGGGAGCGGCGTCTTCGCGCGGCCGAGTCTCGGCGCGTGGACGCTGTACGGACTCGGCACCGAGAACCAGAACCTGCCGGGGTTCATCAGTCTCAGCCCGTCGCTGTATCACGGCGGGGCACAGAACTACGGCTCAGCCTTTCTCCCCGCGAGCTTTCAGGGAACCCGCATCGGCGACGGCGGCACGAATTTCAAAGAGGCCAAGTTGTCGAATCTGACTCCGGGCGACGACCCCGCGCTGCAACGCCTGCAACTCGACATGCTGGCTCGTCGCAATCGGACTCATCTGGAACGAGTCGGCGACGCGCCGCAATTGGAAGCTCGCATCGCCGCGTTCGAGATGAGTTATCGCATGCAGGCTCAAGCCCCAGAGGTGCTCGATCTCAGCCGCGAATCGGTCGCGACGCAGACGCTGTACGGAGTCGGGACCGAACCGACTGACGAGTACGCGCGGCAATGTTTGCAAGCTCGGCGGTTGCTCGAAGCGGGTGTCCGATTCGTGCAGGTCAATTTCAGCTACCCGCGCAACTATTGGGACGCGCACGGCGACCTGCGAAACAACCACACGACCAATGCCAAGAAAGTCGATCAACCGATCGCCGCGTTCCTCACCGACTTGAAGTCACGCGGCCTGCTCGACGACACGCTGGTCATCTTCGGCACCGAGTTCGGTCGCACTCCGGCCGCTCAAGGGACCGACGGCCGCGATCATCACCCACATGCTTTCAGCGTCTGGCTCGCCGGCGGTGGAGTCCGCGGTGGCATGGCCTACGGTCAGACCGATGACTACGGCTACTACGTCGCCGAAAATAAAGTCACGATGCCCGATTTCCACGCCACGATCCTGCACCTTCTCGGCCTGGACCACGAACGTCTGACGTACCGTCACGCCGGTCGCGACTACCGCCTGACCGATGTCGATGGCGAGGTGATCTCGCCGATTCTGGCATGATGCAGTCAGCGGCTTACTAACCCGAAGCGTCCGCGAGGGCGATCGCTTCAAGAGACACACGACCAAATCCAAGCCGTGTGAAGCATTCGCCCTCGCTGACGCTTCGGGTTAATTGGCGGAAGCTTCGTTTCGCTCTTTGAACAGCAGCGCGAAGACCACGATCAGCACGGCGGACATCGCGGCGGGAATCATCCAGATTTCCTGCCACGAGTGCGTGTCGCCTCGTTTGTTGTAGTGCTCGCCGACAACGCCGGAGAGCCAAGTGCCGATGAACATCCCCGCGCCGAGCGTGACGACTCCGTGCAATCCTTGAGCGGCGGCGCGGATGTCTTCGCGCGCGTGCTTATCGACGTACATTCGGCCCATCACGAAGATGAAGTCGTAGCACATCCCGTGAACGCAGATGCCCAGGAACATCAGCGACAGCAGATCGGGGTGGCCGGCGAACGCCGCGAAGAGTCCAAACCGCACGGCCCAGGCTGCGATGCCGACCAGCAGAACGCCTTTCACTCCGATTCGCGGCAGCAGCAGCGGCAGCAGCAAGAGGAACACGACGTCCGAAACCTGCCCCAGCGTCATCTTTGCCGCGGCATGCTCGACCTTCAGTTCGGCCAGGAACACGCTCATCCAACTGAAATAGAAACTGAGCGGCACGCAGATCAGGAACGAGCAAATCATGAACGTTGCGAACGAGCGATCGCGCATCAGCTTCAGAGCGTCGAAGCCCAACAGCGTGCCGAGCGATATCGGAGCGTTCACTCCTTTGGGTGGCGTGTGCGGCAACGTCAGCGAATACACGCTCATCAGCAAGGCTGCTGCGGCCGCGAGCTGAAACATGCCGGCGGACTGCTCCAACTTCAGCCAGCTCACCAGCAGTCCCGCCACGATCCAGCCGACGCTAGCCATCACCATCACCAGCGGAAACTCCTTCGCCGGGTTCTTTGAGTGATGCAGCGTCAGAGCGTTGGTCAGCCCATGTCCCGCCATGTACGTCACCGTGTAGGCCAGCAACGCGGGATAAAACTGTCCGAAATCCTGCAGCGTCGAGACGAGAAACAACAAACCTGCTCCGAGCAAATGCAGGCAGGCCAGGATTCGCTGCGTGGCGAAGAAGCGATCGGCCAAGATCCCGACGATGAACGGCGACACCAGAGCACCGACGGCGGTTGTGCCGTAAGCCAGCCCAATCTGTCCGCCTTTGAAGTGCAACGTCTTATCGAGATACGTCGCCATCGCCGCGTACCACGCGCCCCAGACGAAATAGTGCAGGAAGACCATGATCCACAGGCGGAGGAACAACGTGCGTTGCATGAATGGGTTCCCTGAGTGGTTGGCGTGTCGCTTCACGGACTCGATGCGACAACGTAATCTCAAACGCTCGCCGCGTGAACCGTGTTGCTCCTGCCGCGCGGCCGCGAAATCAAAACAAGGACACACAATGCCCCGCACTGACTCGCTGCCTTTCCCTCTGATTTGGGAACTCGATTCGATCCTGCCGCACCCGGAGTCCACGGAATTTCGTGCGGTGCTGACGGATTATCGGTCTCGGCTCACGCAACTGGCCGAGGAGGCCGATCACCTGCCGCCGCTCAATGCCGAGCCGCAAAACGTGTCGGCTTGGAAACGCTTGCTGACGGGAATTGCGGCCGTGGAAATGCTCGCCAGCGATTTGTCGTCGTTCGCCGGATGTCACGCGGCGGCCGATGCGGCCAACAAATTGTTTCAGCAACTCGAGGGAGAACTGTCGGCGCTCGACCCGCTGCGGGCGAAGGTCGCGACCAGTGTCGAGTTCGCGGTGAAGGAGGCGGATGCCGATGCCCTCGCGCGGATGTTGGCGGCGGATTCGGAGCTGACCGAGTTGCGATTTTTCTTCGACGAGCGTCGCCGGAACGCGGCGCTCCGGCTGCCGAAAGAGCGGGAGCAACTTGCGAACGATCTGGCGGTCGATGCGATTCACGCCTGGGGGCGGCTGTACGATCGGCTCTCCGGCGAGTTGAAGGTCAAGGTCATGGAAAAGGGGGAGGTCGTCGAGAAGTCCCCCGGGCAGGTCATGTTCGATTCGCCGCAGCGGGCGGTTCGCGAGAACAATTTCTTCGCGGCGGACAAAGCTTGGACGACGCTGCAAGACTCGTGTGCCGATGCGCTCAATCACATCTCCGGCTTTCGTCTGACGAAGTACCGGCATCTCGGCCTGACCGGCGATGACGCACATCTCGCGGCTCCACTGCGATCCAATCGCATGCGCCGCGAAACGCTCGATGCGATGTGGTCGGCGGTCACGGCTCGCAAGCCGGTCCTGCTGAAATACCTCGCGAAGAAAGCGGAACTGCTCGGCTTGAAACAGCTCGCGTGGTTTGACCTGTCGGCTCCGTTGCCGTGTTCGTCGGGCGAGGCCGATGAGCTGAGCTACGACTCTGCATGCGACACCGTGATCCGCACGTTTCGACAGTTCAGTCCCGACTTCGGCGACTTCGCCGAGCATGCGATCAAGAATCGCTGGATCGAAGTCGAGAACCGTGCCGGCAAACGGCAAGGGGGCTTCTGCACCGGCCTGCCGACGAAGCGGCAGTCGCGGATCTTCATGACCTACACGAACTCCGCCGACAGCATGAGCACGTTGGCTCACGAACTGGGGCATGCGTACCACTCGCACGTCTTGTGGGATCGGCCGTTCTTCTTGCAGGACTATCCGATGAACCTGGCCGAAACGGCATCGACATTCGCCGAAGCGGTGCTGGGAGAGCAGCAACTGCAAACGGCGAAGTCTTCGGCCGAGGAACTGCAACTGCTCGACAACATGCTTGGCGACGCGGTCGCCTTCCTGATGAACATTCACGCGCGGTTTCTTTTCGAGGACCGCTTTCACCGGGAACGCCGCGACGGTGAGGTCTCGCCGGAGCGGCTCTCCGAGTTGATGCTCGCGGCGCAGCAGGAGGCGTATCTCAACGCGCTGGCCGACGACGGTTGGAACCCGCGCTTCTGGGTCAGCAAGCTTCACTTTTATATCTCCGGTTTGCCGTTCTACAACTTCCCGTACACGTTCGGGTACTTGCTCTCGCTGGGGACGTTCGCGACAGCCAAGAGTTTTTCGGGCGACTTCCCCGCGCGGTATCGCGAACTGCTGATCGCCACCGGTTGCTGCGAAGCGGAAGAAGCGGTGCAAAGCACGCTCGGCGATGACCTGACGCAGCCCGACTTCTGGAACCGCAGCCTCGATGTCGTCGAGCAGCGGGTCGAGCGGTTCTTGCAACTGGCGAACACACGATGAAATCCGCGATCCGAGCCGCGTTGTTTCTGACGGTGTTGTTCGCGATTCCCATCGTTCCGTTCTTGTGGTTGGGGGAATCGTTTGAGGAGGGCTTGTTGAAATCGCTGCGTGAACCGTCTTCGTCCGGCGTTGTGATCAGCTGGGTGATCGGGTTACTGGTGGCGGACATGTTTCTGCCGGTGCCGTCGAGCGCGGTCATCACCTATTCCGGCGGAGCGCTCGGCGTGCTGGCCGGGACCGTGGTCTCGTGGATTGGGCTGTCGATCGGAGCACTCGGCGGATTTGGATTGGCTCGCGCGTTCGGCGAAACGATCGCGCGGCGATTCTCGGAATCAGAGGACATCGAGCGGATGAGCCGATTCACTCAGCGGCACGGCGCGACGGCGCTCGTGCTGACGCGGGCCTTGCCGATTCTGGCGGAGGCGTGCGTGCTGATGCTCGGAGCCGGTCGGCTGAGTTGGCGTCAATTTCTGCTGCCGATGCTCGTCAGCAATTTGTTGCTGTCGCTGACGTACTCCGCGTGCGGAGCGTACTTCCAAGGTTCCAATTCGTTTCCGATCGCGGTCGTGGTATCGGGAGCCGTGCCGCTCATCGCGGCGTTGGTGATTCGACGCTTCTGGCGACCAAAGTCACCCGATGCGTCAGCGGACGCTCCGATCGACGATGAGGGAGCCGTGTGAAACATTCGCCCTCGCTGACGCTTCGGGTTAAATTATTGTCATGACCGAACCCACTCCGGCCGCCGATGCACGATTGGTTCGAGGTCTTGGCTTGCCGCAGGCGATCGCGCTGAATGTCGCGAACATGGTCGGCATCGGGCCGTTCATCACGATTCCCGGCTTCATCGCGGCGATGCACGGACCTCAGGCGTTGATCGCGTGGGTCATCGCGGCCGTGTTGGTGATCTGCGATGGGCTGGTCTGGAGCGAACTCGGAGCGGCGTTGCCCGGCAGTGGCGGGACGTATCACTTCCTGCGTGAGATCTTCGGCAAACGCTCGACCGGCTGGGGACGACTGTTGCCGTTTCTGTTCGTCTGGCAATTCCTGGTCAGTGGCACGATGGAGATTGCATCGGGCTACATCGGTGCGGTGCCGTACGTCGATTACGTCGTGGCGTACTGGCTCGATCGACCGCTCATGGTGGCGAGCGAGCGGCAAGGTTGGTTCTTCCAGGGTGAAGAGGGAGTTGCCGCGGCATCGGCCGCGTTGATGGTGACGTTTCTGCTCAGCCGACGGATTCAGGTCGTCGGTTGGCTGAGCCTCGTACTCTGCGCGGGGACGGCGATCACGGTGTTGACGGTCATCGTCGCTGGGCTGACACACTTCAATGCGTCGCTGCTGACGTTTCCGAAAGGAGCATTCGAGATCGATGCTGCTTGGACCCGCGGACTGGGAGCGGCGATGCTGATCGCGATCTATGACTACCTCGGCTACTACAACATCTGCCATCTCGGTGAAGAGGTTCGCGATCCGGGGCGGACGATTCCGCGAGCGGTCATCACGTCGGTGCTCGTCGTCGCGGCGGTGTACCTGACGATGAACGTGTCGATCATCGCCGTCGTGCCGTGGGAGCAGGCGATGAAGTCGGACCAGATCGCCGCGTTGTTCATGGAGACGTTGTTTGGTCGGCCGGTCGCGGCGGCGTTCACGATTCTGATTCTGTGGACGGTGCTGGCCTGCATGTTCGCGATCACGCTGGGGTACTCGCGGATTCCGTACGCCGCGGCGATCAATGGCGATTTCTTTCCGGCATTCGGTCAGCTTCACGCGACGAAGCGATATCCGACAGTGTCGCTGTGGGCGCTCGGCGGATTGACGGCGGTGTTTTGTTTTCTGCCGCTGCAATTGGTGATCGAGGCGGCGGTGACGGTGCGGATTCTCGTGCAGTTCGTGGCGCAAATCATCGGCCTGCATTTTTTGAGGAAGACTCGGCCAGATGTCGTGATGCCGTTTCGGATGTGGCTGTATCCGCTGCCGAGCTTGCTCGCTCTTGGCGGCTGGCTGTTCGTGCTGGGGACGCGCGTTGATTTGTTGTGGATGGTGCTGGGAGTCATCGCCAGCGGCGTGACGGTCTTTTTCTTTTTCTTGTGGCGGCCGAACCCGTTGACGTAAGTGTGTCCGTCCTCCTCGCGTCGGTTCGACACACTCCGCTATTCTCCGCGCATGTTGCTTGATGCTGATTCTCCGCTGCTGAGACGGATCGTCGATGTGCTGCTGCGCTGGCGTGGGGCGCTGTTGCTGCTGGCCTTGGTGGCCACGGCGGCCGCGTGGCCGATCTCGCAGCGGCTGGCGTTCGAGCAGTCGATCGAGTCGCTGTACGCGACCGACAACCCGCACCTGCGAGACTTTCTGACTAGCCGAAGCACCTTCGGCGGCGACGAGTTTTTGATCGTCGCGTACTCCGATCCGGAACTGTTTCAGCCGAACAGCGACGCGCTCACTGACCTCGCCAGCGAACGGATCACAAGCTTCGCCGAGCAGCTCAGCCAAGTTCCCGGCGTCCGGAAAGAGAGCACTCAGCATTTGGCTCAGGCGTTGAAGTTTCAGTTCGGGCGGGAACAAATCCGGCAGTTGGTCGGCGGCATTTTGTTGGGAGACGACAATCAGACGACGGCCATCGTGCTGCGATTGCTTCAGGAAAAAGATTCGCCGGTGCCTCGCGGCGAGACGATCGCGGGGGTTCGGAAGCTCGCGGATGCTCACGATCCACCGGCGATGGTGGCTGGCGAACCGGCTCAGATTCACGACATGTTTCGGTATGTTGAAGAGGACGGCCGAAAGCTGTTTCTGGTTTCGCTCGCCGTACTGGCGTTCGTGCTGTTGCTGCTGCTGGAAGTCATTCAATGGCAACTGGTGCGTCGGTTGGCGTTGATCGCGCTGCTGAATTGGGTCAGTTGGCTGCCGTTGTTGGGGATCGCGATCATGCTGGCGTTGGTCTGGCTGCGCTGGGTCATGCTGACGGTGCTCGTGGTTCTGGTCAGCATCGTCTGGACCGAGGCCCTGCTGGTGCTCAGCGGTCTGCGGCTGAGCATGGTCAGCTCGATGTTGAATTCGCTGATCACGATCATCGGCGTGGCGACGTCGATGCATGTGCTGCTGTTCTTTCGCGAGCAACATCGCACGCAGTCTCCCGAAGATGCGTTGGGACAGACGATCCTCCGTTTGGCCAAGCCAGTGTGGTGGTCGATCGCGACGACGGTGTTCGGCTTCGCGGTGCTCGTCAGCAGTCACATCAATCCGGTCGCCAGCTTTGGCTTGATGATGGCTCTGGGCACGATGGTCGTGTTGGTGGCGATTACCATTCTGCTGCCCGGTTGCCTGCTGTTTGGCCGGCTGCCTGAAGAGCCTCCGCTGTCAGCCACGGACCGGCACGTCGCGAATTGTCTGGCGCGGATTACGTTGTGGGTCGAACATCATCCGAGGCGAGTTGCCCTCGCATCGCTGCTCATTGCGGGTGTTGCTGGGCTGGGCTTCCTGCGGTTGCGTGTCGAAACCGACTTCAGCAAAAACTTTCGAGCCAACAGTCCCATCGTGCAGTCGTTGGAGTTTGTGGAATCGCGACTCGGCGGGGCCGGGACTTGGGAGGTCAATTTCCCCACGCCAGAGAACATCGACACGGCGTTTCTCGACCACGTGCGAATGCTTGCCAATCGACTGCGCCGCGAGTTCGGCGCGGCTGGCAGCGAGGACCATGCCGGCCGTCTGTCCAAAGTGGTTGCCCTCACGGACGGATTGGACCTGATTCCGGAGCGGCTCCCGACACTCAAGTTTCCGTTTCTCAAGACCGCGACGCTCGACGAGCGACTCGAAATGCTCGGCAAGTTTCAGTCGGAGTTTGTGAGCAGCCTCTACAATCCTGGACAACGCCGCATGAGGCTGCTGCTGCGTTCGTACGAGCGGCAGCCGTCGGAATCGAAGCTGCAGTTAATCGCCGGTGTCGAGAGGATTGCACGGCAAGAGTTTGCAAAACTCTCCGATGGTGATGCTCCATCGGGCACCGAGATTGTTGCGACCGCGCCTCGCAGCACCGGGCTGTTCGTGCTGCTGGCGTTCCTGATCGAAAGCCTGATGGACGACCAGTGGGCCAGTTTTATTCTGTCGTCGGTCGGCATCACGAGCATGATGTGGTTCGCGTTTCGGAGCCTGCCGATTGGCTTGATCTCGCTGGTGCCCAACTTATTTCCGAACATCCTGGTGATCGGGGCGATGGGCTGGCTCGGCCTGCCGATCAACATTGCGACGGCGATGATCGCCTGCGTGTCGATGGGACTGACGGTCGATTCCAGCATCATCTACATCGATGGCTACCTCAACGCACGGGCGAGTGGTCTGCGGGTCCATGAAGCCTTGCACGAGACTCATCGGCACGTTGGCCGGGCATTGGTCTACACCAACGCCGCACTGATGGCCGGCTTCAGCGTGCTGGCGTTGTCGCACTTCATCCCGCTGGTCTACTTCGGGCTGCTGGTCAGTCTCGCCATGCTGGGCGGCCTGATCGGCAATCTCGTATTTCTGCCGCTGCTGATCGGCTGGTGGGATGGGCGGAAGGAAAAGGCAGTGGACAGTGCGCCGTCGTCCGTCGGTTGAATTCAGTACGGCATCAGGATTTCGTTCTCGTCGATGCCGGCGATGGCCGAGAATCCTCCGGCGGCGATGGCTTCGCCGAGCTTCGTGACCGTCTTGAAATACGAACTGCTCGGCCGCGCGCCGGTCAGTTTGCGGCGGAGGTCCTGGCAGAGGACGTCGGCAGCTGTGTGAATCAACTCGTCGTTGCGACGTGCGGCCCACAGCGCGGTCACGAGCATCACGACTTGGTCTTGGATGCGAGCGGACAGTTCGGCCATTGAGCATTGCCGGTCGGCAAGTCTGAGTTTGAATTTCTGCATCAGCCCATCGACCGCCATGCGTGACTTTTGCAACTGGCTGGCCGCCCATTCGGCGTGCTCGCGGAGTTTGCTCGGACCACCAGAGGGGATCACCGGTTTCGCGGCGGCTCCGAGGAATTGTTTCAAACGCCAACTCGCGTACGGCCACAAGGCTCCGCGAATCGCCCACAGAGTTCCCGGTGTGATCGCGTTCGGATTCTTGATGCCCGCGGCGGCGAGCGACTTGCCGATCGGCTCGTAGTATTTCGTGCCGTGCTCTTTGATGAGCGACTTGAGGAACGCCATGCCGAGCATTTCGCCTTCGCCCTCGTAGATGCACGGGGCAAGGAATTCGTGGACGTTGTCGCCGAAGAGGTGGCCGTGCAGGAACGCTCGGCCGCCGTGCGTCTTCATGAACAGTTCGATGGCCGCTTCTTTCTGGCACTCACTGCCGAAGATTTTGGCGATGATGCACTCCATCTCGCCGCGAAAGCCTTCGTCCAATTGCCAACTGCACCAATCGACCAGCGCGTCGCAGGCCACAATCATGGCGGCCATGCGACCGCAACGGCGGCGGACCAGTTCGCGAGTTTCGATCAACGCACCGTACGTCTTGCGGAAGCGTGCCCACGGCAGCATGTTCGCCAGCATGGCTCGCATCGTGCCGGCGGCGTTCGCACACAGCGCGACTCGGCCGCGATTCAGGCCGTGATACGCGATCGTCAGCCCGTCGCCTCGGCCGGCGTCGAGCAGGTTGTCCTTCGGCACTTTGAAATTCTTGAAGACGAGGCCGTTGTTGTACGAGTGCTTGAGTGCGTACAGCCCGTACCGCTTCGTTTGGAACTCGTCGTTCTCTTGGTCGGGCAAGTCGGCGATCAGCACGGCCGGCTTCTTGTCGATCAGGCAGACGAGGCCAATCGTCCGCCCCGCGATCGCATTGGTGATGAACAGCTTCTCGCCGTTGACGACGTAATGATCGCCTTCGAGTTTCGCTTCGGTTTTCATCGCAGTCAGATCGGAGCCAGCACAAGGCTCGGTCAACGCGAACGCCGACAGACGCTGACCACTGGCCAGCCTCGGCAAGAAGTTCGCTTTCTGCGCTGGCGATCCGAAGGCTCGGACCGGATCGACCGCACCGATGCAGCCATGCACCGAGGCCAATCCCGCGACGGTCGGATCGACAGTCGCCATTTGTCGCAGGAATCTCGCGAACGCAATGAACGGCGCGGCAGAACCGCCGAACTCCCGATCGACCAGCAAGCCCCAGTAGCCCGCGTCGCCGAGTTCTCGCAGCACAGTGTCGGTGATCTTGCGTTGTCCATCGAGCAGCGTCTTTGCGCGGACGTGGCGGCGCACGACTTCCAGCGAGGCGTCCATCACCTTCTGGCATTCCGGCGGAGTTGTCGGTTCCGGCGCGACGAACAGCTCGATGGGGAAGCTGTCGTCCCAAACGGCACGATGCACGGGGCTGCCGGCGGTTTGATATTTCTTGGCGAACATCGCCTCGACCTGCTCGTCGGCGCGGTCGAGTGCTCCTGTTCGTTTGGCTTCGTCGTCGCTCTTGCCGCTGAGCTTCAGCGCGGTCTCGACGAACGTGGCTTTTTCCGGTTCTTGAGTGTGAGTCGGCACGAGAGACTCCTTGCGAGTTGTGCATCCTTCGCGAACGATCCTGCTGGTTCGCGTCATCGTCGGGAGAGTACCTGCCAGCCAACAACGTGAGAATGCGGGTTTCGCTGGGCATGGGCTTCTCGTCCCCATGCTCCGCGTGGGAACGAGGGGAACGCGCGAACCGATCGAGAGTCGTCTTGGCCGGATTGTGGAACTTCACCTACGGTCCTGCTGTTGGCGGGGGCTGAGGATGAAGTTTTGCGTTGCTGCCGTTGTCTGCTTTGGGCCAGCTTGTTGATGGTCGCCGTGTCGGGCTGCTTCAGCTCGAAGTGGGCGATGGATCACGCGGACTACCAGAAGAAATACGAGCAGCCCTACGCAGGTAGCCACGTCGAGAAATGGGGCCGCATGGCCAAGCAGATGCTGGACGCTCGGCACGTCAGCGACGACAGCGGCTGCTACGTTGGCGGAGCGGGGAGCAACTTTCGAGACAACGCCGCCGTCGGAGCCGAAGTCGGCGTGACGAATTACTCGACCCCCTGGCTGTCGAGCAAAATGGCCTTGGCCGGACAACTCAATTCGGGAGCCTCGAATGGTTTTGTTGGTCTCAACACGGCGGTGCATGTGTCGACACCGACTCGCGTGGCACCCTTCGTCGGAGCCGGTCTGTTTGGCGGAGTCGATGTCTCGACGGTCATCGATTCGCTGAACGATGAGGAGAGTACGAGCACGCAGTTTCTCGGCGCGGCCTACCCGGAAGCGGGAGTGCATGTCTGGCTGAACGGCCGCACACGACTCTCGGCCAGCGCGAGTTATTGGGTCACGACTTCCGCACACGATCACGACTTCTGGTACTACGGATTGGGCCTGACCTTCGGCTTCGGGCCGGAGGGACGGACGAGTCAGTCGGGCGAATTGCTTCGCGAGGACGAATTCGTCAATCGCTTGCTCGACGAACGTGCTCGGCCAGCAGATGTCGTTCAGACGCCAATCCCCGGCCTTCCGGACGTCGGCGTTCCAGCGACGGCCGAACTCGATGCCGCGTTTCCGCCTTTGAACTTGCCGCCACCGCCGGGCCGCCGAGCGCTTTCGCCGGAGGATTCTCCGGGCTATGTTGATCCGCCAACTGAGTGACGGAGTTCGACAAAGGTGGGCGACATGTATTTTCGCAGAGTCTTCGTGGGGCTAAATCTCGAATTATTAGACCTCAATTCCGAAGAGTTCATTCCCAGAATTGCGCGGTGTCTGGTCGAGCGCGGAATCGAGATCGCAGCGGCTCAGCGCGGCGAACTGCATCTCTGCGCCGTCATCGACGGGCTCGATCTGACGCAGATTCCGGCGACGCCTCTGCAAGTCAGTGCGTTCGGCGGAATCCTGTCCGAGCGGCTGGACTTGTTGGCGGATGACGCTCGCGAGGCGGGATTGGATTCCGAAACGAGTTTGCTCGGCGGTGTTGCCTGGAAGGAACTGCTGCAGCAAGCGGATGAGTGGTCGGCGAACTTGATCGTGCTCGGAGCCGGCTCGCAACTGAGTTCGCTGGGGCCGACGGCGTTGAGAGTTCTGCGTTCGGCGAAGTGCCCCGTATTGATCCAACGACCCGAAGCCCGAAGCCCGGAGTCCGAAGCCAGCGACGACGAAGTCGAGCCGCCGCATGTGCTCATCGTCGATGACCTGAGCGATACTTCTGGCGAGCGATTGATGGCCATCGTCGGCAGCGGATTGTGGCGCGACGCGAAATGCTGGCTGACGCACGTCGTCGAACCGGGTCGTTGGTCGGAAGCGTGGCAAAGCGGTATTTCTGCGGATGATCTGGCGCGACGACAAGTGGCACGCATCGAATCGGCTCGCCTGAAGTTGCACGAGCATCTCGCACCGACCGATCACCGGACCATGAACTACGGAATCTTGACGCACGTCGCCGACGGCGATTTCTCGGCGACGTTGCGACGCCTGATCGACGAATGGCAAATCGACCTGCTCGTCTGCGGTCGCGGCTCGCAAATGGACGCCGTCCTGCCGCACGTCCCTTGCTCGGTTCTGTCTTTTCCCAACCCCTAATCCCCAACCCCTCTGCATGATCTACATCGACAATCACGCCACGACGCGCGTCGCTCCGGAAGTGCTGGCCGCCATGCTGCCGTACTTCACCGAGGAGTACGGAAATGCCGCGAGCGTGAATCACGCCTTCGGCTGGCGAGCGGCCGAGGCGGTCGAGCGTGCTCGCGCGCAAGTCGCTCGGCTGTTGAATTGTCCGACGGAGTGGATCGTGTTCACGAGCGGTGCGACGGAAGCCAACAACTTGGCGATCAAAGGGCTTCGGAGGATGGGCCTCGTCACAAATGCCGCCGAGCATCCGTCGGTGCTCGATGTCGCCAAGCGGCTCAAGCGGCAGAGAGTCGACGTCACGATCCTGCCAGTCGATCGCGATGCACGCGTTGATCCGCAGCAAGTCGCCGATGCGATCAAACCGGAGACTGCGCTCGTGTCCGTCATGCTGGCGAACAACGAAGTTGGCACGATCAATCCGCTGACCGAAATTGGTCACATCTGTCGCGAGCGCGGTGTGCTGCTGCACTGCGATGCGGTGCAAGCGGTCGGCAAGATTCCAGTCGACCTTCAGCAACTGCCGGTCGATCTGCTGTCGCTGAGTGCTCACAAATGTCACGGGCCGAAAGGAGTCGGGGCGCTGATCGTGCGGCGAGATGGTCCTCGAATCCCGCTCGAACCGTTGTTCGACGGCGGTGGACACGAGCAACATCTGCGCAGCGGCACGCTGCCGGTTCCGCTGGTTGTCGGCTTCGGGGTCGCGTGTGAACTGGCGAACGATGCCGTCGTCTCGGCTCAGATGGCCACTCTGCGCGACCGTCTGTGGCAGCGGTTGCAATCGGAACTTGAGGGGTTGTCGCTCAACGGACCGTCGCTGGCCGAGCGACTGCCGAACAATCTCAACTTCAGCGTCGCTGGTGTGGACGGCGAGGCATTGATGAGCAGCTTGAAGGAGATCGCCGTGAGTTCCGGCTCCGCGTGCTCGACCGTTGAACCGGAGCCGAGCCACGTCCTGCGAGCGATGGGCGTCAACGACTCGCTCAGCCGCGCGAGCCTGCGATTCGGGCTGAGCCGGTACACGATCGAGGCCGAAATCGACGTCGCTGTCGCCGAAGTCGTGCGAGTCGTGCGACAGTTGCGAGCGTGATGTGCGCCGCGAAACTCGGGCTGACACGATTTTCGGGCAGGGCTAGATTCCCGCCGATTGGAAATCGGATTCGTGATCTCTTCCGAACGGAGTCGCAGAGATGCGTCGTCGCCTGCTGTCTTGTGGTGTCTTGGGAGCCGGATTGTTGAGCCTGTCAGCGGGAACGCTGCGGTCCGAAGGGCCGACGCCGGAGTTTGTCTTCTCGAAGTTTGTGCCTCGGCAACGCGATGTCGAAATCGAAATGCCCAAGCCGACCGAGTACGCGAAATGCACGGTCAAGCCGGAGAAGCTCGGTAAGGGATCGGCGTGGTTGGTCACCGGCCAAAACGGGCAGGTGCTGCGGCGATTCGTGGACACGAACAACGACGACACGGTCGATCAATGGCGGTACTACAACAACGGCATCGAGGTCTATCGCGAGATCGACAGCAACTTCAACGAGAAGCCGGATCAGTTCCGCTGGCTCAACACGGGTGGCTCGCGTTGGGGCATCGACTCGAACGAAGACAAGAACATCGATGCCTGGAAAGTTCTCTCGGCCGAGGAAGCCTCGCGAGTCGCGGTCAACGCGCTGCTGGCGAACGATGCCGACATGCTGCGGTTGGTGCTGATCACGGCTGAGGATTTGGCTCAACTCAAGATCGAGGAATCAGTTCAAAAGCAGATGCTGGCGAACGTCAGCAATCCGGCGGCGAAGCTGCGCGACGTGCTGAGCAAAACGAAATCACTGACGCCAAAGTCTCGCTGGATGCGGTTCGACGCCGCGTCCGCGATGCCCAGCATGATTCCCGCCGACGACGGCAAGGCGGCGGGCGATCTTCTCCTGTACGAGAACGCGATGGCGATCATTGAAACTGAAGCCGCTCCGCCGCGCAACAGCTTGCTCGTGCAAATCGGCGAGATCGTGAAGATCGGCGACGTCTGGAAACTGACGCAAATCCCGCTGCCGATCGAAGGCAATCAAGTGCAACTCTCGGCGGGAGTGCTGATGCAGCCGGGACAGTCCGGCGCGGGCGACGTACCGGCGGCGGCCAATCCCGGAGCGAATGCGGATCCGCGTGTCGCTGCGCTCGTCAAGCAACTGCAAGAACTCGACGGCAAGGCTCCGACCGCCGACGCGTCACCGGCTGCGTTCGTGAAGTTCAACAGCGATCGCGCGACGGTGCTCAAACAACTCATCAGTGCGACGGCGAAAGACCCGAAGGACCAAGAGAACTGGATTCGGCAGCTCATCGACGGGCTGACCTCGGCGGTACAGACCGGAGCCTATGAAGGGGGACTGGATCAACTGAAGCTGCTGGAAACGCAGTTGAAGTCGCAGCTCAAGGCGGGTTCGCCGCTCGCGTCGTACATCGGCTATCGCCGGATGCTTGCGGAGTATTCGGTCGCGGTGCAAACGGCCAAGACGAGTGCCGCTCAGGCGAAGGCTCAGGAAGAATGGATCAAAGACCTGCAAGGATTCGTCGAGACGCATCCGAAGGCCGAGGACGCTCCCGACGCGATGATCCAATTGGCGACGGGCCTCGAATTCGCGGGTAAGGCCGGAGAGGCTCGGAAGTGGTTCGCTCAACTGGCCGAGGATCATCCGAAGACGACCGCTGGCCGGAAGGCCGTGGGTGCGATGACTCGTCTGGACGTGAAGGGCAAACCGTTGCCGCTGGCGTTCGCTGGGTTGGACGGCGGCAAGGTCGATATTCGCAACTACCGCGATAAGGCCGTGCTAGTCGTCTTCTGGGCGACGTGGTGCAAGCCCTGCTTTGAAGACTTACCGAAGTTGAAGGCTCTGTATCAGCAGTATCGCACGCAGGGCTTTGAAGTGATCGGCGTGAATCTCGACAACACTCCCAACGGGGTGAAGGGCTACATGCAGCAGAACGGCATGACGTGGCCTCAGATCCACGAAGCCGGTGGCCTCGAAAGCCCGCCGAGTCTTGCGTTCGGAGTGATCTCACTGCCGACGATGTTTTTGGTCGACAAGAAGGGGAACGTCCACAGCCGCCCGGCGTCGATTGAAGACGTGAAGGCCGCGCTGCCGGAAGCTCTAGAGTTGAAGATGTCGACGGCGACAAAGTGAACTTGGTGGACGGTGGCTCGCCGCCGCCCTCCGGGGGTCACACCGTCGTGCGTGATTCGTGACTCGGATCGTCGGCTTGAACGATGTCGCGCCAGGGAACTTTGCGAGTGCGTGGGCGGCGCGGCAGAGCGGTTTCACCAGCCAGCAATCGCGGCGATTTTGCGGCGACATCGACTCGCCATGTCGCGCGAGTCAGTCGCAGCAGCCGTCGTTGAGCGGCCTGCCAGAGATGCGTGACGACCACGCCAGTGCGGGCCGCTTCCGGTTCTTCCACGCTCAGCACCAACACCGACGAGAGCAGCCTCAGCAGCAGGCTGATCGAAAACAGCACATGAAAGTGCGAGACGCCGACCGCCAGAAACGAAAAATCCCAGCCGGCCAGCGAACGCAGCAAAAAGCCGGATCCAATCGAGGTTGCTCCGCCAACCATGCCGGCGATTGCGGTGCCGGCGGCGATGTACATGGCTCGGTTTTCCGACGGCGAGTAGCTCAGCAGAAAGCCGTGCTGAGCGATCGCGATCCCTGCGTTGAGCAGCGCGTCGAGCATGAACACGGGAATCAGCAACCAGAACGCGAGCGTCGGATTCGCCGGCACGAGCAACAGCGCGATCATCAACGCCGACTTGAACGAGATCGACAGCACCAGCAGCGGCCGATGTCCAAATTTATCGGCCAGCCAGCCCATGCGGCTGGCGGCCAACGCTCCACCGATCCACGACGTTGCCCACAGCAGCATCACATGGAACAGGTCCATGCCGACGTATTCCAGCAAGAACAAACCAATGAACGGTGCTCCGGTCATCGCCGCGAAGTGCCAGAAGCAGGAGAAGCCAATGAAGCGGCGAAACTCGCGCTGCTCAAATGGAGCCGACAAGATGTCTCGTAATCGTGGACTGGGAGCGGGGCGTACCGGCGGCTCATCGACTTTCAGGAAGAGCAGCAAATCGACGACGCCGCAAACCGCCGCGATCACGCCGAGCATCGCGAACGCCGGCTTAATTCCGTCCGGATGACCGGAGACGTAGACCGCCGCGCAGCCGAGTGCCGCAGCCGCCGAACAGTGCATCCACAAATGCCGCTTTCCCCAGAACCGGCTGAGGCCTTGCCTCGGCAAGTAGTCGCCCATCCATGACATCCACAGCGGATGACAGAAATCAGCCATTCCGTAATTCACCGCCGTCAGTCCAACGAGCGTCCAAATCCAAAACCCGTCCGACATGTCGGGCCACAACGTCGGTCCCAACGCCGCCGGCAACATCACCAGTCGTTGCACAAGTCCGACCGTCAGCCACAACCTTCGCCGGTACTTGAACCGATTCACGAGCACGCCCGACACGAACTGCATGAACAACATCGCCGTCGGCAGCGAGCCGAGAATCCCGATGTGCAGCCCGTTGGCTCCGAGCGCGCGAGCAAACTGCACCGTCGCGGGAGAAGTCGTCAGTTGCAAATAAATCATGCCCAGACAGCCGGCAACAATGATCGCCCGCTGAGCCGTTTTTTGAGGCCACACGATGAAAACTCGCTGATTTAATTCAGAGGGAAACGGTGAGAGGCACGTCGAGGTGAGCGCTGGCACGTCGAGTTCGGACGGGCGCTTCCGAAGGGGGCGGGGTTGTAGCCAAAGAGATTGAACGCGCGGAGGCCGAATCCCTTGCGGTTTCTCCGCAAGAACTGCGATCACGGTGGCGACCATCGGCTTCCCGCCGATTTTCTTTCCCGGACCAACATCTTCGCCGTTCAACAGCATCTCAAAGTGTCCGGCGTCTCGAATTGAGCGATTTTCAGTTGTTGGTCTATCATCCCCCCGGCGTATGACGCCTCATCCCACCTTCCGACCTCGGCGAACCTCGACATGCTCAAGCCTCGCTTTCGATCAGTGCTGTGTGTTCTCGCCACCGCGATGATGCTGGTGGCTCTCGCTCGACCGAACTTTGGCCAAGAGGAGACGTTCCGCGATCCGCTGACCGGCAAGACAGCCTCGACCAAACGAGCCGGGCGGCCGAACAGACCGGCGCTGCTGAAGGTGACGCTGACGGAAGACAAGAGTGACTTTCTGCTGTCGATTCATCTCGACGTTCCTCCCGGTGGGCACACCTACTCGACCGATTCGGGATTCAGCGGCGCGACGCGGATCAAGCTCATCCAGACGGAAGGAGTCGAGCCGGTCGAAGACAAGTTCGCGTCGGACCACGAGCCGAAGATCGAATTCCAAGACGCCGAGATGGTCGAGAAGTTCAAAGACGCAGTGACGTGGCAGCGCCGCTTCCGCCTGAAGCCAGACGCGAAGCGAAGTGACATCCGCATCCTCAGCCAAGTTCGCTACCAGATTTGCGATGCACTCAGTTGCACGCCGTACGACGAAACATTTTTCGCCACGGCCGAAGCTCCTGCCGAAGTCATCGCGTCCGATCCCGCGAAGCTCGTCGAATTCAAGGGCCGATTCGTACCAACCACACCGACTCCTCCGAAAGTTGCCGAGGTCGAGGAAAATTCCGCGACCGCTCCGAAGCCGTTCGAGATCACGTTGGTCCCGCAGCGGGGCAAGGTCGCTGATCCGGTCAAGGTTCTATTTCGGCTCTCGCCCGAAGATGCGAAGCCAGGACAAGCGGCGTTGCTTTCGATCACGATGGAATTGGACGAGGGCTGGCACACGTTCGCACTCAATCACGATCCCAAGAACTCCGGACTGCCGACGTTGATCGAACTAACGAGCCTCAACGGTTTGAAAGCCGCCGAAGACAAATTCTCGCCGAGCCTCGCGCCAGAAATCGGGACGACCAAAGAGGGCATCCAACAGCGAGTGCATCACAAGGAGATCACCTGGACGATGCCGGTCTCCGTCGAGAAGTCGGAGTACGGCTTGGCCGGCACGCTCCGCTATCAAATCTGCAACGAGGGGCAATGCCGACCGCTCAAGGGAGTGCCGTTTGAGCTTGGCCACATCGCGAAGGTCGCAGCCAAGCTGACGCCGGAGCCAATCAAAACCGTCGTCACGCCGACACCGCCAAGCGCAACTCCGGGAGGAGAAGATGGCGGTCCCACATACCGAGGTCAAAAATTCGAGCCACGCAAAGACCAAGATCCCGAAAGCCTGGGGCTGTTTGTCGTCTATGCGTTTCTCGGAGGGTTAATCCTCAATGTGATGCCGTGTGTGCTCCCTGTGATTGCGATCAAGGTTCTCAGTTTCGTGCAGCAAGCAGGAGAAAGCCGCAGCCGAATCCTGTTGCTCAACCTGACGTATTCGCTCGGCGTGATCGCCGTATTCCTGCTCCTCGCCTCGTTGGCCATCCTTCCGAATGTCGTCGATCTTTCCTGGTTCTTTGCGAAGTTGGGGATGGATGCTTCGAAATTGGACCGTTGGGGCGGACTGTTCCAGATGACGGGATTCCAAGTCGCGATGTCCTGCTTGGTCTTTGCGATGGGCTTAAGTTTGCTTGGGGTTTTTGAGATTCCCGTTCCCGGCATGATTGGCTCGGCCGCCGGTCATCAGCATCAAGAAGGCCCGCTCGGCGCGTTCCTCACCGGCATCTTCGCGACGCTGCTGGCGACTCCGTGCAGCGGGCCGTTCCTCGGCGTGACGCTCGGCTGGTCGGTCAAGCAACCGGCACACATCACCTACCTCGTGTGGTCAGTGATGGGACTTGGCATGGCGTCGCCGTACGTTCTGCTGGGCTTCTTTCCGGGATGGGTGAAGTTCCTGCCGAGGCCGGGCAACTGGATGGTGACGTTCAAAGAGGTCTGCGGTTTCATCCTGATGGGGACGGTCATCTTCTTGATGAGCAGTCTGAAGGCGAACTGGATTCTGCCGTTGTTGATTTTGCTGCTGGCGATTGGCTTCTCGTTGTGGATGATCGGGCATCTTTACACGATCAACTCACCCGGTCGTCGTCGTTGGACGGTACGCACTTTCGCAGCGATCGTCTCCGGTCTCGGCTGCTGGATGGCAATGGGACTCGCCGATGAAAAACCCGGCGTTCACGAATTGCCGTGGCAAGCGTTCGACGGCGTCAAACTAAAGAACGAGCTGCGCCAAGGCCGCACGGTCTTCGTCGATTTCACTGCCGACTGGTGCCTCGCCTGCAAGTCGAACAAGAAGCTCGCCTACAACACGGCCGACACTCTGGAACGAGTCAAAAAGCACAACATCGTCACGATGAAAGCGGACTGGACCGACGGCTCGCCGGCGATCGAGGAATGGCTCACCGCCTTCGACAGCGTGAGCATCCCGCTGGCGATCATCTTCCCCGGCGACGATCCGCTGCACCCGATCGTCCTGCGCGACATCGTCGTGAAGAACGAACTGCTGCGCAAGCTGGACGAAGCGGTCAAGATCAAGAGCGACGTCGCAAAGCTGACGCAGCGCTGACGTCGGCGAACGATTTCAAATTAAGCACGACGCGCCAGCGAGTGGTATGTCTCTTGAAGAGTTTCGCCACTCGCTTGCGCGTCGTGCTATTTTTTGATCGTTCAACGAACCAGGGGACTGACGCCCCCGTTCGCCTGTCTCTGGTTCTCATTGAGACTTAGAAGCTCATCTGCGCTTCGAATTCGATGTCGTACTTCTTCATCTTTTTATAGAGCGTCGTGCGGTTGATGCCGAGCAAGTCGGCGGTCTCTTGGCGGTTCCAACCGTTGGACTCCAACGCTTCGAGGATGAGTTGCTTTTCCGGAGCGACCAGCGACGACTTGAGGTTGTTTCCCAACCGACCTGCTGGGACTGAGAAGGTTCGCTCGTTGGCTCGCAGAGTTTCGGGCAGGTCTTGAGCGGAGATCGTGTCGCTCTTGCTGAGCACGACGGCGCGTTCGACGACGTTCAGCAATTCGCGGACGTTGCCCGGCCAGCGATAGCGCTGGAGCAACTGCACCGCGGAATCGTCGAAGCCGCGAATCGTCTTGCCGTTGGCTTCGCAGAACTGATGCAGGTAGTGCTCGGCCAACAGCGGGATGTCGGTGATCCGTTCGCGGAGCGGCGTCTGCGTCAGCGAGATGACGTTGATGCGGTAGAACAGGTCTTGGCGGAAGGTCCCGCTGGCGACTCGTGCGGAGAGATCTTCGTTCGTGGCCAGGATCACGCGGACATCGACCTTGTGAGTCTTGTTGCTGCCGACCGGTTCGAACTCGCGGTCTTGCAGGACTCGCAGCAGTTTGACTTGCAGCGAAGCGGACGCGGTGGCGACTTCGTCGAGGAAGATCGTGCCGCCGTCCGCTTGCAGGAATTTGCCGACCTTGTCGTGGTTGGCTCCGGTGAACGCCCCGGCGACGTGGCCGAACAGTTCACTTTCGAGCAGCGTGTCGGGCAACGCACCACAGGCGACTTCGACGAACGGCTTGCTGGCTCGCGCACTGAGTTGATGAATCGCACGGGCGGTCATCGTCTTGCCGGTACCGCTCTCGCCCAGAAGCAGGACCGTCGTGCGAGTGTCGGCGACACTCTCAATCAGGTCGTACATCTTGAGCATCTTGTAGTCGCGGCCGATCAAGCTTCCCATGCCGAACTTTTGGTTGAGCTGGGCCTTGAGCGCCTTGTTCTCTTCGACCAGCTTGCGTTGGCCGAGTGCTCGCTGCACCGAGAAGTTGAGTTCGTCATCGATGACCGGTTTCGTGAGGTAATCGAAGGCCCCCGTGCGGATCGCTTCGACAGCGGATTCAATCGTGCCGTAGCCAGTGATGAGAATCATCGACGTGTCCGGACAATGCTCGTTCGACCATTCGAGCAACTCAAAGCCGTCATGATCGCCGAGGTTCACGTCGCACAGGACGACCTCGAAGGGGAACTCGCTCATGCGGTCCATCGCGTCTTTGCAGTTGGACGCGGTCTCGGTCCGATGGCCCAGACTGCGGAGGTAGTCGGCCATTGCTTCGAGGATGTGCTTGTCGTCATCGACCACCAACAAGGAGCCTTGGTTCATCTTCATGGGTGTGGATTCTCTGTGAGGTTACGTCGCGGTTCTCGTGGGGTGACTTTCCAAGTCGTCCGCGTTCCGCAGCCGATGATTCACGGCGACAGAACACAGACAGGTTGGAGACTCGTCCGACAAAGAGGGCGACAGTTTGTGGAAATGGCCAGTAAAAACTCTTTGGGTCGGCGACTGCGGGTGGCACTCGCCAATTCCAAAACGGGACGCGCCGCGTCGAGCCAAGCTCGTGCGACCGCACAAGGGGAGATGCGTTCGGTCGTTATCCCCATTCACACGACCGTCGTTGGGGAAGCAGGTGGAATCAAATTCACGTCGGCATGATGCCGAGAGGACACAGGCAACATAGGTCACCGTTTCGAGATGGCAACAAAATCCTGACGGGTGATGCAAAATCGAAACTGGCCGCGACTGCGGAATCCTCGCGTCTCCGTTGATTTTCCAGGGGAGCGGCTCGACAGTGTTGCCCCGCCGCGACACGCTGCGGGGCTTCTTTGAAACGGACGAGCACATTCATGCCGACGATTGCCATTCGCCCCGCCACGCCTGCTGACGAACAGATCGTCGTCGAGTTCAATTGCCGCTTGGCCGAGGAATCGGAAGGCAAGCAGCTCGATCGTCCGACCGTGCAACTTGGCGTGCGAGCGATCCTGGCCAAACCGCAGCACGGCCGCTATTTCCTGGCGAGCGTCGGCGACCAAATCGTTGGCCAGATGATGCA
>QWQF01000015.1 GCA_003669125.1 Planctomycetota bacterium
AGCGGCAAAGGCTCGGCGCTGTGGTCGAAGATTGATGCGTCCACGAAGAAGCTGTTCGAGGCGTCCGACCTGTCGGTGCTGATCAATCTGCAGCAACTCACGAAGGCGTTTGAAAGTGAGTTGCAGCAGGCCGAGCCGCAATTGGACACGTTGCTGAATCAAATCTCCGGAGCGATTCCTGACGCTCAACGAGCGCAGCTCGTGCCGATGTTGGACATCTATCGGGTGCTTGGCAAGTCGGCGCTGCAAGGCGTGCGCGACTCGCAGAGCCTGACGGTTGGGTTCACGTTCTCAAAGGACGCGATCCGAGTGGAAGATCGCCTGCAAGTGGGCGAGGGGACGGCGACCGCGAAGTTTTTCGCCAAGCAACCGACCAGCGAACTGTCGCTGATCAATCGACTGCCTGCGAACAAGCTGGCGTACTTCGGCCTGAAAGCGGACATGGCCGGCATGGTCGATTGGTCCATGAAGATGACCAAATCCATACTGGCGAATTCGACGGACGAACAAAAGGCGAAGTTTGAAGCGGCCGTCAAAGACATGCACACGCTGAAGTGGAACGAGATGGCCGGGTACTTCGACCTCGATGCCAGTGCCGCGGGAGCGATTCGTGCCGGATCGATTTCCGAGATCACTCCCGCCAACCGACTGCGTGAAATCAGCCACTCGATGCTCAAGGCAATGAGCGAGATTCAATCCGTCGGCTTCAAGCAGACGACCACCTTGGAAACGGCCATCGACAAAATCGATGGCTTCGAAGTCGATCGAACCACGATGAAGCAGGAGTTCGATGGGACTGCAGATCCTCTGGGAATCCAAAAGAGAATCCAATTGTTGTTGTTCGGCGAAGCGGGCATGCAACAGCACATGCTGTATCAGCCGACTCGCGCGTTGCAGACGTTTGGCGGTGGCATCGACGAAATGAAAAGCCTCGCGAAGACTTTGAATTCGACGGCTTCGAAGGACGAAGCCGTGGCAGTCGCTCGGAAACGGTACGTCGAGAAGGCCAATTTGATCGGATTGATCGACGTCGCGCGGTTGGCCGCCAACGGCCTCAAACTAGCGGCTCGCGAAGGAGCGATTTCGGTCGATGCTTCAGCGATCGACGGGCTGAAACTTCAGCCGTCATTCATTGGCTTATCGCTGGCCTGCGACGCGACCGGTGCTGGAGCACAATTCGAAATCCCCGTCGCTCAGGCTCAAGGGATCGCGAAGGTCGTCATGCTGGTTTTCAACATGCGCAATAATCGCAACTAAAAACCCAAAGCGGCAGCGAGGACGAACAGTGATGACGCCCTCGCTGACGCTTCGGTTTGTTTTGTGCCGTGAATCGTCCCGATCAGCATTCGATTCACTTGAGCTCGCGGATGCGGATGTTTTTGAACTCGGCCCACATCGGTTTTCCGGCGTGCAGTTGCAGAGCCAGGATGCCTTCGGTCAGCGCGAGTTCCGAATGGTTGTCCGTGAAGTCGAGGATCAGCCGGTTGTTGAGGTAGTGCTGGATGTGGTTCCCTTTGGCGACGATCACCACGTCGTTCCAATCGTCGAGCTTGAAGAGCTTTTTGAACGTCTCTTGGTCGACCAAGTCGGACTTGATGAGCTTCTTGCCGTCTTTTTCCCAGGTGGCTTGTTCGCCGACGAGGCAGATGCGTCCGCGCTTGCCACCTTCGTCGTAGATGAAACCAGACACGCTGGGAAGCTGGGTTTCGTTGCGGAGTTCATGCTGATAGCCGCGGACGATCCATTGATTGCCGACCTTGCCATCGGTGATGTGCTTCGAGCGGTATTGAATGCCAGAGTTGTTCGTCGCGTTGCAGCGGAACGAGAGTCGCAACTCAAAATCTTTCGTCGTGCCGTCCTTCCAAATGATGAAGGTGTTTCCTTTGGCCGGATTCTCGGCGGTCGTCTCGCCGTGAATCACTCCCTCCTTGACGCTCCACAGCCGAGGATCGCCGTCCCAGCCGGAGAGATCCTTGCCGTTGAACAGGACCTTCATTCCAGCCGCTTCGGGCGGAGCCGTCGCGGGAGCATCGGCTCCCAGAACACAAACAGGAATCAACAGAGCGGCCAGTAGTATCAAGTTGCGAATCATGTTTTTCTCCGGTGATGTTGGACGGCGATCGTTGGCACAACGATCATGTGTCGGCCCCGATCTTAGCTGAGTCGTGAATCAAAATCGAAACGCCGCACACTTCGTTTTCCGTGGGAGGCTCGATGACTTCGCTCAACCGACGAGACTTGTTGAAGGCTGGCCTGTCCACCGCTCTGGGGGCAGCCATCCCCGCCGCGTCATCGGCGCTGGGATTCGCTCCGGCTCGCGAAAAGCTGCCGGTCGCGGCGGTCGTCACGGTCTATCGCAAAAACAGCCACGCCGATGTGATCGTCGGCAAAATCTTGGAGGGGTTTCAGCAAGACGGCGGCAAGGGGCCGGACCTGCGGCTCGTCTCGCTCTACACGGATCAAGTTCCCAACGGCGACCTCAGCCGCGAGTTGGCCGATAAGCATGGCTTTCGGCTCGCCAAGTCCATCGACGAAGCGATCACGCTGGGCACCGACAAAATGCAGGTCGCGGGCGTGCTGAGCATCGGCGAGCACGGCGACTATCCCTTCACGCCCGACACGAAGCAGCATCAGTATCCGCGCCGGCGTTTCTTCGACGAGATCGTGGCGACGTTTCGCCGCTGTGGAAAAGTGGTCCCCGTGTTCAACGACAAGCATCTGTCGTATCGCTGGGAAGACGCACGCGTGATGGTCGAGACCGCCAAGAAAATGAACTTCCCGTTCCTGGCGGGATCATCGGTTCCCGTTGCGTGGCGCGAGCCGCTGCTCGAACTGCCGCGCGATTGCGAGATCGAAGCCGCGCTGACGATTGGCTACGGCGGCCTGGAGTCCTACGGATTTCACGCCATCGAGGCTCATCAGTGCATGATCGAGCGTCGCCGCGGTGGCGAGACCGGCGTCGTCTCGGTGCAGGCGGTCACGGGCGACGAAATCCGCAAAGCTGAGTCGGCGGGCCTCTGGTCCAGCGAACTCTTCGCTGCCGCGCTGAAACAACTTCCCGGAGCGCCACAGGACTCTGACCAGTGGATCACCAAGAACAACTCGGCCGCGTACCTGTTGCAACATCGCGACGGGTTGAAGTCCGCCGTCGTGATGGCCAATGGCCTGGCAAGATCGCAGGCCATTGCTGTGAAGCTGAAAGGTCGAGCCGAACCTCTGGCCGCGTGTTTCAAGTTGCAGAACGGAACACCCTACGGCCACTTCGCCTACTTGGTTCATGCCTTCGAAGAGACGATCCGTTCCGGCCGAGTCGCCTACCCTGTCGAACGCACGCTGTTGACCACGGGCATCTTGGACCGAGTCATGCAAAGCCTCGCCCAAGACGGCCGGCGACTGGAATCTCCCGAATTGGCGGTGACGTACCAACCCAGCGATTGGCCATTCGCCAATCATCCGCAATCAACACTGACGCTGCCGAGTGACTGACGCGGCTGGCCGAAGTATTCGCGGATGAAATCTCTTCGGTCCCCGTCGTGGCGGATCAGGCGCACGAGTGCGAGCAGTTTTTCTTGGTCGCGTCGCAGTTTGAGTGCGAGACGCTCGTGGTCGAGCAGCTCGTCTGGCAACGAGGACAGAACTTCGATTTGCAGGCTCTCGTCGTCCCAAGTTCCTTCGATCACGCCGTAGCGGTCGAGCATTCCGAGCACGGTCTCCAGCCGATGATCGTGTTTTTGTTTGGCGTGCAGTTGCTCGCGCAGCCAGTCGAGACCGAAGGCGGTGGCTCGTTCGTAATCGTGAGCGATCAGGTCGTAGACACGGTGATAAAAGTCGGCGTCGGGATTGCTCCAGCGGATGAATTCCATTTGCGTCGTGAGGTCTGCTTCGTCGTACAGCAGCAGGCAATCGGAGGCGAGACCGTCGCGTCCGGCGCGGCCGATCTCCTGATACCAGGCTTCCATTGAACCGGGAATTTCGGCGTGGAGCACGAATCGGATGTCCTCCTTGTCGATGCCCATGCCGAAGGCTGGCGTCGCGAGCACAAGCGGACAATGTCCCTGCATGAACTCGTTTTGAATGCGGCGACGGTCGTTGCGTTCGAGGTCGCCGTGATAACAAACATGCGACACTCGCCGCTGGCGCAGAAGCTCGCTGAAGCGTTCGAGGGTACGGATCAGGGTGAAGTAAATGATGCCGCTGCCGGGCGACGTCGAGTGCCGATCGCGCACCGCGACGATGTGTTCGAGTTTTTCGTCGTCGCCCCAAACCTCTTCGACGTTGAGCCGCAAGTTGGGGCGATCGATTCCTTCGTGAAAGAGTTCGATCTCGTCGGGTCGCAGGCCGAGCTGCCGCACGATGTCCGCTTGCACGTCGGGCGTCGCGGTGGCCGTCAGGGCAATCGTCGTGGGGTTGCCGAGGCGTTCGCGAATCTCGATCAGCCGCGAGTAGTCCGGGCGAAAGTCATGGCCCCACTCGCTGATGCAGTGAGCTTCGTCGACGGCCAGTAGTCGCACGTCGCGACGAGCGATGACATCGAGAAACTCTGGCTTCCGAAACCGCTCCGGCGTGACGTACAGCAGCCGATACCGGCCCTCGGCGACTTCGGAGTATCGCCGTTCACGCTCCTCACGCGAGAGGGACGAGTTGATGAACGTGGCCTCGATCCCTCTGGCACGCAGCGCATCGACTTGATCTTTCATCAGCGCGATCAACGGCGACAGCACCAAGGTGACGGTCGGCCGTTCTTGATCGTCGTCAGGCAGCAGCGCGGGAATCTGGTAGCACAGCGACTTGCCCGCTCCGGTCGGCATGATGACCAGCGAGTGTCCGCCGCCGAGGACTCGGTCGATGATCGCGGCTTGCGAGCCGCGAAAGGACTCGAAGCCAAAGAATTGATGCAGGACGTCAATCGGTTTCATCAGCGACGATGTGACGCATTACGTCCGACGATGCAAGTGGCCGAGACGATCAAAAACTAGCCGCGTAGTCCGGCCTCCTGCATCAGCCGAGCGGTGGAGGTGTACGCTTCGCGAACCCAGTCTTCGATACGGGCGGGGTCGGGCGAGTATTCCAGTTCGATCGACACCGCTCCGTCGATGCCAAGCAATTTGATCTCGCGGAGGTACGGCAGGAAGTCGACGACGCCTCGACCGGGCGGCAGGTCGCCGTGCTTCTGGCCGTCGCAGTCCGAGATGTGGACGTGAATCGCTTTGCCTTTCAGTCGCCGCAGTTCGGCCGGTGCGACCTTCGCGAGACACAAGTGCGAGATGTCGATGTTGGCTTGCAGGGCCGGGTGCTGGACGTCGTCGATGAACTGGGCCATGCGATCGACGTTGTTGAGCAGCGACAGCGAGAACGGCTCCAACTCAAGGGCGATTTGCACGCCGAGTTTCTCAGCGTGCTCGGCCAGGATGCGGCAGGTGCGAACACCGGTCGCCCACTGCTCGGCGGGCGGGATGACTTCTTGATTCCAGATGTACTCGCCGAGCACCAGCAGCACATTCTTGGCTTCCAGTTCGTAGGCGAGGTCGAGGTACTGCTTCACGCGGTCGATGTGAAACCGCTGCACGCTGGGATTGAAGTCGATCAGCCCGACCGCCACGCAGCAGATCGAGACAATCGGCAGACCGGCTTTGTCGGCTTCACGCTTGATGAGCTTCCGTTCGCGCACATCGATGTCGAGCGGATCAGCGAAGATGTCGATCGTGTCGAATCCGAGTTCCTTCGTTTTGTGAATGCCCCAAGCGGTTTCGCGTCCGCTCTGTGCCCAGGCGGAATTGATCAGTCCGAGTTTCATGGCGACGCCCTTCGCGAGTGTGAAATCTGAAGCGACTTTACTGCCCTCGCGCGAGCCGAGAAAGCGAGGCGGGAATGAACTGCGGCGAGGTGGTTGCGGAGGCGAAGTGCCGGGCCTATCGTCCGGTTCACAAACGAAGTCACTCAGACGCCAGCGGTTGAAGAAACCGACCGGCGATAAGGATCCGGTGCTCATGGTCGTGCCTCACGCAACAACGCAAAGCCTCCGTTACGGCGACGGCCAGCAGTTTGAGTTCGAGATGGATTCGAGCCGACTCGCGGGCCGAAATCATCCGTCCAAGCCAGCCGCCGACTTCGGAAGCACTGTGCGAAAGCAGTTGGCGGAACCGCTCGATTTTCCGCCGCTGGAGTTGGCAGTCGTGTCGGGCGATCGCGTGGTCATCGCGCTGGATCGGCACACTCCGGGAGCGGCCGAGATCATTGCGGCTGTGTGGTCGGTTTTTACGAAGCGTTCGATCAAGCCGGCGGACGTGACGATCCTGCAACCGGCGAGTTGGAAGTTCGATCAATTGCCGGACCCGCGAGTCGCTTTGCCGAAGTCGGCTCGCGACGCGATGCACTGGACGATTCACGACGCGACTGACAAAAAACGCGAGCGATTCCTGGCGAACTCCGCGAACGGCGAACGAATCTATTTGGATTGTGAAGTCATCGATGCGGACTTCGTGCTGCCGATCGGCGCGGTTGGCTTCGATCCGCTGCTCGGATTTCGCAGTGCCAGCAGCGCGATCTTTCCGGGACTGTCGAACATCGACTCGATGGCCAAGGCACGCGGGCAGGATCATTCCGAGTTGCGTCCCGAAGACGACCGTCCGCTGCGACAACTGCAAGATGAGGTCGCGTGGTTGCTGGGTGTGCAGTTCGGAATTCAGGTGCTGCCCGGCATTGGCGGTCAACCGGCCGGAGTGATCGGCGGAGCGTTGGAGGCGACGACGTCCGCGGCGCGAGACTGGCTCAAGCAGGATTGGTTCGTTGAGCAACCGCAGCGTTGTGAGATCGTCGTTGCGGCGGTCGACGCCGATGCGGCCGGCACAAGTTGGGATCAACTCGGTGTCGCGTTGCAGACGGCTCGAAATCTGGTGCAGCGCGGCGGCAAGATCGTGTTGCTGACGAATCTCTCCGCCGAACCGACGGAGGGATTTCGATATCTTCAGCAATGCGAATCGCCACGTGAGGCTCTCAAGCCACTGCGATTGGAAAGCCCGCCGGACCTGATCCCGGCGAGTCGACTCGCCTCAGCCGCCGATTGGGCGACGGTGTATTTGGTGAGCGGATTGAATTCCGACCTGGTTGAGAGCTTGTGCATGACACCGCTCGCGTCGGCAGAAGCCGCGAAGCTGCTCGGACGGGGCGGGTCGTGC
>QWQF01000300.1 GCA_003669125.1 Planctomycetota bacterium
ATTCCCCGGAGTGACCAAACAATCGGATCTCTTTACCGACCAGATCGGTCACGCTCATGCCCATGTGCAAGCCTTGGCGACGTACTGCAACTACGCGGCGATCTACCGAGTCTCCCCCGTCGGCCTGAAAGTGCCTCGCTCTGGTCTCGATGAGGCTCAGCACGCGATCCTGCAAACGCTCGCGTGGGAGACGGTCTCGACTTACCCCTATGCCGGCATCGCACCACGTCCATAGGCCGGCTCACTCTTGAAACTCAATCGCTCGTAGAGAGAGCAATGATGAAGACTTGGCTGAAAACAACAATTGCGATGGTTTGCTTGGCGTTGATTGGCAACGTCGGGCTGGGGGCCGAGAAGCTCAAGTTGCTGTATCTCGGCGACAACGGGCATCATCAGCCGCGGGCTCGGTTCGGGCAGTTGCAGCCGGTGCTGAAGGCTCGCGGGATTGAACTGGAATACACCGATGTCGTCGGCGATCTGAATGCCGAGAAGCTGGCGAAGTTCGATGGGCTGGTGCTGTTTGCCAACATCGACAAGATCGAAGACGACCAAGCCAAGGCGCTGCTGAACTACGTCGCCAGCGGCAAGGGGTTCGTCCCGCTGCACTGCGCGAGTTACTGCTTTCGCAACAACGACGATGTCGTGGCGCTGATGGGCGGGCAGTTTCAGCGGCATGGGACGGGGACGTTCCGCGTCGCGACGACCGAGGCCGGAAAAACGCATCCACTGTTGAAGGGCTATCGTGGGTTCGAGAGTTTTGACGAAACCTACGTCCACACGAAGCACAACGAAAAAGATCGCGTCGTTCTGGAGACTCGCGCCGAGGGCGAAGGCCAAGAGCCGTGGACGTGGGTGCGGACTCACGGCCAGGGCCGAGTCTTCTACACGGCTTGGGGACATGACGAGCGGACGTGGGGCAATGCCGGATTTCAAAACCTCGTCGAGCGTGGCATTCGCTGGGCGTGCGGTGACGACGTCAGCAAAGTGCCAAGCTTCTCCGATCGGCCGGAGATGACCGCTCCGCGAAAAGACCTGAAGCCGTTTGAGTACGTCGATGCGGTGATCCCGTTCTATCCGCCGAGCAGACAAGCAGGAGTTCCGCCTGAACCGGTCAAGAAATTGCAAAAGCCGCTGCCGGCCGAAGAGTCGATCAAGCACTTCATCACACCGGTCGGCTTCGCAGTGGAACTGTTCGCGGCTGATCCGGAGATCGGCAAGCCGCTCGCGATGAACTGGGACGAGCGGGGCCGGTTGTGGCTCTGCGAAACGCTCGACTACCCGAACGAGTTGCAAGAACCAACGAAAGGCCGCGACCGCATCCGCATCTGCGAGGACACCAACGGCGACGGCAAGGCGGACAAGTTCACGATCTTCGCCGAAGGGCTGAGCATACCGACCGCGATCACGTTCTATCGTGGCGGAGCGATCGTGCAGGACGGCCGCGAGACGGTGTATCTCAAGGACACGGACGGCGATGACAAGGCCGACATTCGCAAGGTGCTGATCACCGGCTGGGTACTCGGCGACACGCACGGCGGCGTGAGCAATTTTCAATACGGCCTCGACAACTGGTACTACGGGATGCAGGGGTACAACAACTCAAAGCCGGTGTTTGACGACGGCAAGAAAACCGGCGAGTCGTTTCGGATGGGCTTCTTTCGTTTCAAAGTCGAGAGTAAAACAAAGTCATCCAACTCGAGTGCTTCTACTCTCGACTCCCCCGTCGTCACTGACGTCGAGTTCCTCCGTTCCACAAACAACAACACCTGGGGTTTGGGCATCAGCGAAGAAGGTTTGATCTTCGGCTCGACGGCGAACGGCAATCCCAGCGAGTTCCTGCCGATTGCGAATCGCTACTACGAAAAAGTGCGCGGCTGGTCGAGCAGTGCGCTCGGCGGTATCGCGGATCGGAACAAGATTGAGCCGTTCAGCGACAAGGTGCGGCAGGTCGATTGGCACGGCGGCTTCACGGCTGCAGCGGGACATGCCCTCTACACGGCGCGAAGCTGGCCGAAGGAGTATTGGAATCGAACCGCGTTCGTCTGCGAGCCGACCGGCAAGTTGGTCTCGACGTTTGTGCTGCGCTCGGACGGAGCGGGCTTCCGCTCGAACAATCCGTGGAACATCTTGGCGAGCGACGATGAGTGGTCTGCTCCGATCATGGCCGAGGTCGGTCCCGACGGGCAGCTTTGGGTGATCGACTGGTACAACATCATCGTGCAGCACAACCCGACGCCGGCCGGCTACAAGACCGGTAAAGGGAACGCCTACGAGATCGACCTTCGCGACAAAAAACATGGCCGCATCTATCGCGTCGTTTGGAAGGGCGAAGACGCTCAGCCGATCATCCCGCCGAATCCCGATCTCTCGACGGTCGAAGGGCAACTCGACGCGCTGAAGACCGGCAATATGCTCTGGCGAAAGCACGCCCAGCGGCTGATGGTCGAAGACAAAGCGGACGTGCTCCAGCAGTTGATCGTCACGATTCAGGATCACGCGCAGGATGAGATCGGCCAGAACGCCGAGGTGATTCATGCGTTGTGGACGCTGTACGGTCGCGGCGCGCTGAATGGATCGAACCCGGACGCGAACAAGGCGTTGCTGATCGCACTCGATCATCCGTCGCCCGGAGTCCGTCGCAACGTGTTGGCGGTGGTGCCTCGCAACGAGCAGTTCAGCAAAGCTCTTTTGAAATCGGGAGCGTTGCGAGTTCGTGACGCTCAAGTGCGGCTCGCGGCACTGTTGGCACTGGCCGAGATGCCATCGTCTGCTGAAGTGGCTGAAGCGATTCGATTCGCATTCGCGTCGATCGGCAGTGAAGACCGCTGGTTGAACGACGGGCTCATCACCGCTGCGGCTCAGCACGACGTGCATTTCCTGACGCTTGTGGCGAAGAACTGCGGAGCGAAATTGAAGAGTCCTCCGAGCAGCGCGCTGGCGATCATCAGCGAACATTACGCGCGGTCAGCTCCGGCGGATTCGGTCGGTTCGATCATCGAACTACTGGCGAGTGCCGAACCAAAAGACGTTGCAGCCAACGCGACGGAGGCGATTATCGCTGGGCTGTCGAAAGGCTGGCCGAAGGATCAGCCGGTCACGTTGTCGGCGGCGGCCGAGAAGGGGATGGTCAAGCTCGTCACGACCGCACCGTCGTCCGCGCGAGGAGCACTTGTGAATCTGGCAACCCGCTGGGGCAGCAAGGCTCTGGAGGCTCACATCGGTGAGATCGCGAAAGGCTTTCGAGCGATCATGTCCGATGACAAAGCGAAGGAGACCGACCGCATCGTTGCGGCCAAGCAGTTGGTCGAGTTCCAAAAGGTCGATCTGACCGTCGCGGCGGAAATTGCCAAACTGATCACGCCGCGCACGTCAGCGGAGTTGGCGAATGGATTCGTCGAATCAATCGGACTCAGTGAAGCGTCTACTGCCGGTGAGACGTTGATAGCCAGTTGGCCGACGCTCACGCCGACCGTCCGCCAGACAGCGATGCGAGCGTTAATTGCACGTGGTGACTGGACGAAGACGCTGATCGGGGCGATTGAAGCGGGAGCCGTTGAACTTGGCGATCTGACGCTGGAACAAAAGCAGGCGCTGGCGAATCATCCGGACAAGGAGCTTGCCAAACGGATCAAGCCGCTGCTGGCAAAAGGAGGCGGACTGCCCAATCCCGATCGCCAAAAAGTGATCGACGAATTGCTGCCGACGATTGAGAAGACGGGCGATGTCGCCAGCGGTAAAGCGGTCTTCAAGAAGACCTGTGCGAAGTGTCACACGCACAGCGGCGAGGGGACCAAGATCGGTCCCGACCTGACCGGCATGGCGGTTCATCCGAAGCACGAACTCATCATCCACATTCTCGACCCCAGCCGTTCGGTCGAGGGAAACTTCCGGATTTACACGGTGCAGACGGACGATGGCAAAGTCTTCAACGGCCTGCTGGCGTCCGAATCAAAGACCGCGATCGAGTTGATCGACGTCGAAGCCAAGAAGCACACGATCCTGCGAGAAAACATCGACGAGTTGATCTCGTCGAAGAAGTCGCTGATGCCCGAAGGGGTCGAGAAGCTGCACACGCCGACCGAAATCCGCGACCTGCTGGAGTTCCTGACCGCTCGCGGCAAATACCTGCCGATCTCGCTCGACAAAGTGGCGACGATCGTCAGTACGAAGGGGATGTTCAACAGCGAAGACGCCGGCGTCGAACGGCTGATCTTCCCCGACTGGAAGCCAAAGATCTTCGAGGGCGTGCCGTTCGTGCTGGTCGATCCGCAGGGCGACAAGACTTCGAACGTCATCATGCTCAACGGCTCGGCCGGCAACATTCCGCCGAAGATGCCCAAGTCGGTGACGCTCCCCTGCAACTCGACCGCGAAGGCGATTCACTTTCTCGGCGGCATCAGCGGCTGGGGCTGGCCCGCGTCCGAAAAGGGAACAACGTGCTTGATCGTCCGACTCAAATATGCCGACGGAAACACCGAAGACCACCCGCTGCTCAACGGCGAACACTTCGCCGACTACATTCGCCGGGTGGACGTCCCGCAGTCGAAATTCGCGTTCGCCGTCCGAGGCCAGCAAGTCCGCTACTTCGCGGTCTTTCCAAAGCGGCTCGACAAAATCGAATCCATCGACCTCGTCAAAGGACGCGACGTCACGTCACCGGTCATCATGGCGGTGACTGTCGAAGGGCCGTGACCGTTCACGCTGTTTCGTCGCTGATGGCGGTGCTGTTGAAGCGAACTTCGAAGAGGGTCGTCACGCCGTTGCCGCGCGAGCTGTAGCCTTTGCGGATGTGGACGCGCCACACGAGTTCGCCGGTGAGAATGTCGAGATCGTTCTCGCAGGTGGGGACGTAGTAGTCGCGCGATTTACCGGGCTGCAGCGGTTTGTCGAGCGGCAAGTTGGCCAAATCCCAGCCGCTGCCGATGATGTGGTCAAAGGCGATGATCCGCTTGGCGTCGCGATTGGCTTTTTGTTCGGCACGGACGACGAATTGGTTGCTGCGGTAACTGAATCGGTTCTTGCCCGCGCGGGTGAATAGCAATTGGTCGTCGAGCGGCGCGATCTCCTGGTCTTGCGAGACGTTCTTGAATCGCAGCCAAAGTTTCAGCACCGGTGCCGATGGCAGACGCGATTTGTTGGCATCGGCGAAATGCCGAAACTGGACCGAGCCGCGAGTCACTTTCAACACGGTGACTTCGATATTCCCGAACCGCTGGCTGTCGCCGATCTGCAAGTCGTGTCCGGCAGGCATCTCGGCGGTTTCTTTGTAGACCGAAATGCTGGCGGTTTTCTTTTTCTGCGGCACCACATCGGGCAGGCTTTCCAAACCGTAATCCGACTTGTTCGCCGAGCCGTAGTACAACAAATACAGGAACCCCAGCGTGATCGCGCTGCTGTAACTGAACAGCAGCAGGATCGCTGATTTCGAGACCGTGATGTGATCTTTGTCGGCAGGCTTGGTGACGGTCGGGGCCGACAACACGGCACTGTCGGAAACGATCGCCGAAGAGAGTTCCTCGTGCGGCGACGATTCCATTTCGTGTGGCGTCTCGGCATTCGCGACCGGAGTCTCTTCGGAAGTGGCCGTCACTTCTGGCGGAGGCGACAAAACTTCGGACCCGAACAAGTCAGACAAGCCGGTGGAGGCCAATTCGGTTGGCGTCATCAGATCGGCAACCGGTTCATGGACCTGATCCGCCGCGACCATCGGTTCGGGGATTTCTGAGGTTGGCACGGCCGATTCGGATGGCAAGACGGCTGGTTCCGCAGGCTCGGCTTGCGGCTCAGACGAAGACATCAGCGCTGAAAGCGAGAAGGCACTGTTGTCGATTGCGGACGCCGGCGGTTCTTCGAGGACACTCTCGGTCGCCGACTCGCTGATGGCGACTGGCGACACGACGGAGATTTCGACGGAGGGAGGAGGTTCAGAGTCCTCGCCCGAGAACGCGTGCATCTCCTCAGTCGGTGGTGCCGGTTCGGAATCGCGGTCGTCACTGATCGGGGCAGGGGAGTGGGGTTCGACGACGGCGACAGGCTCAGGTTCTGGCGGTGTCAGTGGCTCTGGTGTTGGCTGAGTCACTTGTGGGGGCGCGGGCGTTGGCGCGGTCGGCGTTGAATCGGCCGGGGCCGCCGGAATGTGCAAATGGGCTCCGCAATGCGGACACGCGACCACGACACCGAAGTGCTCGGCCAACAAATTGCCACGGCATTGGCCGCAGATCATCTCGAAAGCCATACAGACCTCAACCACCAAACTGTGAACCGATTCTTCAAACCGGCCAAGAAAACACGGACGGTTTAGAAAACCGGCCTACGGTACCCCCGCGAGGGTCCACCAATCTAGCTGGGTTGCTTGGCCGAAGCGACTCCGCCAGCCCGTGGAGTCGTGACGGCGAATCGCCAAAACCGGCACGTCGCAGCGAGCGGCGACTTCAGCAGCGTTCGTCGCTGACGAATTGTCAGTCGTCGTCGGCAGCGGTTCGTTGAAGACAATGCCCGCCAGCGGCAAGCCGCGCTGTCGAGCCACCTCGACGGTCAGCAACGTGTGGTTGATCGTGCCGAGCCCCAGCCGAGCCACGATCAACAGCGGAAATCCGAACTGAGCGGCCAAGTCGGCCATCGTCCGTTCGTTGGTCAGCGGACACAGCAGTCCGCCGGCTCCTTCGACAATGACGATGTCGCACTCGGATCGCCAGGCGTCGAGGCCGCGTTCGATTGCGCCGAGATCAACCGCTCGTCCTTCTTGCTGAGCTGCGATCGGCGGAGCCAGCGGTGCAAGAAACCGCTGCGGACAAAGTTGGTCGTCGGACACGTCTCGGCCGAGAGCGTCACGCAGCCGTTCGACATCGTCCCAGTGTGGGCGACCGTCAGCCTCGATCGAAGCTCCGCTGCACGCGGGCTTGAAAGCACCGACGCGATGCCCAACTGCTCGGAGTTCGCGCACGAGCTCGCAGGCGATGTGGGTCTTGCCGACGCCGGTGTCAGTTCCCGTGATGAACAGCCCTCGCATGGTCGGTTACTTCTCGTCGTCGTACTGGCCGCCCATTTGGTACAGCGGCAGGAAGCGATAATAAACTTCCAGGCAGAGCGTGCTGACGGCGGTCGAGAAGATGCGGCCTCCGTATTCGCCCCACGGAGCTTTCGGATCCCAACTTCCCGCCATGTGGCCGCGAGTTCGTTGTTCGGCGATCAGTGTTTCGCGCAGAGCCTCGTTCCACTTTCGCCACGGATCGCCACCGTACTGGTACATCGCCAGCGTGCCGTAGTACCAAAAGTAAAGATTGTGCATCGAACCACGCGGCAGCCGCTGCATGATGAAGTTGACCCCTTCCGTGCTGGTCGGGTTCGTGCGTGAGATGCCGAGCATCTGCTTGCAGAACAGAGCCTCGGCAGTCATCGAGTCGGTTGGCGGAGTCGGTTGGCCGCCGATCAAGCGATAGCCGGCCAAGCCTTTGTTCTCGCCCTGGCTGCGTTCCTTCAGGAACAGCACCATCTTGGCCTTCGTGCTGTCCGGGATTGTCAGGCCGGCGATCTCGGCGCTTTTCAGAGCCATCAATTGCCAGCCGAAGATGCTCATGTCGCTGGACTGGCCTTTGACGTACCGCCAGCCGCCGTCGGGATTCTGATTCTCGACGATGTAGTTGACCGCGCGCATCAGCGGTTCGCGCAGGCGTCGATCGGACGAAAGGTCGCTCTGCATGCCGTACGCCTCGGCGAGGGCATACGTCGTCATCGCGTGACAGTACATCTGCTCGAAGTGCGTCGCTTTGCCGCCGAGGTATCCGTCGGCACGTTGCTGGCGAATCAGCCAACTGAGCGTGCGGTCGATCTGATCGGCGTACTGACCTTCTTCGTGCGTGTAACCGGCTCCGAGAAATGCCAGCAGCGACAGAGCCGTCACACCCGCGTCGGCTTGTTTGCCGGCGTTGAGGCGATCGACTCCTTCTTCGTCGATTTTCACGAGGCCCGCGTGGCCCGCGCATTTCTCCCCATCGGGGCAGTTCGCGTCGAAACCGTCGGCATCCCAAAAGCCTTCGGAGTCTTGATGCGCGGCGAGCCACCGCAGACTCATCTCGACTGCTTTCTCGGAGGCATCAGTGCCGCCGTAGCGGCGAGCCGTTTCGCGACGCTTGCCGAGATTGCGGCCTTCGTAGATCGGCGGAATGGTCGTCCGCTTGCCGATCTTCGAGGCCTCGAAGTTGGGTTGCACCAGTCGAGGCACGAGACCTTCGTTCGGCAACTCGGTGCGGACTCCATCACGCACTGCGACGGAGTCACCCGGCACGGCGTTCGGGTCTTGTGCTTTGCGTTCGGGATGGAACGACTCCGCGCCGCCGTTGGCTTGGCCTCGGACGTTTCGAGTCTTCGTGCGCGAGAACGGCGAGAATCCGGGCGAGCCACTGCCAGTCGATTTGCCGACCAACGAGCTGTCGCCATCGCCAGGAACTGTGGATGGAGCTGGTCCCGTGCGTCGTGTCCCGGTGCCCGCTGTCGAGGAGTTGCCGGGGGACGGCGACACATTCGTGATCGGTCCTGGGATCGCGGTGTCGGGCAGCGTCGGCGGCCCATCGGAATCGAGTCGCTGCGCCGGCGGCTCTGAGCCACCCGCCGTTGGTTGTCGAACGATCGTCGTGGTCAGCGGCCCCGCGCCGCTGTCGCGCTTGGTCGGAGCGAACGACGGCAAGCGGCTGTCTGGTCGAGCCTCAGCCGTCGGATCATCAATCCGCAACGGCGCGGCCGCTTCGATGCGCGTTGGACCTTTCTCGCCGGAGAGTTTCAGTTCCGGTTTCACCTCTGGCTGATCGGGCAGCGCCGAACGATCCGCCACGTCGTTCGGAATATCGGGAGTGGTCAGCGGTCCTGGTCGGCGTTCCGGTCCTTCGGACGGTTTCAATTCTGTGGGTGAGCGAGTCGTGCGCACCAATTCTTGGTCGGGAGAGTCCGGCAGCTTTTCCCAAACTCGCGTGTTGCCTTTCGCGGTCGTCGGCAGACTGACTGGCTCGTCCGCGCCGGCGGGATCGAACTGCGGTTGGATCTGAATGACGCGATCACGCGGCAATGGTTCTGCGTCGTCGGCCTTCGCGGTCGTGAGAGACTCCGGCGGATTCACGGCCACCAGACCGAACATGCACGACAGATGAATCAGCAACGAGAAGACCAGCGACTTCCCGCCGAGCGATTTGTCGCCCCACTTCGTCACCAGCATCGTGATCAGGTGCAACATCGCCAGAGCCAACGCGGTGGCGAGAGCGCTCCACAGCACGGTCTCGACGATCTCGACCGGCTGGCCGAGCATCGATGCCAACCGCTCGACGAATTCCGCTGCGGCCAGTAACGAGATTGAGAAATTCATGACATCACCTTGTGGGACGAATCAAAATCGTCCCGCTTCTTCGAGCCGATCAGCTTGGTCGCGAATGGTCACTTCTGCCGAGCGGTGAGTCAATCCGCGTCTGACGCTTCGGGTTCGTGTGGTCGCCCACTACTCTTTGTCGGCACCCCAGCCTTTCAATCTTGCGGAGCCTTCCATGCGGCATGACGGACGACAGCACGACGATCTGCGACCCATCACGATTCAGCGACATTTCACGGGAGCCGTCCCCGGCAGCGTGCTCATCAAAGCCGGCCGCACGACGGTCCTCTGCACGGCCAGCATCGACAACGATCTGCCCCCCTGGATGAAGCGCGAAGGGATTTCGAACGGCTGGGTCACCGCTGAATACAACATGCTCCCAGCGAGCACGGCTCCGCGCAAGCAGCGCGAACGCTCGAAAATCGACGGCCGCACGAACGAAATTCAACGCCTCATCGGCCGCAGCTTGCGAGCGGTCGTCGATCTCGCGGCGCTCGGCCCGCGGATGGTCACGGTCGATTGCGACGTGCTCGAAGCGGACGGCGGCACACGCACGCTGAGCATCACCGGCGGCTTCATCGCGCTGGTCGATTCGCTGGCCGCGATCAAGTCCATGCTGCCGACCGATCGGCCGGTCCTCAAGAGCAGCATCGCCGCGATCAGCGTCGGCATCGTCGCGGGCCAAGTCGTGGCGGACCTCGATTACGTCGAAGACAAAGACGCCGAAGTCGACATGAACGTCGTGATGACCGGCTGCGGCAATTTCGTCGAAGTCCAAGGGACTGCCGAAGGGACTCCGTTCAATCGCCAACTGCTCGACGCTCAACTCGCTCTCGCCGAAAAGAGCATCGCCCGGCTGACACAGATTCAACGCGAGACACTCGGTGAAGTGTGGCCGTTTCGTTCGTAGTTCCGCTTTTAGGCGGCCCGCCACATCACAGCGTTCCCGAACTCTTCATGACCGGCAACAGCAGGCCGATGACGACGAACAGGATCATCGCGGCCATCACGATCAGCATCAGCGGTTCGAGCAGTCGGACGGCGAGGTCTAACAAACGATGAGTGCGGCGTTCCATTGTGTCGGCAATATTGATGAGCACATGTTCGAGGTTATTGGCTTCCTCGCCGACGGAAATCATCTCGATGACTTCGGCGGGGAACTGTTTGCTCTGACCCAGCGGAGCCGCGAGCGACTTGCCGGTCGAGACACTATCGGCGGCGGTCGAGATCGCGTCCGAGAGCACACGATTGCCGGTTGCGTCTTTGGCGATCCGCAGTGATTGCAGAATCGGTACTCCGTTTTTGAGCAGCGTTCCCAGAATGCGGCAGAACCGTGCGACCGCCAAGCTGCGAATCACCGGTCCCAATGCCGGCAGCGAAATCGCGAGGCGATGCCACTGCCGTAATCCTTGCTCCGTCTTCAAGCGTTGCCGAATGAACCAAGTCGCGGCGGCGATTGCCAGGATCGTGACGAACCAGTAGGTGCCGGCGTACTTGCTCATCGACATCAACGCGGTCGTTGCCCACGGCAGTTCATCCCGTTCGGCCATGCGTTCGAACACTCCCGCGAACTTCGGCACGAACCAGACGAGCATCGCCCAGACCACACCGACGCCCGTTGCCAACAGAAACACGGGATAGGCCATCGCCCCGAAGACTCGGCCCTTGAGTTCTTGCTGGTGCTCGGTGAAGTCCGCGATCTGTTTGAGCACGTCTTCCAGGAACGAGCCTTCCTCACCAGCGCGGACCATGCTGACCGCCAGTTCGGAGAAAATGTCCTCGTGCAGCCGCATCGATTCGGCGAGCCGTGTGCCGTCGGCAACCTTGTCACGCAGATCGCGCAGCACGGTCTTCAAACCGGCATGGGACGTTTGCCGTTCAAGCAACTCCAGCGACCGCAGCAACGGGACGCCCGCCCGCAGCAAGTCCGCGAGTTGCGAAAAGAACGTCGCCAAGTGTCCTGCTCGCGGCCGACGAACCCATGCCAGCGCGGGACTTTTGGTCGATTCGGCTGGTTGAATTTTGATCGGAAAGAGTTGCTTCGCCGACAACTGTGAAACGACATCCAACTCACTGTTGGCGGTCAGCAGGTCAGCGACCTCACGGCCGGAAAGATCGCGAGCGATGTAGCGGAATTCAGGCATGGCGGCAGGATGTTACGGACGTCTTCGTCCCCTCGCGAGGCTGTTATCGCAGATTGCCTCGCGCGGATTGCAGCGAGCGCCGATTGGAACAGTCGTTCGTTCCGTCGCGAAACCGCCGCTCTATTTCTTGGATTTTGGCCCAGCCAGCTCGACGAAATTACCGTCGGGATCGCGGTACAAGCCAAGAAAGCGGCCATCCGGAATCTCTTGCAGTCCCTTGCTGAGCGGCATCGAGCCGTAGGCGATCATGCGCATGTTCGCGATGCTGATGTCCTTCACGAAAAACGTCGTGTACCGCATTCCCAGTGTCGAATGGATAAAATCTTGATTGGCCTTCTTGCCCGGAGCCTTCTTGAATTCCATCAGCTTCACTTTGGTCGCGTTGTCCCCCTTGCCCAGCACCAGCACATGGACTTTGAACGGCTGGTTGTCGGTCAGCCCAACGGCCTGAGCCAACCCCGCATCCACATCGAAACTGTCCAGTTCCGTCAGGCCGATCGCCTGCGTGTAAAAGTCGACGGAGCGTTCGATGTCCGAGCAAACGATTCCGAAGTCGACCGTCGTGCTCGTGAAGTCTCCCGGCTTGGAGGCAGCCTTCTCCTTGCCCTTAGCGCCAGCCAAGGCGAACAAACCAATTCCTAAAACGAGAGCACAAGTGACAGCCTTAAATGACGGATGCAGATTCATGTCGGGACTCCTGAAGAGGGAACGTCGGTGAGAATCCAGTGATTAAAACAGGGCTACGCCAAAACGCCTTGCACGACTTTTCCATGCACGTCGGTCAGGCGATAGTCGCGGCCTTGGAATCGGAACGTGAGGCGTTCGTGGTCGAAGCCGAGCAAATGCAGAATCGTGGCTTGCAGGTCGTGGACGTGGACCTTGTCTTTCGCGACGGAGAAGCCGAGGTCGTCGGATTCGCCGTACATCGTCCCGCCTTTCACACCAGCTCCCCCCAGCCACATGCTGTAGCAATCGGGGTAGTGATCGCGGCCGAGATTCATGCTGCCGGCAGTGCGGCCTTCGCGGAACGGAGTGCGACCAAACTCGCCACCCCAAACGAGCAGTGTGTCCTCAAGCAGTCCGCGCTGCTTGAGGTCGTTCATCAGCGCGGCGATCGGCTTGTCCATCGTCGCGCACTTTCGCGTGAGTCCGTCGCGAATGTCCTCGCCGGGACCAGTGCCGTGGAAGTCCCAGCCCCAGTCGAAGAGCTGCACGTATCGCACACCCGCCTCGATCAGCCGTCGCGCCAGCAAGCAGTTGTTGGCGAGGCTCGACACGCCCGGCTTCGCACCGTAATCGTCGAGCACCGCTTGCGGTTCCTTCGCGATGTCCATGACTTCCGGCACCGACATCTGCATTCGAAACGCGAGTTCGTACTGAGCGATCCGCGTCGCCGTTTCGGGATGTCCGAGTTCTTTGGCTTGCTGCTCGTTGAGATCGCGCAGGGCGTCGAGGCTCAATCGACGCATCTCGCGGTCCATGCCCTCCGGGTCCGAGGCATACAACACCGGATCCCCTTGCGACCGGCATTGGACGCCTTGATAAACCGATGGCAAGAAGCCGGTGCCGAATGAATTCTTGCCGCCGTTCGGCTGCACGCCACTGCTGATCAGCACGACGAATCCCGGCAAGTTCTCATTTTCGGTGCCGAGTCCGTACGTGGCCCACGATCCCAGTGACGGTCGACCAGATCGTGGCGAGCCGGTGTACAGCAGCAGTTCGGCGGGAGCGTGATTGAACTGGTCGGTGTTCATCGAGCGGATGACGCACATCTCGTCAGCGACGCCGTGCAGATGCGGAATCGCATCCGACATCCACACGCCGTCCTTGCCGTGCTGCGAGAATGTTCGCTTCGTCCCCAGCAGCTTCGGCACACCCGACGTGAACGCGAACCGCTTCCCCTTGAGATACGCATCCGGACAATTCTCACCGTCGTGCTTGACCAACTCCGGCTTGTAATCGAACAAGTCGAGATGCGGCGGCGAGCCGGTCATGTGCAGATAAATCACCCGCTTGGCCTTGCCGTCGAAGTGCGTCTTCTTCGGAGCTAGCGGGTCAATCACCTTGCTGGCCGGAGCCGCGGGAGCATCTTTGGCGAGCATTGACGCCAAGGCGATCCCGCCCAGCCCGGCTCCTGTTTGTTGGAAGAAATGCCGCCGGGTTGTTGCTTGAAGCAGTTCAAGTCGCGGATTCATGTCGTCACCTTTTCGCTGTGTTGTCGGACATCATGCCGTAAAAGTTTCAGCCGGCTCTTTGTGCCTTCGTGTCTTTGTGTGACACACGCTCGTTTCATCGTCTCATGAACATTTCATCCAAATTCAGCAGCACGTTGCCGACGACCGTCCAGGCCGCGAGTTCGACTGGATCGGCTCCTTCAGGCAGCGGGCCGAGCGGGTTCGTGGCGAGCTTGCTGGCCTTCTCGACGTCCTTCGCGAATCGTTCGCGAGCACTGTTGAACAACTTCGTCAGGTTTGCCAGTTCGGAGTCGGTCGGTTGCCGGGACACGCATTGCAGGAAGCCGGCTCGAATGTGATCGGCGGGCGACGTGCCACTCTTGGCCATCGTGCGAGCCAGCGCCTGTGCCGCTTCGATGTAAACCGGATCGTTCAAAGTCACGAGCGCTTGCAGCGGCGTGTTGGTACGAGCGCGGCGGATCGTGCAAACTTCGCGGTTCGGGGCATCGAACGCAGACATCGACGGATACGGGTTCGAACGTCGCCAAGTCGTGTACATGCCGCGACGAAACTTGTCCTCGCCGGCACTCGCCTGCCAGTCGATCCCGCTGCCGAACGCGGCGCTGACGCCGAGGTTTGGCTGAAACGGCTTCACCGGTGGACCGTACATCTTCGGGCTGAGCAATCCGCTGATCGCCAACGCCTGATCGCGAATCATCTCGGCCGACAAGCGAAAGCGCGGGCCGCGAGCCAGCAGGTAGTTTTCGGGATCGCGATCCAGCAACTCTGGTGTGACCTTCGAGGATTGCCGGTACGTTGCCGAGGTGACGATCAACTTCAACAACGCTTTCGTGTCCCACTTCAGCCGCACGACTTCTGTTGCGAGCCAGTCGAGCAACTCCGGATGCGTCGGCAGGTCGCCTTGGGAACCGAACTCTTCGCTGGTCCGCACGAGGCCGTTGCCGAAGATCGTGTCCCAGTACCGATTGGCCAGCACGCGAGCGGTCAGCGGGTTGTTGTCGTCGATCAGCCACTTGGCCAGTGCAAGCCGATCGGGTTGTGAGCCTTCCGGCAGTGGATGGAACGCGGCGGGAACTCCGGGCGTCACTTCTTTGCCCAGATCCATGAAGTTGCCGCGCAGTTGGATGTTCGTCTTGCGGCGTTTGTCGGCCGCGAGTTCGCGCAGGATCGGCACCATCGTCGCCGCCTTGAGATCCGCGAGGCTCTTGCGAACTGCCGCCAATTGATTGCGCGCGGCGGCCGATTCGGAAGCGATCGTCAGATAGAACTTTGTCAGTTCAACGCGTTGCGCTTCGTTGCGTTGCTCGGCCGGCGTGTTGAGGATTGCCAGGATCGCCGCCGGCACGCGAGCCGACTCGGCCGCACGCGGGTCGTCCGTCAGAGACAACCGGAACTTGCCGAGCACATGGTTCTCGAACGACGACGTTTGTTCGAGCGTGATCGTCAGCGTCGAACCCTCCGCGACTTCGATCGGAGCCGACGTCACCAACGTCAGCGAGTGCGGTTGATCGAGCTTCCCACCGACCGCCCAACCTTTGTTGGCTTGCGGTGCGAGCACAACCTTCGCTTCGAAGCCGGCCCCTTGTTCGTGATCGGCAAACGCCGTCGTGAACGGCACACCGCGCACGCCGCTGAGCGCAAACTCGGACGACGGTTTCGGCGGATCGACGTAATCCTTCGACCAAATCGGCTCGTGCTTGTCATTCAAGACGAGTACTCGGAAGTTCCGAATCCGCTCTTCGGTCTCACCGTCGGTGCGGTTCCACAACACGACTCGATCAATCGGCTGCTCGGTTTTTAGATCGACTTCCCACCACGGGTTTTCTTCCTGAGCCGTGTGCGACACGGAATTCTTCGTGTACTCGCCGTCGGTGTTGCCATCGTTCGCTCGCTTCGCATCGCCGCCGTAATCGGTCGTGCTTTGTTTCGCTTCGCCCTTCGTGGCGAGGTTGTCAGTGCTGGTGAAGACTTGCACTTCGGCGAGATGCAGGAAGCGAGCCTTGCCCGGCAATTCGACTCGCACGAATCGGCCGTTGAGTCGCGTCCCGTTCGGTGGAGTGATCGTGGCCGAGACTTTTGACACGATAAAGTTTCCGCCGCCGAAGCCCGCCCCTTTGCCGGGCAGCGCGTCATCCGGCAACGTTTCGAGTCGCACGGCATTCAGCTTTCCCGCCGCAAGCGGTATCTCGACCGAGTATGTCGCCTTGACCGCAGCCTTGTCCGCGCGAACGATTCCATCGTCCGCCACGCTGAGCGTCACGCCGCCGTCCGACTTGCCGCTTGCCGGCTTGAGTGGCTTCCAGGTCAATGCCCTTGGAAACGCCGCATCCCACTTCGCGAGCGACTCCAGCACGGCCGGCGTGGCGGTCGTCACGTCCTTTTCCAGTCGAGCGACATCCGCCAGCCACGTCTCCTTTTGCTTGAGTTGCTCCGACGTGAACAACTCCAAACGAGGCGACTCATCCGCCCGATCAGCGTCTTCGGTCTGATTCAGGATCGCAAACAGTTTGAAGAATTCTTCCTGCGTGATCGGGTCGTATTTGTGCGTGTGACACTGAGCACACGCGATCGTCGTTCCCATCCAAGTCGCCATCGTCGTGTTGACTCGGTCAACGATTGCGACGCTGCGGAACTCCTCGTCGTTCGTGCCCCCTTCGTTGTTCGTCAGCGTGTTGCGATGAAACGCCGTCGCGATGAGCTGGTCCTCGGTGGGGTTCGGCAGCAAGTCGCCAGCGATTTGTTCGATCGTGAACTGATCGAACGGCATGTTCTTGTTGAACGCCTTGATGACCCAGTCGCGATAGCCCCAGATCGTCCGCGCCGGATCGTCCGCGTACCCCGCCGAGTCCGCGTACCTCGCGAGGTCCAGCCACTGCCGCGCCCAGTGCTCGCCGTAGCTTTCCTTCGCGAGCATCCGATCCACGAATTTGTCGTATGCCTGCGGATCGGAGTCCTTCACGAATTCTTCGATCTCCGCCACCGTCGGAGGCAAACCGGTCAGGTCCAGCGCGACGCGACGTCCCAGCACGTACCGATCCGCTTCCGGCGAAGCCTTCAGCCCTTCGCCTTCCAATCGAGCGAAGATGAAGTTGTCGATCGGATTTCGGATTTCGGATTTCGAGTTTCGGATTTCCGGCACATTGGGCCGGCTCGGTTTCTCGTACGACCAATGCTTCGCGAACTTGGCTCCCTGCCGAACCCACGCTCGCAGCAACTCGACTTCGCGAGCATCCAGCGGCTTTCCCTGCCCTGCCGGCGGCATCCGTTCGGTTTCGTCCTGCGAGGTGATTCGCCGAATCAACTCGCTCTCCTCGGGCTTGCCGACAACGACGGCCGGTTTGCCCGATTCGAGTTTTGCGAGCACTCCGTCCCGCGAGTCAAACCGCAGTCCCGCTTGCCGTTCCTTTTCATCCGGCCCGTGACACTTCCAGCAACGATTCGACAAGATCGGCCGAATGTCGCGATTGAAGTCGATGGGCGTGTCGGCAGCGCGAGCGGTCGCTCCGATCACGGTCACCGAAAACACCAACGCGAACCGTCGCACACACAGGGAGAGCCAGCAGCGCATCGGGAGTCTCCGAATCGACAAATCCAGAAGGCAGGAATCGCTCGCCATCGCGAGCGGTGCGAACAGGATGATATCCAAGCTCGCCGCCCGCTGCCCACTCTCGTCGTCCTCACGGCCGAGCAAACCACGGCTTCGTCGTTGAGTCGGACTCGAAGAACTTCAGCAGCAGTTGGCCGACTTTGCGTTGGCCGGATGGGGATTGATGCGTGCCGTCGTTGGGAGTGAAGTCGGCAGGCTCGTAGGCGAAGCCGTCTTCACGCTTCGTCGAGCCGTTGGCCCAGAGGTACGGGCCCCAACTGAGCCACGGTGCTTTGACGTCGCCGCGAGCCGGATCGAAGTTGAGTGACTTGTCGCCGTTGATCTGCTGCTCGATCAGCCACTTCACGGAGAAGGCGGACTCGAAGGCGTACGGTTCGGGATTCAATCCAGACGTCGCGTACCCGCCGTAGGTCCGGCTCGACAGGTACACCAGCTTCGCGTTCGGAAACCGCGTGGGAAAGATTTGCACGATGCGAGCCAACTCGGCCTGCAACGTCTGAGCATACTTTGGAAAGCCTTGCGTTGGTCCGGCGTCTGCTTGCTTGATCCAGATGACTTGCACTTGGTCGCGCGAGACACCGGCTTGCTTCAGTCGTTGATCGACGGTGTCCCAATACTGCTTGCCGCGTCCACCATCGTCCGGATTTTGAATTGCGGCGGCGGTCATGCCCCCTTGTGCTCCGTTGACGAATTGAACTTGCGGACTCAGGTTCGACGCCTCGCGCAGCGCCCGCTGAAATCCCTCGGAGGACTGTGACGTGTTGCTCATGCCGACCGACAGCAGCACGATTCTTCCGTTTGGATCGGACTGGCCTTGAGCATTCAGGGGATGCACTTGCTTCGCGAGCTTGAGTCCCGCTGCCTCGTGATCCTTCGGTCGCTCGTTGCGGCCTTCTGGGTAAAAGCCCGCTTCGAAGTCCTGATACTTCTCACGTCCGAGTTCGTTCAGCGGCTTGAGCGATTTTGTGTCGGATGAAATTCGGCGACGTTCTACGTCCCCCTTGCGAGCCGGCTCATTGGCCGGACGCTGATCGTCCAGCTTGATGCCCAGCAACACCTCTTTGCCTTCCTGCTTGGTGGACCGTACGAAGATCGAATTCCCCTCGCGGAAATCCTTGAGCCGCTCGGCCAAATCCTTTCCAGAAGTTCCCAGTACGCGAGTCTCCTCAGTCAGCGAGAACTCGCGCTGCTTGCCGTCGATCTCGACGGTGACCTTCTTGCCGGGAACATCCAGCTTCTTGAGCGTCCCTCGCAAAATCTCTTGAGCCGACAACAGGCTCGGACAAAACAACGTCGCCACAAGAACGCATTGCGCGAGGATTCGATTCATGTCCGGCACTCCGAGTGTTTCAGACGTTGGTCCACTGGCCGCTCTTCGCGCTGTTGAGCACCGCGTCACAGATCTTTTGAGTTTCCAAGGCATCACGGAACGTTGGGCCGCACGGAGTCCCCTTGGCCAGCGAGTCGCAGAAGTCGGCGACTTGATGCACGAAGCTGTGTTCGTAGCCGATCTGCAAGCCGGGTACCCACCACTTGCCCATGTAGGGGTGATCGCCGTCGGTGACGTGGATCGATCTCCAGCCGCGCAGGTTGCCGGCGTCGCGGTGATCGAACCATTGCAGACGATGCAGGTCGTGCAAGTCCCACTTGATCGAGGCGTTCTCGCCGTTGATCTCGAACGTGTACAGCGCCTTGTGGCCGCGAGCGTAGCGCGTCGATTCAAACAGGCCGAGCGATCCGTTTTGGAAGTGGCACAGGAACGCGCAGGCGTCGTCGATGCCGACCTTCTCGACCTTGCCGGTCGCGGTGTGCGTTCGCTCTTTGATGAACGTCTCAGTCATGGCCGTGACATTCGTGACACCGCCGTTGAGCCAGATCGCCGTGTCGATGCAGTGCGCCAACAAGTCGCCGGTCACTCCGCTGCCGGCCGCCGCGACATCCAGCCGCCAGAGTCCGTTGCCACCTTGCGGCAAATCGGCGGAGATCGTCCAGTCCTGCAAGAAGTTCGCGCGGTAGTGGAAGATGCGGCCAAGCTTTCCCTCGTCGATCAATTGCTTCGCGAAGGTCACTGCTGGGATGCGGCGATAGTTGTACCAGACGGTGTTCGCGACCTTGGCCTTCTCGACCGCTTGGCACATTTCTTCGCCCTCGGCCACGTTCATGGCCAGCGGCTTTTCGCACAGGATCATTTTTCCGGCGGCGGCACAGGCCAGAGCAATCTCTTTGTGTAAGTTGTTCGGGACGCAGATATCGACGGCGTCGATGTCTTTCCGCTCGACGAGCTTCCGCCAGTCGGTCTCGGTGGATTGATAGCCCCAGGTGTCCGCAAAACTCTTGATCGCGTCGGCATTGCGAGCACACGCGACTTTCAGCACCGGCTTGAATTCAAGCTCTGGGAAAAAATTCGCGACGCGGTTGTAGCCGTTCGAGTGCGCTCGGCCCATGAATCCATAACCGATCATGCCGATGTTGAGTTGCTTAGCCATTCGCGCGTCCTTTTGTGTGAAACAGAGTGAGTGATCGCCCTCAAATTCAAGGCGGGATTGAACTGAGAATGCGTCATGCGAGCAACTGTCGCGCGACTTGACCTTGGCACTGTGATCACTGACTGGCCACCAACGGTTCGACGAAGGAGAACAGCCAGTGGACTGTGTCTGGAAAAACATGAGAAATCAGCACCAAAGCCGCCGGAGACCTGCCTGCATCGCGAATTCGGACTGTGCGAATTTCAGGGCCACTGCGAAGCCAACGACCTCGCGCGAATCGAGGTCACGCTCAAGCGTGACACCGAGGCCGAGTCCGTGATGACGCAAGCGGGTCAACTGCTCGGTTCCCCCGCGTACATGTCGCCGGAGCAATGGCAAAACAGCCACGCCGTCGATCGCCGCACGGACTGATGGGCCGTGGGGGTGATTCTGTTCGAGCTGCTGACCGGCGAACGCCCCTTCCGCGCCGAGCGAGACCAGAAGCTGCTCATGCAGCAGATTCTGAATGCGGACCCGCCGCCGTCGCAGCTCAACAGCCAAGTCCCCGCCGACCTCGACACGCTCTGCCTGAAGTGCCTGGAGAAAGACCCGTCTTCGGATTAGTTTGCGCAAACGATTTTTGAATCGTTGCTCGCTCCAACACCTCCGGAGCCGTTGACGGAGTTGGCGTGGACTGATTCCTTGTGGCTCGACGACTTTCACCACAGGCAACGAATAGGGCACCAGTACCGTCACGATCACTCGGCCGTGACGCGCGTTGCCTTTCGTCGCTTCAACAGGAGCTGTGCATGATGAGTTTCACCGATCTTATTCTGTTCGCCGTTGTCTTCTTAGGCCCCGGATGGTTTCTATGGGGAATCTTTGCGCGGGCAGCCCAGCGTAAGGTAGCGGGCGACATACTGTTTCGGCTCCCAATTAGCTCGCTGGAATCTTCGAGGCGTGAATCGTGGGTGGGAATCGTGCTGGCTAGCATTGTGAGCTCGTCGTTATTGCTGGTTTCGTGTTGGTTGTTGGGTCACTTTTGGCCCGGACCTATTTGCTTTGTTCTGTTTTTTCTTGGTAATACTGCATCGTCTGCCTGGAGTCGCTCACGACGAGACAAGTATCGATCGGTCGGACTGATCGGCGGATTCACCGTCCTGTCTGTGGGGGTACTGGTACTGTTGCTCGTATATTTCGGCAACGAAGACTTCGCACCGGCGCGCTTTGGCTTTGCGTTCGGAGGGATGATAGTGTTTTTCGGCACTTACCTAACACGTCAAGTGTTCGCGCAAACGGTGCTACGCGACAGAGCGATCGACTTCGGCGAACGTGTCTGCCGTTGGGAGACCATCACCGGGCAACGATGGGTTTCAGACGGTGCGGATTCATGCCTCATCCTCGAAGTTCAGCTCAGGGCGTTCAAAGAGAAACGCGTCAAAATCGAATTCCTAGTCCCAGTTCGGGCCGAGGACCGACCGAAAGTTGAGGCCATCCTGGCCACTCGTGCAATACCGCCGACAGGCTCCGGCACCGTTTCTGAACCCGAATCCACTCCCTAACGATGCGCCCTGAGTGAGTAGGGGTCGGGTGTGCGAATTTCAGAAATTGCCGTAGTGAGCTTGGAAATTGGAAAACGGTTTGGCGGCAATTTCTGAAATTCGCACACCCGACCCCGCGTTACCCCACTCCCCGCCAAGACCCGCCTGCCCGAAGCGATTCAACGGCTCGTCGATCTCTCTGTCGCTTGGGAGAAACCGGAACAGGCCGCCGACTGGCAGAAGCCACTCGATCAGGCCCAGGCGACGCTGAAAGACACCGAGGCCAAGCCCTCGAAGGAGCCGACGAAGTGATCTCAGCATTCGACGAGCAGGGCTATTTGCCGCCGGGAATCCACCCAGCCAAAACGAAAAAGGGGCGCGACTCATTGAATTGAGGAAGCCGAAGCTCGGATCAGTCGGCTTCAGCCGACTCCCCATTTGCCACCGGCTTCAGCCGGTGGATCGGTTGAGTACCGCGACCAGTAGCCGGCTTCAGCCGGCTTGATGATCGGTCTTCAGACATCATTGCCGACCACAGGCAGATTCATTCTGTGTTCCGAATGCGGAAGTCTGAAGACCAAGTCCCAAGTCGGCTGAAGCCGACTCATCGGTGCTGTGGATTTGCCGACCACCAGCTCAAGCTGGTGGCAAATGGGGAGTCGGCTGAAGCCGACTGATGACAGGCCAGCAGTGCGAACCACAGACGGCCGAGGGCGGCCATCCCACGTTGCGAGCGGAGCGTGAGGCCCTGAGTCTGATTCACTTCCTGCGAGACCAGGGCCAACCGCAGTCCGCATGGCTCGCCGCCCTCTCCTCCGACCAAACCCTCAGCGAACCCGTCCGCCAACGCGCCCGGCAATTCGCCCGCGAATGGAAATAACGCCCCCCGACTTTCCCCTCGCGGAGCGCGAGAGCTACATTGTTGTTGTCCATCAGCAATTCAATTTCAGCGAAAGACAATCATGACTGTCGAGAACTTTCAAACCCTCGTTGAAACGCTTAGCGAACGTCGTCCATTTCATCCCTTCACGATCGAGTTGTCCGGTGGTCAACGATTTGAAGTCGATCATCCACACGCCTTGGCTTATCGCGATGGCCTCGCCTTTTTTCTGGCTCCGGGCAGGATTCCTTATTGGTTCGACCACGAAAGCGTTTCGACAATCCTTGGCGACACTGCGAATACGACTGCGTAGATCCGCGTGGTACTCGCTTCGTGGTCATCGGCAATGCGACTGACCAAGTCACGCCGGTCGCAGTGGTGGGCCGATTTGTGGAGCACGACCAACTCCTCATCATTACCGTTTACGAAATCAAGTGAGGTGTCTGGCATGTACGATTTTTCTTGCGAGCACTGTGCGGGGACCGTCCGCGAGCGGCGAGTCGAACGTGAGGCACTACGGCACAAGGGAGACTTTGTCATCCTGGAAGACGTGCCGATTGGCGTTTGCGACGTCTGTGGCGCGCGTTATTTCCACGCCTCAATACTCCGCCGCGTTGCCGAGATCGGACGTGGCACAGTTCCAACGCAACGAACCCTCGAAGTCCCTCTTGATCATTATGCGCCAGCCTGAATCATTATGCGCCAGCCTGACCTCGCACTCATGGACTCCAGAGTTGCGAGCGGAGCGTGAGGCCCTGAGTCTGCTTCACTTCCTGCGAGACCAGGTCCAACCGCAGTCCGAATGGCTCGCCGCCCTCTCGGCGGACCAGACCCTCAGCGACCCCGTCCGCCAACGCGCCCTGCAATTCGCCCGCGAATGGAAGCCGTAGTTGTCACGCATCATCTCGGACTCGTGAGTCCCCATCCCGGACGCTTGCGACATCATCCCGGAGCCATGAGTCACCATCCCGTGCCCGTGAGATTCCATCCTGGAGTCGTCAG